>DASZKX010000022.1:0-5056 GCA_035552735.1 Xanthobacteraceae bacterium
CGGCGGCCCGGATTGCTTGCGCAAACCCCAAAATCGGCACTAGCCGCCGCCGCAATTCTTGCTCATAGTGCGCCCATGGCAAAATCTCCTCGCGTGACCTTCAAGCCGCAGCGGATCGCGGAGGGCGAATGGCAAATCCAGGCCGTCTGCCCCGGGGTCGAAACCAAGGTCGTGACCGGCTTCAAGAGCAAGGCCGAGATCGACGAATGGCTGGCGGGCGACGGCAAGATCAAGTGGCTGCGGTCGCAGGGCTACGCCAAGTAGCGGCTTGCTGGTCCGGAAATCGACAAATTTGTGACGGCCAACACGTATTTTTCGCGCGCGGCGTGCGGGCACTTGCGCTTTTGCGCAAAATCGCATTTCACTCCGCGGCGGGGCGATCTGACGTCAGCCGGAGGTTTCAACTGAAATGTCTATGAAGATTGTTGCTGGTTTCACCGGTGCGCTCGCGGGCGCCGCGCTGCTCGCATGGGGCTCGTTTTCGGCACAAGCCTTGCCGGCCGCCGCGGTTGCGGCTGACCACGGCGCGGCCGTGACGCTGGTCGAAGGCAGGTGCGGCATCGGCTGGTGGCGCGGTCCGGAGGGTCACTGCCGTCCCGACCGGGAAAGGGTCGTGGTCGAGCCGGGGCCGGGCGTGGTCGTGGTCGAGCCCGGACGGGTGTGCCCGCTCGGCACGCATCTTGGTCCGCGTCGGCGTGAATGCATCCGATAATTGCGCCGGTATCCGGCGTCGATGTAATCCAAAGACAATTCCGCTCGGCTCTAGCCGGGCGGGACTGGCGGAACTGGTTGCAGATTCACGATGGCCAGCGAGCGACCGCCGGCACGCGGGGCTTCGCTATCGCAGCCGGATGGCGTCGAGACGCGCAACCCCTTCAGCCGGGCATCCGCCAAAATCGGGCGACCAACATCCCGGCCACGATCAAAGCTATGCCGACGGGAATTCCGTAAGCGCCAAGAAACGGGAAATTCAGCACGCGAAAATCGAACCCGAATTCTTGGTAGGCAAAAAGCGCTCCGAGCAACAGCAGTAGGGCGATCACAATACCCTTGAGTATTCGCATCATCCCCTCCCCGGCTTGATCAGCCTTGGTTGCATGCTACCGCAAGCATGGACGCGGCAAAAGGCTTTTCCCGGCGACGGTCACGGACCAGAACGGTCACGGACCAGAACGGCGAACCGGCATGGAGAACGGCCCTGATCAGGGCCGTGTCAGAACCGCATTCGACGGCAAGCTGGAGGAGGAAGCGTCGATCCAGATCAAGCCGTCCGTGCATATCTTCATGAACGTCCATACAGCTTCAGGAAATCTTGCGTAGCGAGGGCCGCGCGAGCTTGCGCCTGCGCTTCGGTCGGACGCTTGGCGACCCGCAGCAGCAGCCGCAACAACAAGTCGCCCCACAGCAGGGCTAGGAACCGTGCCGCCAGCTCCCGCGGCGCTGCGCGCGCGATGAGATTCAACGACTGGGCTTGCTCCAAGAGGCCGGCCAGCACCACGTGGTTGGTTTCGCGGCCGGCCTGATTGAGCATGGCCGCGACACGCGGTGATCGCCTCGCCTCCGTGATCGCCAGGCGGAACACGCCGATGACCGCCGGGTCGGATGCCTCGCGCAGGATCGCGGCGCCAAACGCGATCAGGGTCCGAACGAGACCGTCGCGGTCCGCGATCACGGCTGCGCGAGCCGGCGCGCGCATCCGTTCCGCCCGGGCATTGATGCAGGCGCCCAGCAACGCCTGCTTGCTGCCGAACTGCGCGTAGAGCTCCCGCTTCGAGACATTGGCGGCGCTGGCGATCGCAAGCGTGCTGGTCCGCGCGAATCCGTCTCGCATGAAGGCCCGGAAGGCGGCATCGAGAATGCGCCCACGCTGCGGTCTGGCGACCTCCTGGCGCGCCCGCCGCCCGCTCCTCGCTGGTGCCCGCATGGCGATCCCTTTCTCACACGCGCTCTTGCCCACGCATGCTCTTGCTCACGTATCCTCTTGTCACGCTCAGGGCGGCAGCCTACGCTGCCCTGGTGGTACCAGTTGGTACCATATATCGCCGCTCGAGGCAAAGCCCGGCATCGCGTGTCTTGCCGCCACCGAAGGATGGAGAACCCGGACATGACGTTCACCCCGCCGCTCATCTCCGCCGCCACGGCCGGAATTCTCATCATCATGCAGGTCGTCCTGATGATAACCGTGGTGCGGGCGCGCCGCCGCAATCGCCAGTCGCTCGGCGACGGCGGCCATCACGACCTGCTTCTGGCGGTCCGGCGTCACGGCAATTTTGCCGAGAATGCCGCCCTCTTCCTCGCCGGCTTTACGCTTCTGGAGCTCGCCGGCGGCGGTCGCATCGGGCTCGCTGTCCTGTGCGCCGCCTTCGTGCTCGGCCGCATCAGCCACGCGATCGGCCTTTCGATGCCGAAGGCCGTCAATCGGTTTCGTGTCGGCGGCGTTGCCCTGACCGTGTTCGTGGGGCTGACCCTGGGGGTGCGACTGCTGCTGCTCGCCCTGTCCCAACTGCCACTCTAGGCCTTCACCGCCCCACCCTGACGGCGGGCGCCTGCCCTTTCGCTGACCCGCAATGGGGCTTACCATTGAACGAGAACGTCGGCGATGAGGAACGGCAAGATGAGCTGGCACGACTTCCGTCTTGGCTGCCGCAGCGTGTGCGCCGGCGCCCTGCTGTTGCTCGGCGTGTGCGGCGGCGAGCCCGCCCGGGCGCAGACCGCGGTCGATATGGAGCTCCTGCTCGCGGTCGACGCTTCCGGCAGCGTCGATGCGACGCGCTTCGAGCTGCAGCGAAAAGGCTACGTGGCGGCCTTCCGCGACCCGCAGGTGCTGGAAGCGATCCGCGGCGGCGGCAAGCAATCGATCGCGGTCGCGATGTTCCAATGGACTGGCCCGCAGCTGCAGGCCCAGATCCTGCCCTGGACCTTGGTCAAGGACGAGGCATCCGCGGAATCCGTGGCCTTCCTGCTCGCCAGCACGCCGCGCAAGCTGTTCGGCGGCGGCACCTCGATCTCCGGCGCCATCGACACCGCCATGAAATGGTTTCCGCAGAGCCCTTTCAAGGGCGAGCGGCGGGTGATCGACGTTTCGGGCGATGGCTCCAACAATCGGGGCCGGTCAGTGACGCGAGCGCGCGACGAGGCGGTCGCGGCCGATGTCGTCATCAACGGCCTGCCGATCCTAGCCTGGGAGCCCAATCTCGATGCCTACTACAAAGACAACGTGATCGGCGGTCCCGGCGCGTTCATGATCGTCGCCAAGGACTTCGATACGTTCGCGGATGCGATCCTCAAGAAGATGATCAACGAGATCGCCATGAATAGGCAGCCGACGTCCACGGCCCGCCGGCAGACCGCGCGCGCAATCTTCGCGGAAAGCCCGCAATTCAAGAAATGACCTGCCATCGATGAATCGCCGAGCTTCAGCCACAGGGGGGAACACGATGAAACGAACGACCATTGGGGCGATGGCGCGGCTGCTTTGGCTGGCCTTGCCGGCGGGGCTGGCCATGCCGGCGAGCCAGGCCGCCGCCGCCGAGATCAAGGTACTGAGCACCGGCAACATGCAATCGATCCTGGGTGCGCTCACGCCCGACTTCGAGGGCGCGACCGGCTACAAGCTGGTGATCGAATACGGCTCGACCCCGAAGATGAAGACGCGCGTCGAATCCGAAGCCGCGGACCTCACCATCAACGAGCGCTACGTGCTCGATGACCTGCTCAAGCAAGGCCGCGTCGAAGCCGGCACGCTCATCGATATCGCGCGCTCACCGCTCGGCGTGGGGGTTCGCGCCGGCGCCCCCAAGCCCGACATCGGCACGCCCGAGGCGTTCAAGCGCGCGCTCCTGGCGGCCGACAGCATCGCCTATCCGAACCCCAGCGGCGGCGCCCAGGACGGGACCTATTTCGCCGGCCTCATCATGCGCATGGGCATCGCCGACGAGCTCAAGCCGAAGATCAAGCTCACCCAGGGCGGCGACGCCGCCGCCCAGCTGGTCGCCGCCGGCGGCGCGCAAATCGGCGTGGCGCAGAAGCGCAACTTCAACACCCTCAAGGGCGTCGAGCTCTTGGAGCCGCTGCCCGATATTCCGGGCATCAAGTTCCTGATGGTAGCGGGTGTGGTCAAGGGCGCTGCCGAGCACGACGGCGCGCTGGCGTTCGCCAAGTTCCTGTCCTCTCCGGCGGCCGCGTCCACCATCGTGGCGAAAGGCATGGAGCCCTACGCGAAGGTGCCGTAGCGGACGAATTGCTCGCAACCGAGCGGCTTGTTAGGTAGGGACTGCCTTTCACTCCTTCTCCCAACCGAGGTCGGATATATCCGACCTCGGTCATGTTTGGTGGCGAAGTCGGATATATCCGACTTCGGTCATGTTTGGTGGCGAAGTCGGATATATCCGACTTCGCGCGGGAGAAGGTGGGATGAGGGGGCTCCGGCGGTGCGATACGGAATCATCGTAACCCCCCTCACCCCACCCTCTCCCCTGCGGGGCGAGGGAGTGAAACGTTGAGCGTCCCTGACCGCGATTTGGTCGACGCCGTACCTCTCTTTCGGCTGCGGCGTCCCGGCGGCCCTTTCGCGAGCGTTCGCCGGGACGACAGGGATACGCGCTTGTTATTCGCCATCGCGCCGATCCTGCGCTAAAGCCTCCGGGATGATCCTCAGCATCAAAGTGTCGGCAGCAATCCTCGCGCTATCCGTGGCCGCCGCCCACGCCCAAGGCGCCCCGCCCTGCCCCGGCAATGCCGACGCGCTCGGCACCGCGCGCCTTCTCGATGTGGACGCCGCGACCACGCCGCGGGTGGGCCGCAAGCAGTTTCCCCAGACCCTGCCGCTCGCCCCCAAGGAAGTGGTGCTCACCTTCGACGACGGGCCATGGCCCGCCACCACCGAGCGCGTTCTCGACGCGCTACGGCGGGAATGCGTGCGCGCCACGTTCTTCCTGATCGGCCGCAACGCGGCCGCCCGTCCGGCGCTGGCGCAGCGTGAGCTCTCCGAGGGCCACACCGTCGGCTATCACAGCTTCTCGCATCCGATGCTCGACCGCATGCCGATCGAAGCCGC
>DASZKX010000023.1:0-2050 GCA_035552735.1 Xanthobacteraceae bacterium
TGTCCATGCGCAGCCGGAGGAGGAGCCGGATGCGACGCCGGTGGCCGAGCAATCGCCTGCGCCTTTGAAGAAGGGCGATCGCCTCATCGCGAGCCCGGCTCCCGAGCCGCAACCGCCCGCCGTGGTGGCCGACGCGGAGCCGCCGATCGAGCAGACGGCCCAACCGGAAGCCCAAGCCGTGACCCCGATCGGCGAGGCGCCGGCTCCGGTTGCGAATGCGCCGGCGAGCGCGGAACCGCTCGACCAAAAGCCGCCTGACGCCCAGACGCCGCCGTTCTCGGTCGCAAGCCTCGATAACGGCCCGCCCGATGATCCCACCGGCTATTGGCCCGATCTGCCGGGGCGCCGGCCTGTCGGCGGCGCGTCGGCGCTGTCGGCGCAGCCGCCGCAGCCGCCTGCGGGGCCCGCAGAAGCGGAGCTGCATCCCGACACCGGCGAGGTCATAGGGCCGGAAGATGCGGATCCCAGCATGCGGGTGGCGCGGCTCTATTTCGGCATCGACCCGCAGGCATCATTCGGCGTCATCCAGCCCTGGATGCCGGGCGAAGCGCCGCAGCTGGACGATCCGCGCGCCTCGGCCGCGCCCGACTTGCAGAGCGCGGCCTTGACCCCGGAGCCGGACCGCAAGGATGACGGCGCAAGAGGCGGCGAGACCATCGCCCGCAAGGGCCAGGTCACCGGCGAGGGCCAGCGCCCGATGAGCCCGGCCGAGCGCCTGCAGCTCGACGACAAGGGCCGCGCCAAGTCGATCAAATGCCTGACCGAAGCGATCTATTTCGAGGCGCGCGGGGAGCCGGTGCGCGGCCAGATCGCGGTCGCCCAGGTGGTGATGAACCGCGTGTTCTCCGGCTATTATCCCAACACGGTCTGCGGCGTGGTCTACCAGAACGCCAGCCACCATCTGGCCTGCCAATTCACCTTCGCGTGCGATGGAATCCCCGAGGTGGTGCGCGAGCCGGACGCCTTCGAGCGCGCCAAGAAGATCGCGACCGAAACCCTCGACGGCCAGCTCTGGCTGCCGGAAGTCGGCAAGGCCACGCACTACCACGCTTATTGGGTGCACCCGAGCTGGGTGCATGAAATGACGAAAATGTACAAGCTCGGCGTCCACACCTTCTACCGGCCCAAACGCTGGGGCGACGGCGCCGACGCGCCCGAATGGGGCGACGCCGCCACCACCGCGGCAGCCTCGAAGAATTTGTAGCGCACGTAGTGCGTCCGCGCGTGGCAACCGGCCCATTGCCCGCCGACGGTCCTGCTCCGGGTCAACACGCGGACAGTGGCGCCTTTCGGACGGAGCGCAGGCGGTGTAGCCTCGCTCGTTGATACGTGCCTGTGGCCTCGATCGCGATCAATCGAGCGATCCGAAATGCCGGGAGGTATTCATGCTGGATCGAAGCCGGATCGCGGCAGTTGCAGTCGCGTTCGCCGCCGCACTGACGATCGGCGCCGCGCTGACGATCGGCGCCGCGCGGGCCGCCGATGATACGAAGTATCCCGACTGGCGGGGCCAGTGGGCGCGCTTCGCGGTGCGCGGGCTTCCGGGTCAGCCGTCGCACGACCAGACCAAGCCGTGGGGATTGGGTCAACAGGCGCCGCTGACGCCCGAGTATCAGGCGATCCTGGAGGCGAGCATCGCGGATCAGGCCAAGGGCGGCTTGGGCAATTTCCCCACCACCTCGGGCCGCGCGGCCGGCATGCCGCACATGATGATGGCATTCATCCCGATGGAATTCGTCGTCACCCCGGACACGACCTACATTCTGGTCGGCATGTACGATCATTACCGTCGCATCTTCACCGACGGCCGCGATTGGCCCAAGGCCATCGAGCCGACGTTTTCGGGCTACTCGATCGGCCGATGGATCGATGAGGACGGCAATGGGCGCTACGACGTGCTCGAGGTCGAGACCCGCGGCTTCAAGGGACCGCGCGCCTACGACGAAGCCGGCCTGCCGCTTCATCTCGACAATCAGTCCATCTTCAAGGAGCGCATCTACCGCGACAAGGCCGATCCGAACATCCTGCACGACGAGATGACCACGATCGA
>DASZKX010000024.1:0-19511 GCA_035552735.1 Xanthobacteraceae bacterium
GGGCCCCACACCAGGTGGACCTTGTTGTGGGCGAGGTAATCGATGGCCTTGTGGATCTCCGACCAGTCGAGCACCTCGAAGGCGATGTGGTGCAGCTGCGGCTTCTCGTCGATGATGAAATTCAGCGTATGATGATCGGTATTGCAGCGCAGGAACACGAAGAAGTCGCCGCGCCAATCGGACACCCGGAAGCCCAGGATGTCGCAGTAGAACTTGACGACCTTCTGGACGTCGAGCACCCGGTAGGCGACATGACCGAGCTTGAGGATGTTGAAGATGCTCGGGATGCCGTCCGGCTTGGCGAACTGGTACTCGGCGTAAAGATCGATCGGCGTTCCCTTGGGGTCCTCGAAGGTCACCGCCTCGGCGATCCCGGGCGAGACGCCTTTGCGGCGCTCGCACTTGATCCCGCCCTTCTGCAGCTGCTTGACGACGTCGGCGAGATCGCTGCCGGGCGCGATCTGAAACGAGACCCGCTGGAGGGCGCCCGCCTCGCCGCGCACCAGCTCGATCGCCTCGAAGCCCTGCTTGGTGCCCAAGAAGACCCGATTCTTGGTCTTTTCGATGATGCTCAATCCGAGCAGCCGGCTGTAATAATCGACCTGCTGCTCGAGGTCGGGCGTCGCCAGCGTGGCGTGGCCGAGCCGTCTGACTTTGATCATGTCGCTCTCCGATCCATCTTTTGAGGCTTCTTATGAGCGCATGCTCAAATCCGCAAGCGTCACCTCGAAGACTTGAAATATCGCAAATCCGGCGGCGGCTGGTCCCGCTTGACCGGCATCAGCAGACCATCCGCGCTCAGCATGTAGCTCTCCGGGCCGACGCGCACGTGCTGGTTCGCCTCGATGCAGCTGTTCTCCGGCCACAGCGGGCGCGCCTGCTGGCCGCGACGGTAGTTCTTGGTCGCCGACCAGGGGCGGGTCAGGGCATGGTCGATGACCGTGATGTCGTCATGCAGGATGTTGCGGTCGGCCCGGTCGCCGTAGAGGCGTTCCCTGACGATCGTCTGGTTGTCATGATGCAGCGGGAGGCCGGTATCGTCGTAGAAACGGGGTCCCTTGAAGCCGCGGGTCTCGACCGCGAGCACGTCATAGGTCCCGGTGCCGGCGGTATCGAGCCATTTTCCGATCGAATAGCCCGCATAGGACGGATCGATGTCGTCCGGCCAGTCGCGCCCGTCGGTGTAGATTCGACGGTTGTCGCGAATATTGTTGATCAGGATATGCGTAGTCTCCGGGGTGACCAGGATCTCCATCGCCGTGTACACGTTCATGATGCGCGGCATGCCGGGCGAGAAGCAAGAATTGGTCCGATCGTTGCCGAAGCCGCCCGCCGCCATGTCGGCCAGGCTGGCCGCATGGATGGCCTGATATTCGGACGTCAGCGGAGCCCGTTGCCCGGCACCGACGGTCCTGGTCGGATCGAAGGAAGCCGGGCCGGGGGCGATGTTGATGCGCGTCCACTGGCCCCGCCAATCCGGATATTTCGTTTCATCCGTCGCGCGCGCCCCCGTGATCGTGGCGACCATCGCCGCCACCAGCACGATTGAACCGATCGAGCTCCGCAAAAGCATGACCGTCTCCATCATGATTGAACCGCATGTTGAACCGCAGGCCTGCGCGGCCGGCGCCCGGCGGCAAAATCGCGGCGCCCGCCATCGGTTCAGATTCTTGCACATCTCCCGGCAAGCGGCCATCGGAGAAATCGCGCCATTGCGCCGTGGCGGCGAGGCGCGGTCAGGCGGACGGGGCCGGTTCCGGCACCTCGGCCGATACGCACTCCTCCGCAATGCGTCGGCGTGCCATCATGTGGGCGCGGGCATCGTTCACCGCATCGACCGCGATCAATCTTCCTTGCGCCCGATACTCCACCGAGAACCGCGGCGTGGCGCGATCACCGACCGGCGCGGCGCTGTCGTAGCCGTCCGAAAGGCCGGCCATCTGCAGCTTGATCTCGTACTGATCCGACCAGAACCAGGGCACCGGATCATAGTGCCGCGGCGTGCCGAGGATGGCGCCGGCGGCGGCCTTGGCCTGATCGATCGCGTTCTGCACGCTTTCCAAGCGAATGTGCCGGCCGAAGCGGCCGCTCGGGAAGCGCGTGCAATCCCCGATCGCATAGACGTTGGGCACCGGGGTGCGGGCGAGCGTGTCGACCAGGATGCCGTCGCGGCACGGGATCCCGGCGCTGCGGCCGAGATCATCGTTGGCCTGCGATCCGATCGCGAGCAGGACGATGTCGGCCGGGACGACGGTCCCGTCCGCCAGGCGGACACCGGAAACCGCGCCATCCCCGATCACCTCCGCCAGCCGCGCGCCCAGCCGGATGTCGACGCCCCGCTCGCGGTGCAGCGTCTCGAAGAAGCCCGACACGTCGGTGCCGGTCACCCGCTTCAGGAGCCGGTCCTCGCCCTCGAGCACCATCACGTCGCGACCTTCCTGGCGCATGACGGCGGCGACCTCGAGACCGATGTAACCGCCGCCCACGATGACGATGCGGCGGGCGGAATCGAGGGCCGGACGCAGACGGTGGACGTCGTCGATCGAGCGCAACGAAAACACGCCTTCGAGGGCCGCGCCCGGACCAGTCGACGCCCGCGCGCGCGTCCCGGTCGCGAGCACCAGCGTGCCATAGGTGTGCTCCTGCCCGTCAATGGTCGCCAGGGTGTGGCGCGCGAGGTCGAGCGCACCCACCGTCGTGCCGAGCGCGAGCTCGACGCCTTGGTCGCGCCAAAGCGTCTCCGGGCGCAGCAGCAGCGTTTCGGGCGCGCGCCGCTCGGTCAGAAACTTCTTCGACAGCGGCGGGCGCTGATAGGGCGCAAACCGCTCGGCACCGATCATCAGGATGCGGTCTCTGAACCCGCCGGCGCGCAGACTCAGGCACAACTGGGCCGCCGCCTGCCCGGCTCCGACAACGATGACATTCCGGCTCATGACCGTCGGATCGACCAACTTAGCCACCGGCCTTGTGCGCCCTGACCTTGATCTCGAACGCGCCGAGCGGAGCCGAATGGATGCGCAGCACGTCGCCCGGTTTCACCGGACCGACCCCATGCGGCGTGCCCGTGTAGTACACGTCGCCCGGATAGAGGGTGTAGAACGACGAGGCAAACTCGATCAGCCGGCCGATGTCGTAGATCAGATCCTTGGTGTCGGCGGTTTGCTTGAGCTCGTTGTTGTTGTGAAGCGTGATCGTCACGTCGTCGGGGTTGGGGATTTCGTCGGCGGTCACCATCCAGGGACCGAGCACCGCATAGCCGTCGACCGATTTGCGGAAGCTGCGGTCTTCGGGACCGCGCACCGTCATGTCGAGGCCGAGCGTATACCCGGCGATGTAGTCCTTGGCCTTGTCGCGCGGAATGTCGCTTCCCTCCTTGCCGATGACCACCACCAGCTCCACCTCGTGCTCGTTGAGCCGGTCGAGAAACCGCAGCGGAATTCCCTCCGAGGGACCCACGATCGCCGAGTTCGATTTGAGAAAGATGCCGGCCTGGCCGATCTTGGGCGATGGCCGCTTGGCCGATTCCGGGATATCGCGGCGCGACGCCATTTCCTCGATATGCTTGCCGTAGTTCGTGGGCGCCGCCATGGCCTTGGACGGCCGGGCCACCGGCGAGATCAGCTTGACCTGCGCGAGGGGGATTCCGGGCGCCTTGGCGGCCAAGTCCTCGATGCGCTTGCGCCACGCCGGCAGCGCCGCAATCACGGCATCGCCCTTCATGTCGTAGCGCGCGCCGGCCCTGATCTGGCTCTGCGCCTCGGTGACGTCATGGACCTTGTCACCGGTCACCACGCCCAGCCGGTCCTCGTCAAATCGACAAAGCTTCATCTATGTCTCCCTGTCACGCGCGATTGGATTAGAGCATTTGCGGGCAAAGTGGAACCCGGTGTTCCGAGCGAAATGCGACGACGCAAGAACAAGAATACGAATGCGGCTTCTGCTCCGCCGGTCCTGGGCCACCTTTACCGCGACCTGAACAGATCCTGGAACGTCCGCTGCCACTTCCTTTCATCATCGCCCGGAAAATCCACCACGATGATCTTCCTTTGCCCGAGCTTGCTGATCGCGTCCGGGGGGTTCGGCATCACGTCCGGCCGCACCGGCAGCCGCCCGGCCGTGGTCAGCATGTGCTGCGCTTCCTTGCTGAGCACGAAATTGGCGGCCAGCGCCGCGGTCTTGGGATGGGGCGCCAGCGGATTGACGGCGACCGAGCCGAAGAAGACCGCGACCGGATCGAGCCCCCAATAGTCGGTGGGCGCGCCGGTGAGCTGCATGTTCACGGTCAGATTGAGATAATTGTTCAATGTGACGGCATATTCCCCGGCCGCGACCGCGCGCGCCAGCGCCAGATGGCCGTCGATCAGAACGGGCTTGAGGGTCGCCACGATGTCGCCGACCAGCTTGCGGGCGCGCTCCTCGCCATAATGCGTGAACAGGGCGCTCAGCCACTGCACGTCGGTCTGCTCGACGGCGACCCGGCCGGCCCACTCCTTGTGATTGAGGAAGTCCTCGTAGCTCTTCGGCAGATCGGCCCGATTGACCAGCTTGCTGTTGTAGGAGGGCACGTCATAGTTGGCGTAGACCCCGTACCAGCGACGCTCGGGGTCGCGCGCCTGCGGCATGAGGTTCCGGGCCTCCGAAAGATCGAGCGGCTGCATGAAATCGCGTGGCAACCGGCCGACCGCCGGGCTCAACAGCAGGTCCCACGAACGCTGCTTGGCCCGCTGCTCGATGGCGATGCGCCCGATCAGGACCACGTCGCCGGCGCGCACATATTCGACCTTGATGCCGCTCGCGTCCTCGAACAGCTTCCAGAACGGCAGTGCCTCCTGCTCGTTCACCGAGGAATAGACCGTGAGGCTGCCGCCCTCGGCGCGGGCGGCCCGCACCAGCTCGGGGTCGGCCCAGGCGGGCGCCGGATCAGGCGTGGGAGTTTGGGCCGCAAGGGGTCGAATATCGGCGAGCCCGAGAACAGAAAGACCGACCAGCCCCGCAAGGGCGGCGCGGGCGCTCGATTTGCATGTTCCGCACATGGACGGTGTCCGCCGATTTTTCCCGACAGTTTGTCGCGACAATTTCGCCTCAACGCATCCGCGCCGGAAGGCCCCCAGCCAGTAGGCCGAGCAATTGTTATTGGCAAGGCGCGCCGATGCCGGCGCGGGACGCAACCCTGGAAGCGCCGGGACGCCGGCTCAGGATCAATGCACCGGTCTGCTCGCGGTCGCGGTCGGGCGCGTGGCCGCCTCCACGATCGCGGTGCCGAGCCACTTGGCGAGGCAGGCATAGCTCCAATCGTTCATGTGCACCCCGTCAAGCGACACGAACGCGTCGAACGGCAAATGGTCGGTCTGGTACCAGCGCCGCATCATGGCGAAACGGCGAAACACGTCGACGCTCTGCTCCTTGGCGGTGGCCGAGATCTGCGCTACCATGCCGTCGATCTCCGGCTTGGCGATGACCTTCGGGGAATATTGCGGATCGACCAGGATCACATCGGCGTGGATGGCCTTCAGGCGCGCCAGACCCTGATGCAGCATTGTGGCCCTGGGATCGATCGGGTGGTCGCGCAGCACCGAGTTGGTTCCCATCTGCCAGATGACGAGATCTGGCTTTTCGGCGATGACGCTAGTGTCGAAGCGCGCCAGCATGTCGCCGACCTCTTCGCCGTTGCTGCCGCGGTTCAGCACCGTAATATCCTGCCATAGAAAATGCCGGGTGAGCTCGGCCTCGAGGCGGCTCGGATAGGTGGCCTCGGGCGAGCTGGCGCCGGCCCCGGCGGTCGATGAGGAACCGATGGCCACGATCTTGATCGAGCGCTCGCTCTCGAGGTGGCGCGACACGCGCATGAGCGGATAGTCCAGGCGGTCCTGACTGGCGGCGACCTTGCAGGCGGGGTGCAGATCTCCGGGGTCTCCTGGGGCGGAGGCGGAGGGCGCAGCCGGAAGGACCGCCGTCGCGGCGACCGAGCGCATCTGCGTCGGAGCCAGCACCGGGCCGAGGGTGAGTCCGATTGTGGCCATCACCGCCGCTGCGGAGATCAGGGCGATCGACCGTGGAAATCGACGTTGGCTCATGTCCGGCGATAGTCCCCTGGATGCGTTCCCATATCCCTGATTTTATTACATCTTTTCATTACGAACGGCTGAATTTATTGTCCGGTTTTGTTCACAAATGGCTGAAGATGACCATCCTCGATCACCAGCGTCCCGATGGCCCGGCCCAGGCAATCGTGGACCCGCTGCGCCAAGCCATTGTCACGGCCCGCCGCATAGAAGTCAAAGGCGCCTTCGTCGGACCAGTTGCGCATGATCGCGAAACGATCGAACAGGGCGACCTCGCGCTGCTGAGCCACGGAACGCATCTCGTCCACGTAAGGACCGACCGCGATCATGGACTCGGTGCGTGGGCTGTATTGCATGTTCATCAGGATGACGTCGGCCCCTCCGGCCTGCAAGGTGTCCACGCCGGCCTCCAGCGCCGCCCGGAACCCATCGACCTCGACCCTGCGAATGGCGTCCACGGTTCCGGTTTGCCATATCACCAAGTCGGGCTTCTCGTCGACCAGCAAGTCCTTCACGTTGTGCCGCATGCTTTCGGCGGTTTGGCCGGCTTTGGTCCGGGTCGCGACCCTGACCATGACATTGGACAGCCTCTGGTTAAGCGCCGCTTCGAGTCTCGCCGGATAAGCCAAGCTCGGGCCATCCGCGCCCGCGAGCATCGACGAGCCGGTACCGAACACTGCGATCACCAGCTTATGCTGCTTGCCGACCGCCGTCGTGACCCGGTTCAAGCTGTTGTCGACAAACAATAAATTGTCCGGCACCGCGCATGAGGGCGGATCCACGGCGAACGCCCGCCCGGCCAGCGCGGCGGCGGTCAACACAACCGCTATGAACGTCCTCATGCCTCCCCTCCCGCGAGATCCGCATCCGGAGGTTTCGAACGCGACCCGGGACTTCGTCCTTCTAAGTCCTTGTACCACTTTATCAGTGCCGCCGTCGCGATCATAGCGGCCACCCCCAAGAAGCTGATCATCACCTGCATCCAGAAGGCGCCGGAAATCTCCACCAATGCAAAGTGTCCGGCGAAGGCCAGGAACACGCCCAGGCAGAAGATTTCGAGCGAATGCTGCCCGCACAGGATGGCCGGGTAGAGGATCCACGAGTTCAACATCGGCCAGGTGCGTGGCACGAACCTCACCGTCAAGACCGCCAGCGCCAGGAAGTGCGCAAAACGCAGCACGTCGAGATTGGTCTTGTCGATGGGATAGATCAGGTCCTCGAGCCAATGCGGAACGATGCTGATCTGCTCCGGCAGATACCACGACAATGCGATGATGAACGCGAATCCGAGATAGAGGATGGCGACGACCAAAGTGGGCGGCCATCGCAAGAGCGGCGCGAGCCGATTTGCACCGCCGAGCGCACACCAGGCGCCGAACACGAACAAAAGCTGCCAGGCGAATGGATTGAAGTACCAGGAGCCCTCCGGATAGGCCGAGAGATTCCAGCCGAATTGCCAGGCCAGCACATAGAGGGCGAGCGAGGCGCCGAGCGCCAGCATCGACCAGCGCTGCAGGAGCCACAGGATCGGCGGGAACAGCAGCAGAAGGATGATGTAAAGCGGCAATATATCCATGTTCACCGGCTTGAACTTGAGCAGCAGCGCCTGGACGATGGTCATGTCGGGCTGCTTCAGAAAATCCAGGATGTTCATTTCCTCGGCATAGAGCGGGTTGTCGAAGCTGGTGGCAACGTACGAGATTTCAGCCATATAGATGGCGAACAGGAAAACGTGGGCGACATAGATCTGCCAGGCCCGGCGCAGGATGCGGGCGCCGGAGACCACAAAGCCGCGCTCGCGCATGGCTTTGCCGTAGACGAAGGCCGCCGTGTAGCCGGAAATGAAGATGAAGATCTCGGTCGCGTCGCTGAACCCGTAGTTGCGGATCGTGATCCAGCTCACGACGTTGGAGGGGATATGGTCGAGAAAAATAAGCCAGAGCGCGATCCCGCGGAACAAGTCGAGTCGCAGATCGCGTCCGGCCGTCACCACGGGGGCATGCATTCCTGGCGATCTTTCATGCGAACACGGACCAGCATAAATTGTGGATAGGACCCGCGGCAGCCTGAAAATCAGGTCATCACGACAAGTTCAAGCCGCCTCGGAAGCCGTTTACCGGGCGATCCTCACGCGTCAAAGTGCCCACAATTAGGCTGAGAGCTCAATCATGTATCAATCCGTCTCCCGTGGAATAGAGATCAAGGTGACGCCGCGCTTTCTGCCCGACCGGTCGTCGCCGGACAACGGCCACTATTTCTGGGCTTATACCATCACCCTCACCAATCTCGGAGACGAGACGGTCCAGCTCAAGACGCGCCATTGGCGCATCACCGACGCGCTCGGGCGGCTGAAGGAGGTGCGTGGCGCCGGTGTCATCGGCAAAGAGCCGGTGCTTCGGCCCGGTGAGGACTTCGAATACACCAGCGGGGTGCCGTTGCCGACCCCCTCGGGATTCATGACCGGAACCTATGGCATGGTGACCGAGGCGGGCGAGCCGTTCGACATCGACATACCGGCCTTCTCGCTCGATAGCCCGCAGGGCGGACGCACGATCAACTGACCGCGTTGGGTGCGGAAAATCGCCGCTCCTGATCGAGAGGATCGCGCCAGCCGAACCGGCAGTTTCGCCCACGCGGCTGGATCAAGCCGATCGCATGGGCATTGCGCGCAGGTGGCCGGGCATCGCGGCCCGGCCGCGCAGGCGCAACGCCCGCCTAGGACCGACTGCCGACCACCGATTCCGGCTCGAACACATAGCTCGAATTGCAGAACTCGCAGGTGACCGTGATGATCCCGTTCTCGACCATATGGTCGCGATCGTCCTGCGAGAAGCTTTTGAGCATGTCGGCCACGCCGGCGCGCGAGCAGGAGCACTGTGCGTTCACCGTCGTGCTGCGAAAGACGCGCACTCCGCGCTCGTGGAAGAGACGATAGACCAGGCGCTCGGCCGAGACCGCGGGGTCGATCAGCTCGACATCCTCGACGGTCTCGAACAGGGAGCGACCCTCGACCCAGGCATCGTCCTCGGGCACCTGATGGGGCGTCCCGCCATGATACGCTGAGCCCGGCGGCGCATCGCCGGGATCGAGATCGGCCTGGCGGGCTCGTTCCGGCGCCTTGGGCAGGAACTGCAGCAGGATGCCGCCTGCCCGCCAACAATGGCGGGCGCCGTCGCGGCCGGCGGAGAATTCCTCGCCGACCGCCATGCGGATGCGGGTCGGGATCTGCTCGGAGCGCATGAAATATTCATGAGCCGCGTGCTCGAGGTCCTGCCCTTCGAGCGCGACCAGGCCCTGGTAGCGGCTCATGTCCGGTCCCTGGTCGATGGTCATGGCGAGGTGCCCGCGGCCGAGCAGGAGGCCCGCGGCATCACGGCTCGACGCCGTGACGGCTTCGACCCGCGCCGCGTCGAAACGGGCGCAGGCCCGCACCTTGCCGGGTGTCGTGAAATCGACCACGAGCATGCGCACCGGGCCGTCGCTTTGGGTCTGCAGGATGAAGCGGCCTTCCATCTTCAGGGCCGACCCGAGCAGCACCGTCAGCACGATCGCTTCCCCGAGCAGCTTGGCGACCGGCGCCGGATAATCGTGGGCGTTCAGGATCTCGTCGACCGCCGGACCGAGGCGGACGACGCGGCCGCGCAGGTCGAGGGCGGCGACCTCGAACGGCAGGATCGTATCGTCCGCTGACGTGGCCGCCGGCGCGCGGGTGGGAATTTCGACGCTGGGACTGCTCATGCTGCGCTATATAGTGTGGGTCTACCGCATTGCTTGCCGCATCGATCGACTTGACCGTGAGGCCCGATATACCGACAGAAAGCGGCCTGCCATTTGGCTAACCGGCGTGCAGGCACCAGGCCAAGATTCCCTTCTGGGCGTGTAGCCGGTTTTCCGCCTCGTCGAGCACGACCGATTGCGGCCCATCGATCACCTCGTCGGTGACCTCCTCGCCGCGATGCGCGGGCAGGCAATGCATGAACAAGGCATCGGGCTTCGCCCGCGCCATGGTGCGCGCATTGACCTGATAGCGCTTGAGCAGGTTGTGACGGCGCTGCCCGTCCTTGTCGCCCATCGATACCCACGTATCGGTGACAACGCAGTCCGCGCCCTTCACCGCCTCCTCCGGATCGCTGCCGATGACAATGTCGGCGCCGGATGCCTTGGCCCAATCGGCCAACCATTTCTTGGGCGCGAGCTCCGGCGGCGTCGCGACCCGCAAGCGGAAATCAAAGCGTTCTGCGGCATGCATCCAGGACGCCAGCACATTGTTGGAGTCGCCCGACCAGGCCACGGTCTTGCCCTTGATCAGGCCGCGGTGCTCCTCGAAGGTCATGACGTCGGCGAGCACCTGGCAGGGGTGCGAACGGCGCGTGAGACCGTTGATGACCGGCACGGTGGCGTGGCGGGCAAGCTCGGCCAAGTCCTCGTGGTCGAGAATGCGGATCACGATCACGTCGACGTAGCGCGAGAGCACGCGCGCCGTATCGGCGAGCGACTCGCCACGGCCGAATTGCATCTCCTGGCCGGTGAGCATGATGGCGTCGCCTCCGAGCTGACGCATCGCCACCTCGAAGGAAACGCGGGTGCGGGTCGAAGGCTTGTCGAAGATCATGGCGAGCGTCTTGCCGGCGAGCGGGCGCTCGGCCGCGCCCTTGCGTTCGGCCGCGCTTTTGCGCTTGGCCTTCATGGCGCGGCTGGCCTCGAGCATCCCGCGCAACGTGGCCTTGGAAATGTCCGTCAGATCGAGGAAGTGGCGGAGGCCGTTCGCTTTCATCCGACCGCCTCCGGGCGCACTCCCTTGTGCGCCTTGGCCAGGCGGCCGCAGACGCGCTCGATGCGCTTGACCGCCTCGGCGATCTCGTCCTCGCTCACGATCAGCGGGGGCAGGAGCCGCACCACATTGTCGCCGGCCGCGGCCGTAATGGTCTTCTCGGCGCGCAATTCGTCGACCAGCTCGGCGTTCGGCACCAGGGCGCGCAGGCCGACCAGCAGTCCTTCGCCGCGCACCTCGGCGACGACGGAGGGATAGAGATCCTTGATCTCCGCCAGCCTCTGCTTGAACACCAGCCCGGTTCGGCGCACGCGCTCCAGGAAGCCGGGCGCCAGCATCACGTCGAGCACGGCGTTGCCGGCCGCCATGGCGAGCGGGTTGCCGCCGAAGGTCGAGCCGTGCGTGCCGGCGGTCATGCCCTTGGCGGCTTCGGTGGTGGCGAGGCAGGCGCCGACCGGAAAACCGCCGCCAAGCGCCTTGGCCAGCGCCATGATGTCGGGCGCGACGCCGTAGCGCTGATAGGCGAACAGGTCGCCGGTGCGCCCCATCCCGGTCTGCACTTCGTCGAACATCAGAAGCAGCCCGTTCTCGTCACACAGGCGGCGCAGGGCCCTGAGAAATTCCGGCGGCACCACCCGCACTCCGCCCTCGCCCATGATCGGCTCGATCAGGATCGCGGCCGTCGCCGGCCCGATCGCCCGCTTGGTCGCCGCCAGATCGCAGAACGGAACCTGGTCAAAGCCTTCGACCAGCGGGCCGAAGCCTTCGAGATATTTCTTCTGGCCGCCGGCCGCGAGCGTAGCCAGCGTGCGGCCATGAAACGCGCCTTCGAACGTGATGATGCGGAAGCGATCGGGTTGACCGCCGGCCGACTGGTATTTGCGCGCCATCTTGATGGCGCATTCCATGGCCTCGGCACCGGAATTGGTGAAGAAGACCGTATCCGCGAAGCTCGCCTCGCAGAGCCGCGCCGCCAGCCGCTCGGCTTCCGGAATCCGGAAGAGATTGGAGACGTGCCAGACTTTGTTGGCCTGCTCGGTGATCGCTGCGATCAGATGCGGATGGGCATGGCCGAGCGCGTTGACCGCCACGCCCGACGTGAGGTCCAGATAGCGCTCACCATCGGTTGCCACGAGCCACACGCCCTCCCCGCGCTCGAACGCGAGATCGACGCGCGCATAGGTCGGCAACAAATGCGATATTTGAGCCCCGCTCATGCACGCCCGCTCATAAAAAATGCCAGCAATCGTACGAAATGAAATGTGCCGCCTCTCCGGGCGGCACTAGACACGTATTCTATTGCGGCCCGGCTGCCTGTCAACATCGACGGAAGGCCGTCCGAGACCACCCGGGAAGGCGACGGCCCCGTTTTCGTGCAGATAGGTGTGGATGTCGGGCGGTTTCCGAATCAGAAGGTGTGGACGCGGCAATACGGACTCTTGCGCCCGACTCCCGCCATATTGTAGCTTCCTGATCGTCAGGTACGACATTTCGTGCGGCGGACAGGTTTCTGAGTTCATCAGTAGTGGGGAGTAAGCATCTGGCCGGCCTAAGGCCGACCGGAGCTGAGGATGGATTCTGTCGAGACCTATTCGCCGCCTCACGCTGAGGGAAGACGCATGACCTGGACCGATGAACGCGTCGAGAGTCTGAAAAAATTGTGGGGCGAGGGCCTGTCCGCAAGCCAGATCGCCGCTGAGCTCGGCGGCATCACCCGCAATGCCGTGATTGGCAAGGTTCACCGCCTGGGGCTGTCGGGACGCGCCAAGAGCCCGTCCGCGTCGGCGCCACGTCCCCGCAAGGCGCGCGCCCACACCCATCTGATGCGCGTCTCGCGTCCCGCCATACGCGGAAATACCGCGCTCGCGCATGCCTATGATTTCGAGCAGGAGCCGGAGCCGGAGCCGGTCGACAATGTCATTCCGCTCGGCCAGCGCCGCACCATCCTCGAGCTGACCGAGGACACCTGCCGCTGGCCGATCGGAGATCCGGGCAGCACCGACTTCTTCTTCTGCGGCGGTCAAGCCGGCACCGGCGCGCCTTATTGCAGCTACCATTCGCGGGTCGCCTATCAGCCGGCGGGCGACCGCCGCCGCGATCGCCGCCCAATGCGGGGCTAGGGCGTCTTTTAGGTCACCTTCGGCGGTCCCAACCGTTTGGGGAACAAGCCCGCGCCGCGCGTGACGCGTGGCGGCATGTGCCTTTGCGCCCGAACATCGGTCCCACAAGAATGCCGGAACCCGTTCCGGTCCGGGTGCCTGCGAAAGCGCTCTACCCGGTCTTGCCGAAACGGTCGTCGAGCGCGTAGCCGGCGCCGCGTACGGTGCGGATCGGATCATTGTTGTGGCCGCGGTTGAGCGCCTTGCGCAGCCGGCCGACATGCACGTCGACGGTGCGTTCATCGATATAGATGTCGCTGCCCCAGACGCCGTCGAGAAGCTGCTCGCGGGAAAAGACGCGGCCGGGCCGCTCCATCAGGAACTCGAGCAGGCGATATTCGGTCGGCCCCAGATCGATCGCATTGCCGGAGCGCGAGACCCGCTTCTTCTCACGGTCGATCGCGATATCGCCGAAGCTGAGCACGTCGGCCACGCGCTCGGGCGAAGCGCGGCGCAACAGCGCATTGACGCGGGCCAGCAGCTCGGGAACCGAGAATGGCTTCACGATATAGTCGTCGGCGCCGGTCGCGAGGCCCCGTACGCGCTCGCTCTCCTCTCCGCGCGCCGTCAGCATGATGATCGGCAGCTGACGGGTTTCCGGTCGCGCCCGCAGCCGGCGGCAGAGCTCGATTCCCGACAGGCCCGGCAGCATCCAATCGAGGATCACGAGATCGGGCGTGCCTTCCTTGAGCCTGGTATCGGCCTCGTCGCCGCGCGCAATCGTCTCGACCTCGTAGCCTTGGGTCTCGAGATTGTAGCGCAGCAGCAGCGTCAGTGCTTCCTCGTCCTCGACGATCAGAATGCTGGCATTCATCCGCTCGGGCTCCTGCTACTTCCCTGCGGCCGAGAACACCGACGTGGTGTCGCCCTTCGGGCGCTCGTCCGCGATCGCCCGGCCTTCGATCATGAAATGCACCGTCTCGGCGATGTTGGTGGCGTGATCGCCCATGCGCTCGATGTTCTTGGCGCAGAACATGAGATGGATGCAGAACGTGATGTTGCGCGGGTCTTCCATCATGTAGGTCAGCAGCTCGCGGAACAGCGAGGTGCACATGGCGTCGATCTCTTCGTCGCCCTTCCATACCGCCAGCGCCTTGCTGAGGTCGTGACTGGCGTAGCTGTCGAGCACCTGCTTGAGCTGCCCCAGCACCAAGGCCGCCATGTGCTGGACGCCGCGCAGGAGCTTTTGCGGATGGAAGTCGCCGGTGATCGCAGCGACGCGCTTGGCGATGTTCTTGGCGAGGTCGCCGATCCGCTCGAGGTCGCTGGCCAGGCGCAACGCGCTCACGATCTCGCGCAGATCGACCGCCATGGGCTGGCGACGCGCAATGGTGAGAACGGCCTTCTCCTCGATCTCGCGCTGCAGGGCATCGATGCCGGCATCGACCGCCACCACGCGTGCAGCCCGCTCGACGTCGCGCTTGGCCAGCGCATCGACCGAGTCCGCGATCTGCTTCTCGGCCAGACCGCCCATCTCCGCCACCAAGCGGGTGAGCTCCTGCAGATCGACGTCGAAGGCCTTGGCCGTATGTTCGTTCATCATCATCGTTTTGTCCTCGCCGTCCCGGACGCAAGCCGCCTCAGCCGAAGCGACCGGTGATGTAGTCCTGCGTGCGCCGGTCTTGCGGCGCGGTGAATATCTTGCTGGTGGTATCGAACTCGATCATCTCGCCGAGATACATGAAGGCGGTGAAATCGGAGACACGTGCCGCCTGCTGCATGTTGTGGGTAACGATCGCGATCGTGTAGTCTTCCTTCAGCTCGTCGATCAGCTCTTCGATCTTGGCGGTCGAGATCGGATCGAGCGCCGAGCAGGGCTCATCGAACAGGATCACTTCCGGCTTTATCGCGACGGTGCGGGCGATACACAGCCGTTGCTGCTGTCCGCCGGAGAGGCTCAAGCCGTTCGTGTTGAGCTTAGCCTTCACCTCGTCCCAAAGCGCGGCGCGGCGTAGCGAGCTTTCCACGCGCCCATCGAGCTCCGACTTGGGCAGTTTTTCGTAGAGCCGGAGACCGAACGCGATATTCTCGTAGATCGACATCGGGAACGGCGTCGGCTTCTGGAACACCATGCCGATGCGGGCCCGCAGCAGGTTGACATCCTGCGTCGGAGAAAGAATGTCCTCGCCATCGAGCAGGACCTCGCCCTCGGCGCGCTGGTTGGGATAAAGGTCGTACATCCGGTTGAGAATGCGCAGCAGGGTCGATTTTCCGCAGCCCGACGGCCCGATAAACGCCATCACTCTGCCGGTGTAGAGCGGCAGAGTGATATCTTTGAGCGCCTTGCTCTGACCGTAGTAGAAATTCAGGTTCCGGATCGAGACTTTTTCGTCCAATGTCGCGGCGTCGAGCGCGGCGTGAGTCACGGTGGGGACGGTGGAGGATGCGACATTCATGACTGTTTTCTCGATGCGGAAAGCGTGCGCGCGATGATGCTGAGCGCGAGCACGGTGAAGGTGACGATCAGTGCGCCGGTCCAGGCGAGTTGCTGCCATTCCTTGTAGGGGCTGAGCGCGAACTGAAAGATGACCACCGGCAGGCTCGCCATCGGGGCCCCGAGATCAAGACTGAAGAATTGGTTGTTGAGCCCGGTGAAGAGCAGAGGGGCGGTCTCGCCGGCGATACGGGCGATCGCCAGCAGCACGCCGGTGACCATCCCGGCCTGGGCGGCGCGGTAGCAGACACGGCGGATCACCACGACGCGCGGCAAACCGAGCGCCGCCGCCGCCTCCCGCAACGGGTTGGGAACCAGCAGCAGCATGTCCTCGGTGGTGCGCACCACGACCGGGATGACCAGGATCGCAAGCGCCACGGCTCCCGCCAATCCGGAGAAGTGCCCCACGGGCGCGACGGCGATTTCGTAGACGAAGAGGCCGATCACGATCGAGGGGGCGCTCAACAGGATGTCGTTGATGAAGCGCACGATCGAGGTCAGCGGGGAATAGCGGCCATATTCGGCCATATAGGTGCCGGCCAGAATCCCGATCGGAGTCCCGATAACGACGGCCAGGACCGTCAGCATCAGGCTTCCCACGATCGGATTGAGCAACCCGCCGGCGGCGCCGGGTGGCGGCGTCATCTCGGTGAACACGCTCAGCGAAAGTCCGCCCAGCCCTTTCCACAACAACTCGCCGAGAATCAGCACGAGCCAGCCGAGGCCGAAGGCGGTAGCCGCCAACGACAGCCCCAGCGCGATTCCATTGCGGCGGCGACGGGCGGCGTAGAGTCTGCCCATGGCGCTAACCGATCCGTCGCTCGATGCGCATCAGCATGTAGCGCGCCGCGGCGAGCACGATGAATGTGATGCCGAAGAGAACGAGACCGAGCGCAATCAGCGCCGAGGTGTAGAGATCGCCGACTGCCTCGGTGAATTCGTTGGCGATGGTCGCCGAGATGGTGGTGCCGGGGGCGAGGATCGAGGCCGATATCCGGTGCGCGTTGCCGATCACGAAGGTCACCGCCATGGTCTCGCCCAGCGCGCGCCCCAGACCCAGCATGACGCCGCCGATCACGCCCACCCGTGTATAGGGCAGCACGACGTAACGCACCACCTCCCAGGTGGTGCAGCCGACCCCATAGGCGGCCTCCTTCAAGACCGGCGGCACCGATTCGAACACCTCCCGCGAGATCGAGGTGATGAACGGCAGCACCATGATTCCCAGGATGAGGCCCGAGGTGAGAATGCCGATGCCATAAGGCGGTCCAGCGAACAGCGACGAGAGCACCGGAATCGGACCGAAGAGCGAAATCAGAAACGGCTGGACCCATTGCTGAACAAACGGGGCAAACACGAACAGGCCCCAGATACCATAGATGATGCTCGGAATTCCCGCCAGCAGCTCGATCGCGATCCCGATCGGGCGGCGCAGCCATAGCGGACACAGCTCTGTGAGGAAGACCGAGATGAGCAATCCGACCGGCACCGCGATCAGCATCGCCAGGAACGAGGTGATGATCGTGCCGTAGATCGCCGCCAGCGCTCCGAACTTCTCGGTGACCGGATTCCAGCGCTGGTCGAACAGAAAGCCGAAGCCGAACGTGCTCAGCGCAGGAAGCGAGCCGATGACAAGGGAGATGATCACGGCGCCGAGGAGAATCAGCACCCCGACCGCGGCGGCGCGGGTGAGTTGGTGAAAGACCTTGTCTCGCACCCGCAGCCGATCGAGCATCCTGGCCCGGGTCGGTACCGCGCTCATCGCGCCGGCCTCGCCATTCAACGCAACATCGACCACGGATTGCCTCCCGGCGGATTGCATCGCGGCTCCTCCCGTCGTGCTCCTCGGAAGAGCCGATTCAAGCAGCCTCGGTGCTGCCGCTCAAGTCTCGTTAGCGGTGGCGTGAGGAGAGAGGGGCGCGCCGGACCGGCGACCCCTCCACACTCACAGATCACTTCGATGCGCTGTAGATTGCTTTGCCGTCGGCGCCCTTGATCTGATCGGTCCAGGTCTTTTCGATCAGCGCGACGACATTTTCGGGCATTGGAACGTAATCCAGGTCGGCGGCGAGCTTGTTGCCGTTCTTGTACCCCCACGCGAAGAACTTGAGGGCCTCGGCCGAGATAGCCGCATCCTGCGGCTTCGCATACATCAGAATAAAGGTCGAGCCGGCGATCGGCCAGGACTTGTCCCCCGGCGCGTTGGTCAAGATCACGTAGAAGTCCTTCGCGGTATTCCACTGTGCGCCCGCGGCGGCCGCTTGAAACGTATCCGCGTCCGGGAATACCGTCTTGCCGGCCATGTTCACCATCTTGGTGTACGTCATCTTGTTCTGCTTGGCGTACGCATATTCCACGTAGCCGATCGCGCCGACGGTGTTGGCGGTGTTGTTGGCGACGCCCTCGTTCCCCTTGGCCCCGATGCCGACCGGCCATTCAACGGCCGTGCTCTCGCCGACTTTTTCCTTCCACTCCGGGCTCACCTTGGAAAGATAATCGGTCCAGATGAACGTCGTGCCGGACCCATCCGAGCGGTGGACCACGACGATTGCCGTGGCCGGCAGCTTGGCGCCCGGATTGAGCTTCACGATCGCCGGATCGTTCCACTTGGTGATCTTGCCGAGGAAGATACTGGCGAGCGTGGGGCCGTCCAGGGTCAATTCGCCCGGTTTGATGCCCGGCAGATTGACGGCCGGCACAACGGCGCCGTTGATGACCGGGAACTGGACGAACCCGCTTTTCGCCACGTCTTCCGCCGTAAGCGGCATGTCGCTGGCGCCGAACGTGACGGTCTTGTTCTGAATTTGCTTGATGCCGCCGCCGGAGCCGATCGACTGGTAGTTCAACCCGATACCCGTTGCCTTCTTGTACGCATCCGCCCAAGAGGCGAGGACCGGATAGACGAAGGTGGAGCCGGCGCCGGTGATATCGAGGGCCATGGCATTCGTCAACGAAGTCGCGGCCAGCAAACTGGCGGCCGTCAAGGTCTGAAGAAGTCTCAATGCTCTCTCCTGTTGTTGCGGCCAAAACGCTCGCCGCCGCGGGTTCAATCCCACGACCGCGGTCTTCCGGCTCTGGTTGGTGTTCTTGTCCTACACGGTACGGTGGCGCTTGGGCCCAAGACCATTCGTCGGTCCACTCCGAGGCCACCAAAAAGGCTTAGACGCCGCATGTCATTGTTGTATGATGATTAGATGACAGTTAAATGACACCGTAAGTAGCTGACATTTATTACCTTTCCGCCTCGAAAGCCGCTCGGTCATCTTGGCGGAGAACCTCCGCAAAGTCTTGTAGGGACACCGAGAGCTCGGGCGCGCGGCGGTCGCCCGGCGCCACTCGACCGGCCTGCGCGATCCGTTGGCCGATTGTCGAATCTGGTCGCCGGAGTGGCGGGCTCCTTCGATTAAGGCAGGCTCGGTTGACGCGCCAACGGATGCCACAACAACGCGCGAACGATGAGCGGTATCCCAACGATCCCAGGCAACAGCCAGTATGCAATTGGGGGAAGCTCCTTCCAAAGCGGCAGGCTCTTTCCATTGTCAACGTAAAAGGCAGTCAGGAGCAAAATATAAGATGTCCCCATGCCGGTGATGTGCAGCCTAACCCAATTGCGCCAGCGCTGCCGTCGGGCTTGGCGGCCCAAATATGCTGCCCAGAACGACAGCGCCCCAAGAACAAGCAAGTGGTAGTCCTCGGTCCAGCGCACCGCGGCCAAGCCGGACGCGGTAAGGAAGACCCCCGTCAGGCACCAGAAATAGATCGTGCCCCACCGAGGATGACGACCAGCTCGTTTCCGACTCAGCATCGCGACCGCGCCTGCGGTCGTGCAGGCGAGCCCTAGCAGGATGTGAACACCTACGACGGCGAGAAAGATCGGGTCGGTGGACGGTATCTCGATTCCGGCTAGGTTGGTCATCCAATGTTGCGAGTAAGCCGCGCCGGCCCGCCTCCCTCGATCATCCGACCACGTATTCTAGCGACTTGAACGTCAGGTGGCGGACGCCCTCGGGCGCGTCGGCAATTTTGCGGATAGCGGCCCAGGTCTGCTTATAGTTCGGGATGATGAACTCGTTCACGCCGGGTGA
>DASZKX010000025.1:0-15244 GCA_035552735.1 Xanthobacteraceae bacterium
GCGGCTCGCCGCTCGCTACAGCTTCAATTTCTTCTTGCGCTGCCCGAGCGTGCGCAGGCGCAGCGCGTTGAGCCGGATGAAGCCTTCGGCATCGCGGTGATCGTAGGCGACCGCGCCTTCCTCGAATGTCACCAGGTCCTGGTCGTAGAGCGAATAGGGGCTCTCGCGGCCCACCACCGCGACATTGCCCTTGTAGAGCTTGAGCCGCACCGTGCCGGTCACATAAGCCTGCGATTTGTCGATTAAGGCCTGCAGCATCTCGCGCTCGGGCGCGAACCAGAAGCCGTTGTAGACGAGCTCGGCATATTTCGGCATCAGCTCGTCCTTGAGATGCATGGCGCCGCGGTCGAGCGTGATCTGCTCGATGCCGCGGTGGGCGGCATGCAGGATGGTGCCGCCCGGCGTTTCATACATGCCGCGCGACTTCATGCCGACGAAGCGGTTCTCCACCAGATCGAGCCGGCCGATGCCGTTTTGCCGCCCGAGCTCGTTGAGGCGCGTGAGCAGAGTCGCGGGCGACAGCGCGGCGCCGTCGAGCGCCACCGCGTCGCCGCGCTCGAAACCGACCGTGATGTAGCTCGCCACATCCGGCGCCGCTTCCGGATCGACCGTGCGCGAATAGACGTAGTCCGGCACCTCCTGGGCCGGGTCCTCCAGCACCTTGCCCTCGGAGGAGGCGTGCAACAGGTTGGCGTCGACCGAGAACGGCGCCTCGCCGCGCTTGTCCTTGGCGATCGGAATCTGATGTCGCTCCGCGAACTCGATGAGCTTCGTACGCGAGACCAGATCCCATTCGCGCCAGGGCGCGATCACCCGCACGTCGGGCTTGAGGGCGTAATAGGCGAGCTCGAAGCGCACCTGGTCGTTGCCCTTGCCGGTCGCCCCATGGGCCACCGCATCGGCGCCGACCCTCTCGGCGATCTCGATCTGCTTCTTGGCGATCAGGGGCCGCGCGATCGAGGTGCCGAGCAGATATTGGCCCTCGTAGAGCGCGTTGGCGCGGAACATCGGGAACACATAGTCGCGCACGAACTCCTCGCGCAGGTCCTCGACGAAGATGCTCTCCGGCTTGATGCCGAGCAGCAGCGCCTTGGCGCGCGCCGGCTCGAGCTCCTCGCCCTGGCCGAGATCGGCCGTGAAGGTTACCACCTCGCAGCTATAGGTCTGCTGCAGCCACTTCAGGATGATCGAGGTATCGAGCCCGCCCGAATAGGCGAGCACCACCTTCTTGACGTCGCCCCGCTTCACGTCGCCCCTCTTTCCATCGTGCTTGGCATCGACTGTTCCGGCCGCGCGGCCGCTCCTATACCTGGGTTACATCCTCGTAGACGTCGACGTCGGCACTGCCCTGCAGCATGGTGCGCCAGCCTTGCAGGAAGGTCCGCACCATGGGGTCGCTCGCCACCTTCTGGCGGTTGATCTCGAGCCCGGCATGCGCCTCGTATTCGATCTCCACCAGCAACTGCGCCGGATCGTCGACATTGCGCAGGAAGCGAAAGCGCTGGCCGCCGAGCGCCTGGTAGAACGGCGTCGCGCTCTGCATCAGAGCCAGAAACTGTCCGGCGTCGCCCTGCACCCGGATCTTGAGCTGCAGCACCCGCTGCAGGGTTCCGTTCTCTCCCGCCATTGTGGCTTCCTTCTTTGTTTTGCGGCGCCGCTTTCCTGATCCCGTCATTGCGATCCTACACAACCATTTGCACCGGCAACGCGCCGGGCGCAACGGCAAGCCCCGATCCCGGCATCCGGCCCGATCACGCGCCGTCCGGGGCCACATCGGCGGGCCGGCTCCCTGGCGCCCCGGGCCGATCGATGGGTTGCGGCGGCGACGACCGCCGCCCGAGCCGCAACCGCCCCAGCGCGGCGCCGTGGAGCGGCAGCACCAGCCGCTCGAGCGCGCGTTCCACCGTCCGGTCGCTGATGCGGGTGGCCGGCCAGCGATAGATGAGGCCGTGCACCAGCCAGATGGTCAGGAAGGTGAAGAAGCCGGAGAACACGACGTCGGTGAAGAAATGCCCGCCACCGGCCATGCGCAGCAGCCCGATGCCGGCCCCGAAGGCGAGCGCGCCCGCATAGGCGAGCGGCCGCCAGGTCGGCGGCACCAGCGCGGCCGGCGCCAGCGTCCAGAACGCTCCCGAAGGTTCGCCGGCCACGAACGAGCAATTGTCCGGGCAGTCGCCGCGCGGATCCCACCACGGCACGAAATGCTGGTCGCCGCCGAATTCGGCCACGTCGATGGGGCGCGGGCGGCCCCAGTGACTCTTGAGGATGACGTTGGTGACGAGGCCGGGCCCGAGCGCCAGCGTCGCCACCATCAGGGCCGCGGCCCGGCCTGGGATCAGCATCGGCCGCCGCGGCAGGACGAGCTTCACCACCATGGCGAGTGCGGCAGGCGCGACCAGGAGGGTCACGATCCAGCGGCTGAGATCACGCAAGCCGTTCAGCGCCGGATTGAAGCTCGCCCAAAAGCCGCCCGCGGTCGGCGCGAAGAACGGGCGCATCAGGAAAAGATCGAGCTTCGGGTAGAGGCCGAACAACAGGCCGACCGCAGCGGCGCACGCCAACGCGATCAGAAGCCCGGTGCGATTCATCATGCGGTTCCTGCCGGCGGAGCGCGGCGGCTTACTGCTGCGGCGGCGGATCGCTGTGACACGCCCCCATGGGGCCCACGGGGCCGAGGCTCGACGACAGGAAGTCGCCGCAACGGCCGCAGGCGGCCAGCATCGTGCCCATGGCAAGGACACAAAGCAGGCGCAGCGCCCGGATGTGCCAATCGTTCGCGGCCATCGGAGCCCGCCGGCCGGTTGCTTCCTGAAA
This sequence comes from Xanthobacteraceae bacterium, assembly GCA_035552735.1. Classification (GTDB taxonomy): domain Bacteria; phylum Pseudomonadota; class Alphaproteobacteria; order Rhizobiales; family Xanthobacteraceae; genus VAZQ01. The sequence continues at coordinate 2,815 of DASZKX010000025.1, forward strand.
TCGCTCCGCGAGCTGCGGCATCTCGGTTCCCCCGTCCGGTCCTTATAGCATACGGGCGCCCGCTTCGGCGCGCCCGGCAGCCTCAATCATCGGTCATCGCCATGGCGCGCAGCGCCAGCCGCTCGCGGGCGGAGAGCTTCTCGCTTGCGCTCTTCAATTGCCCGCAGGCCGCCAGGATGTCGCGCCCGCGCGGCGTGCGCACCGGCGACGCATAGCCGGCCGTGAACACCACCTCGGAGAATTTCTCGATCTGCTCCCAGTCCGAGCACTCGTAGCGGGTGCCGGGCCAGGGATTGAACGGGATGAGATTGATCTTGGCCGGAATGTTGCGCACCAGCTTCACCAGGGCGTGGGCGTCGGCGAGCTGGTCGTTGACGCCCTTGAGCATCACGTATTCGAACGTGATGCGCTTGGAGTTGGAGAGTCCCGGATAATTGCGGCATGCCTCCATCAGCACGCGGATCGGATATTTGCGATTGAGCGGAACCAGCTCGTTGCGCAATTCGTCGGTGACGGCGTGCAGCGAGACCGCCAGCATGCTGCCGATCTCGTCTCCGGCGCGGCCGATATTGGGTACCACCCCCGAGGTCGAGAGCGTGATCCGGCGCTTGGAGATGCCCAGACCCTCGTTGTCGGCCGTCACCAGGATGGCGTCGCGCACTGCCTCGAAATTGTACAGCGGCTCGCCCATGCCCATCATGACGATATTGGTGACGAGGCGCCGCCCGGCAGCCGGCTGGCCGCTACCCGGCTGCCCGCTACCCGGCTGCCCGGCAGCCGGCTCGCTGGTGCTGGATTGGGCCGCCGTCCAATCGCCGAGCCGGTCGCGCGCCACCATGATCTGGCCCACGATCTCGCCGGCCGTGAGGTTGCGCACCAGCCGCTGGGTGCCGGTGTGGCAGAACGAGCAGGCGAGCGTGCAGCCGACCTGGCTCGACAGGCACAAGGTGCCGCGGTCGGTGTCCGGAATGTAGACGCATTCGACCTCGTGCGGGGCTTCGCCGGGCCGTTCGCCCGGCAGCCGCAACAGCCATTTGCGGGTGCCGTCGACCGAGATCTGCTCCGCCACCAGATCGGGCCGCGCCAGCGTGAAATGCGCGGCGAGGACCGCACGCAGCGCCTTCGATAGGCTGGTCATCTCATCGAAGCCGGTCACGCCCCGCACATAGAGCCAGCTCCAGATCTGCTGCGCCCGCATCCTGCGCTTGCCTTCCGGTACCCCGATGCCGGCCAGCGCATCCATGAGCTCGGCGCGCGAAAGACCGATGAGCGAAGGCCGCGCCGGCGGCACATAGCGCTCGAGCGGCGTCTTCTCGATGAAGCCGCCAGGCGCCGAATGGGAAGCAGTCGCAAGGCTTGTCATTAACGCATTCTGTCCAATGGGGCCGGAAGGCGCCCTTCTAGCACAGTTAGGGCCTTGATCGTCACGGTTTCCCCGGCAAGTCGGCGACAAGCCCCGCCCCCTACCTTGCCAGCAAAGTGCCAAAAAGGCATCTTCGCACCCTTCCCCGGGTCCTCCGGGGGAAACGTTGCAGAAAATCGTCATCATGCCGGGAGGAAGTTCGATGCGCCTACGTGCCTCGTTGTTGAGTCTATGCCTGTTCGCCGTCACGGCCGACGCGGCCCTGGCGGCCGGGCCTTATGCGTTCGTCACCGGCCGGCGCGATCCGCGCATCTATGCGATCGATCTCAGCGCCGCCCTCAAGTCCGCCAACAACAATACCGACAAGGCCGTCATCAGCCGAAACTGGGTCGGCCCGCGCCGGCTCGACGGCATGCTGCTCGGCGATCCCGCCAACATCGTGCTCTCCGCCGACGGCAAGACCGCCTACGTCATGAACCATCATGGGCAGGTCTCCAATGCGGAATTCCTCCAGCACGGTGGCCGCGCCAGCGTCTCGGTCATGGACGTGAAAAAGATGCTGCAGAAGTCGTCCGACAACACCGATGCGTCGGTGCTCAGAGTCATGGACGGCGGCTGGTTCGGCGGCGTCGGCTTGCTGCCGCTCAACAGCCCCAACCTGCTGCTCACCAGCGCTTCCGAGGGTTGGCTGACCGAGGACGGCTCGAACCGCATCACCATCATCGATCCCAAGACCGGGGCATTCGTCGGCCAGATCCAGATGCCGATGAAGGGGGCGGGCACGCGGCAGCTGCGGCCTGACTGCCCTGACGTTGACGTGCCCTGGAAGGGCGGCCCGCCGCCCACCAACGTATTCCTCGCGCCCTCGAAGCAATTCGGCTGCTGGCCGGATCCGGAATCGCTCGCGGTCGGCAAGGGGAGCGACGGCAAGCAATACCTGTTCTCCGGCAATGCCGGCACCGAGGACGTGTCGGTGATGGATCTCGGCCGCGCCCTGAAAGGCGAGCCGGTGGTCGAGGTCGCGCCGCGCATTACGGTCCAGACCGGCCCGTTCGGCATCGCGGCGAGCCCGAACGGCAAATTGATCGCGGTCACCGCGCGCGAGACCAACCTGGAAGACGACAACGAAGGCAACACGATCTCGATCATCGACGTCGATCTCGCCCGCGAGGGCAAGGCGGGCGCGGAAGCCGCGCGCGTACAGGTCGGCACCGATGATCCCAAGGGCCTGGCCCGGCCGTTCGCGGTCGCCTGGACGCCGGACGGCAAGCAGATCGTGGTGGCGAATTTCCGCTCCAACAACGTCTCGATCGTCGACGTCGACATGGCGCTCGCCAAGAAACCGGGCGCGGAAGTGGCCCGCATCCCGTTGACCCGCCCCGACAAGGAGCCGGCACGGCCGAAGGGCATCGCGATCACCGGCGATGGGCATTATGCGGTCGTGGCCGGCGGCAACAACACCATCAAGGCGTCCACCACCAACCTCACCGGCACCGCCTTCGTGATCGATCTGCAGAAGAAGACGCAGGCCGCGACCGTGACAGGCGTGGGGATCGACCCCTATGGGGTCGCGGTCCTGGACAAGGCCCGGAAGTAAGCGATTGCCGAGCATCGCGGCTTTCCTCGCCCCGCTTGCGGGGAGAGGGCAGAGCGCGCCGAGCGAAAACCAGAACTCGGCTCGGTGAGGGGGCGTTACCACGAGCTTAGACTCGCGGGAAGGCCCTCATCCCGACCTTCTCCATAGCCCGTCGCAGACGGGCGTAAACGCCCTTATGGCACGCGGGGAGAAGGAGACCGCCGTGCGCTCAGGCCACGCGTGAAACAAGCATCGCACGCCTCACCGCACCAGCGCCAGCAGCGCCTGCGCGGCGGCCGGCGCCCGCACCTTGGCGCCCGAGATCATATAGACGAACACGTCGCGCTTGGCCTTCGCGGCGGCGGGCGCAAGCGGCGCCAGATCGGCGGCCACGCCGCCGTCCGCGAACGCGCGCGCGCGTTTCGCCCAGGCCGCCAGATCGGCCTTCGCATAGCCGGTGTCGATCTCTTCCGACGTGCGCTGCAGGCGCAGGTACAAGAAGTCGCCGGTCGGGTCCGGGATCAGCGGATGCTTTTCAGAATCGATGAGCGCGATCGCCACCCCGAATTGGCGCATCAGCGTCACGAACTCCGGCGCGCAGAAGCTTGCGTGCCGCGCCTCGACCACATGCCGGAGCGGACGGCCATCGAGGCGCTGCGGCAGCAGGCCCAGGAACGCCGCGAAATCCGCGCTCTCGAATGCCTTGGTGGGCGGCAATTGCCAGAGCACCGGCCCGAGCTTCTCCTTGAGCTCCAGCACGCCGCTGCCAAAGAACCGCTCGACCGAGGGCCCGGCCTCCGCCAGCACGCCGCGATGGGTGGTGAAGCGCGGCCCCTTGAGCGAGAACACGAAATCATCCGGCGTCTCCGCCGCCCACCGCCGGAAGCTCTCCGGCTTCTGGCTGCCGTAGAAAGTGCCGTTGATCTCGATGCTGGTGAGGGCGCGGCTGGCATGCTCGAGCTCGCGCGCCTGCGGCAGCTTCGCCGGATAGAACGTGCCGCGCCAGGGCTTGAACACCCAACCCCCGATGCCGACCCGGATCATGGCGTGCGTCCCGCGGCGTGAGCTATTTGCACTCTTGCGCGGCGCGGTCGATCGCCTGGCTCAAGCCCTTGAGCGAATATTGGTCGGTCGATTCGGTGCCGTGACCCGATACGCCCTTGACGGTCAGGTCGCTGCCCTTGCGCATGGAATCCACCATGCGGGCTTCCTCGGCCACGTTCTTGATCCAGGCGCCGTCGTTCAAGGTGTACATGGCGAACTTGTCGGCGCCGATCTCGGCGCTCGCGTCGGTGCTGGGCTTGAACGGATAGCCGATGATCACCGAGACCTCGTTGCGCACGTTCTCGGTCGGCCGGTCGGAGATGAACACATAGGCCTGGTCGCGCTTGCGGCCGGCCGGGTTGGTCTGCGAGGCCTTCGGCTTGGCGATCGAGAAGCACACCTTGTGGCCGTTCGGCGTGGCCGCATAGGCGCCCCAATCGCCGTATTGGCCGAGCAGCGTGGGCTGCGCCTCGCCGCTGGCGGGAGCGGCCGCCGGCGTGGCTGCTTGTGCCGGAGCCGGCTTGGGGGCGGGCTTGGCCGGAGCCGGCGTTTGCGCGAACGCCACCGAGGAGAGCGCGAAGCTTCCCATCGTCAGCCCTGACATCACCAGGCTCGCCGCCAGCGCGGGCCGCAGCGCCGCCGCAAAGTGGCGCCGATCAAATGCGCGCGCCGCCAATGCGCGAATATCGCGTGAGCGAATCATGAGCATCGTCCTTGTCCCCACCGCTTCGGGCCGCCTCGCCATAACCCGTGGGCCACCCAAAGGCCATGGAATCCTTACGAATTCGGCAATGTGAAGGCGGCCACGAAGGAGCAAATCACCGGCCACCGCGCCGCCGCATTGTACATATTTTCAGCCCCATGGGGACCTGCTCGCACGCCGCACATGATTTCAAGAATTGCGATCAGGGACGCACCGCATTTCACTCCCTCGCCCCGCGCGCCGTCAGGGCGTTTGCGCCCGCCTGCGACCGCTATGGAGAGGGTGGGGTGAGGGGCCTCTCCGCGAGCCTGAGCTTGTCCCAAGCGCAGTGGGACCGGTCCGCACGCTCAGACTCGCGGAGGCGCCCCCTCACCCGGCCGAGTCTTGGTTCTCCTCCCTGCCGTATCCCACCTCTCCATAGCCCGTCGCAGACGGGCGTAAACGCCCTGATGGCACGCGGGGCGAGGGAAGCCGTGCCGGCCCGCTCATGGGCCGTTGCTTGTTGAGAGCAGAGAGATGTGCGCGCATCGGGCGCCATGTTAGAACACCAGCCCAACCACATTCCCACGGTGTCTCCACGTGAAAGCCATTCTCTGCACGCGCCTCGGCGGCCCTGACGATCTCGAGCTCGCGGAGCTACCGATGCCGGTCGCCGGTGCCGGCGAGGCAGTGGTGAGCATCAAGGCGGTCGGGCTCAATTTCTACGACACCTTGATCATCGCCGGAAAATATCAAACCAAGCCGCCGCTGCCGTTCTCGCCCGGCGGCGAGTTCGCGGGCGTGATCGAGAGTGTCGGGGCGGGCGTCACCGGTTTCGCGCCCGGCGACCGGGTCATGGGCTACACCAGCTTCGGGGCGGCGCGGCAATTCGCCGCCGTGCCGGTGGAGAAGCTCGCCCGGCTCAGCGTCGATCTCGATCTCGAGCGCGCCGCCGGCCTCAACATCACCTACGGCACCGGCTATCACGCGCTGCGCGACCGCGCCGCCCTGGAGGCCGGCGAGACCCTGGCGGTGCTCGGCGCCTCCGGTGGCGTCGGGCTCGCGGCCGTGGAGCTCGGCAAGCAGATGGGGGCGCGCGTCATCGCCTGCGCGTCGAGCGACGACAAGCTCGCCTTTGCGCGCGCACACGGCGCCGACGCGCTGGTCAACTACGGCAGCCAGAATTTGACCGACGCCTTGAAACGGCTCGGCGGCGAGCACGGCATCGACGTCATCTACGATCCGGTCGGCGGGCCCTACAGCGAAGCGGCCTTGCGGGCGATCGCCTGGGAGGGCCGTTTTCTGGTGATCGGTTTTGCGGCCGGCGAAATTCCCAAGCTGCCGCTCAACCTCACGCTGCTCAAGGGCTGCGATATTCTGGGCGTCAACTGGGGCGCCTTCGTGCGGCAGAAACCGCAAGCTCATCGGGCCGGCCTCGATCAACTTGCGCGGTGGTGCGCGCAAGGCAAGCTCTCCTGCCACATCCACGCCGTCTATCCGCTCGCCGAAACCGCGCAGGCCCTCAAGGCGATCGCGGAGCGCAAGGCCATGGGCAAGTTGATTTTGCGCCCGTGATTGGGGCGCCTTATGCGCGTGAGGAGAGCACGGAGTTTCACTCCCTCGCCCCGCAGGGGAGAAGGAGTGAAACGTCCTTCGTCCCTAAGGTTCATTCAACAACATCTCTCCCTTTATGCACCACTCCGCCAAATCCTCCCGCACCCGCGCCACCACGCCCTCCCAATCGCCCACTGCCGGCTGCCGATAGAGCCGGGCGCTCGAATACCAGGGACTGTCGGTGCGCTCCAGCAGCCAGCGCCAGTCTGGGGCGAACGGCAGCAGGATCCAGGTGGGCCGGCCCAGCGCGCCGGCGAGGTGCGCCACCGCGGTGTCGACCGTGATGACCAGATCGCAGAGCCCCAGCACCGCCGCCGTATCGTCGAAGTCGCGCAGCTCGGTTCCGATCGGCGTCACCCGCGAAATACCGGCCAGCATCGCGGCATCCGGGTCCGACAATTCCCGCTGCAAGCTCACGAACGACACCGGCTCCATCTCCAACAGCGGCGCGAGCCGCGCCAGCGGCAGCGAGCGGTTGCGATCATTGGGGTGGCTGGCGCGACCCGACCAAACAAATGCCACCCGCGGATGCGGCAAAGCCTCCAGCCGCGGTCGCCACTGCGCGATTCGTTCCGCGCTGGCCGTGAGGTAGGGAATTTCCGCCGGGATGGTGGCGAGCTCGGTCGCCAAGGCGAGCGGCAGGCTGCCCATCGGGCACTGCAGGTCGAAGCCCGGCAGCGGGGCGCCGCGCGCCACCACCGCGGCGACGCCTTCGAGCCGCCCCAGCAATCCCGTCAGCTCGTCCGGCGCCTCGAGCACCACGGAGGCCCCCGCGCGGGCCACCAGCGGCACATAGCGGGCGAGCTGGATGGTGTCGCCGAGACCCTGCTCGGCATGCAGCAGGATGGTCTTGCGCCGCGGCGGAAATTCGCCGAGCCATAAAGGCTTGCCGAGCCGGCGGTGCGGCGGCATGCCGCTGCGCGCAAAGCGTGCCTCGTATTGCTTGAATCCCTCCCGATAATCGCCGAGCGTCAGGCGCGACAGCGCCGCATTGTGTTGCGCGTCCACATTGCCGGCATCGAGCGCCAGCACCTGCGCGAAGCTTTCGAGCGCCTCCGCATGCCGGTTGAGGGCTTGCAGCGCGACCCCGCGATCGAGATGCGCCGCCACGTGATGGGGCCGGCGCGCGAGCGCGCGGTCGAAGGCCGCGATCGCCTCGGCATGGCGGGCGAGGCTCGCGAGCGCACAGCCGCGGTTGAAATGCAGCGAGGGATGCGCCGGGTCGTGGGCCAAGAGCGCATCATATTGCGCCAGCGCCTCGTCGAGCCGGCCCAGCGCGGCGAGCGCATTGCCGCGATTGGTCAGCGCGCCGAAATGTCCGGGCGACAGCGCGGCGGCCTGCTCGAAGTCGGCCAGCGCCTCAGTGGGCCGGTGCAGCTTCAACAACAACCGGCCGCGGCCGTTGAGCATGTCGGGATCGTCGGCCCGCAGCTCCAATGACCGCGCGAAGCTCTCCATCGCCTCGCTGTCGCGACCCAGCATGCCGAGCGCCAGCCCGCGATTCGACCAGGCGTCGGACGCATGGGGGTTGATCTTCAGCGCCGCCTCGATCAGCGGAAGGCCGGCGCTGGCGTGGCCGCGCTGCAGCTTGACGACGCCCAGCAGATGCACGCCCTCATGGCGGTCGGGCAACAATTTGCGGATGCGGGCGGCCAGCCTCTCGGCCTCATCCAGCCGGCCCTGCCGAATACATTCGATCGCCTGCGCGAACATCTGCGCGATCTCGGGCAACGGTCGGGAGGGCTTAGCCATGGCGCGACGTTGCGCGGCGGCGCGGCGGCGTCAAGTAGCACATCTGTTGTTGGTGGCATGTGGGCGAGAACGACGTTCCTCGCCCCGCGTGCGGGGAACGTTAGGGGGTGTAAGGCGAGCACAGCATTTCACTCCCTCGCCCCGCAGGGGAGAGGGTGGGGTGAGGGGGTTACGATGATTCCGTATCGCACCGCCGGAGCCCCCTCATCCCACCTTCTCCCCGCTGGGGAGAAGGAGTGAAAAGCCCTGCGTCCATTACAGTTGGCCCACCAACAATAGCTACCTACTGCGCCAGCTTGTCCATCGCCTCGGCCAGCTCGATATCGAGCTCGGTCACGCCGCCGGCGTCATGCGTCGACAGCGTGACCTCGACCTTCTTGTAGACGTTGGACCATTCCGGATGATGGTCGAGCTTCTCGGCGATCAGCGCGGCGCGGGTCATGAAGCCGAAGGCCTCGTTGAAATCCCGGAAGGTGAATTTCTTGGTGATGGCGTCGCGGTCCTTGAGCTCGCTCCAGCCCGCGAGCCGGGTGAGCGCCGCCTTGCGGCCGTCACCGGTCAGTTTCTGTCCCATGGTCTCCACCTCGTGGTCGATCGACATCAGGCCCGCAATATTAGCCGGCGGAACGATTTGGCGACATCATGCAGCGGCCGACGGATCGACCTTTCCGCCGCGCCTACAACCGCATGCGCTCGACTTGATCTCACGCGGTCGCGCCCGCGCAGCACTCGCAAAGGCGGGCCACGACCATTACGTTTAGGCCCCCATATGGGTTGTATGATACGAGGTTACCATGCGTTGGTCCCTGAATATCGGCACGATTGCCGGCACCGCGGTGCGGGTGCACATCACATTCCTGCTATTCCTGGCCTGGATCTTCGCGGCCGACTACGCCTCCGGCGGCCCCAACGAAGCCTGGACCGGCCTCGTGTTCATGGTGCTCCTGTTCGCCTGCGTGCTGGCGCACGAGTTCGGCCACATCTTCACGGCGCGCGCCTTCGGGGTGGCGACCCCGGACGTGACCCTGCTGCCGATCGGCGGCGTGGCGCGGCTGGAGCGCATTCCCGAGGAACCGCGCCAGGAATTCCTGATCGCCATCGCGGGCCCGGCCGTGAACGTGGTCATCGGCCTGGGGCTGGTGGCGCTCGCGGGCGCTCATTTGAATGTCAGGGCCCTCAGTGGCGTCGACAATGCCCACATCTCGATGCTCGATCGGCTGGCGGTCGTGAACCTGTTCCTGGCCGTGTTCAACATGATCCCGGCCTTCCCGATGGACGGCGGACGCGTGCTGCGCGCGCTGCTCGCCACCCGCATGGGCTACACGCGCGCGACCGAGACCGCCGCCGCCATCGGTCAGTTCGTCGCCTACCTGCTCGGTTTCGTCGGCCTGTTCTACAATCCGCTGCTGATCTTCATCGCCGTCTTCGTCTACCTGGCGGCCTCGTCGGAGGCCCACATGGTGGCGCTGCGCGCCATGGCGCACGGCGTGCCGGTCACCAACGCCATGATGACCCAGATCGCCCGACTGACCCCGCAGGCCCACGTGGACGAGGCGGTGCAGACGTTGCTGCGCACCAGCCAGAGCGAGTTCCCGGTGGTCGACGCCGCCGACAAGCCGGTCGGCCTGCTCGGCCGCGGCGACCTCATCCGCGCCTTGAAGCAGCTTGGCCCCGACGCCCGCGTGGCCGACGTCATGAGCAGCAAGGTGCCGACCGTCGGGCACCGCAGCTGCCTCGAGGATGCGCTGCGCCTCTTGCAGGAAAAAGCCGCGCCCGCGGTCGCCGTCACCGACGCCGAGGGCCGCCTGGTCGGCCTCGTCACCTCCGAGACCATCGGCGAGATGCTGATGCTGCGCGCCGCCATGCCCAAAGGCGCCACCTGGGGCCCCTGGAGCCGCCCCACGGGGGCCATGTGATGCGGATTTCGGCATTCCTCGCCCCGCGTGCGGGGAGAGGGCCACACGGCACCGAGAAAAACCTGAACTCGGCTCGGTGAGGGGGCGCTTCAGCGAGTCTGAGCGTGCGGAAAGGCCTCCCTGCTTTTCCACAAACTCAGACTCGCGGAAACGCCCCCTCATCCCGACCTTCTCCCCGCACGCGGGGAGAAGGAGCGCGCCGTGCGACGTGGCGCGTCTTTCGACCTACAGCCAACAAAGGCGAGCGTAACTATCTCGGATCGCTCTCTCCGTTCAACGCCATGGCGATCGTCTCCAGCACGCCGTCGACATTCGCCATCACATCATTGTTCCAAAATCGCAGCACACGATAGCGCTGCTCCTTGAGCCAGCGGTCGCGAATCACATCGCGCTTGCTGTCGGCATGCTGGCCGCCGTCGAGCTCGACAATCAATCGGCTCTCGCGACACGCGAAGTCGGCGATATAGGGCCCGATCGGCTCTTGGCGTACGAATTTGAATCCGAGGATGGAGCGCGAGCGCAATCGATGCCAGAGCTTGAGCTCGGCATCGGTGGAGTTGCGGCGAAGCCGGCGGGCGCGTGATGTCTTTACGACTTTGGCGCCGCGCATGGTGGTACAGCTCCTTCGGCACGCTCCCGGCGCTCCTCGCCCCGCGTGCGGGGAGAGGGCCACGCGGCACGAAGGAAAACCCGAACTCGGCTCGGTGAGGGGGCGCTTCAGCGAGTCTGAGCGTGCGGAGATGCCCGCTTCTTTTTCCAAGCTCAGACTCGCGGAAGCGCCCCCTCATCCCACCTTCTCCATAGCCCATCGCAGACGGGCGTAAACGCACTGATGGCACGCGGGGAGAAGGAATGAAACGTCCTGCGTCCCCCACGAGGCGGACGCGCCTCCAGCTACGCCGACCTGCGGATCGGCTCCGGCTCCGCCGCGGGTGGCGCGATGTCCTTGCGGGCCTGCGAATAGAACGAGGCGTTCTGCTCGCCGCGGAGCGCCTCGCGGGTGAACTCGATCAGGTGGTAGCCGATGAAGGCGATGCCGAGCGCGGCGTCGTATTGCTTGCGCTTGAGGGCAAGGCGGGCGGCGCGCAGGAACGGGCGGCGGTAGTCGGAGCGGATCACCAGGTACCACAGGATGCGGAACGCCAGCACGGCGGCGCCGCTCAGGTTGGCGTAGGTGAGCTTGCCGCGCGCGGGCGCGAGCTTGCGGTTCACATAGGTCCGCTCGACCTGGTGCCAGAAGCGGTCGAACAGGCGCTCCGGATCGTTCGCATAGGCGATGGAGCGCCGCCACATCGCCACCACCTCGTCATAGGGCCGCAGGAAGCGCACGTTGCTCTCGCGCGCCTGGCCGTCGACCAGGCGCCCGTCGCGTTCGAGCCGATCCCACAGCGGCGTCTTCGGCAGCGCCTGCAGCAAGTTGATGGTCAGCATCGGGATCTTGGAGAGCTCGATGAAATCGATGAGCCGGCTCTCGGTATCGTCCGAATCGGTGTCGAGCCCCAGAATGATGCCCGATGTGACCTCGAGCCCGTAATCGTTCAGCGTCTTGATCGAGTCCAGCATCGGCAGCGAGACGTTCTGCTCCTTGCGCATGGCCCTGAGCGCGTCGGCCTCCGGGGTCTCGATCCCGACGAAGATGCCGACGAACTGCGCCTCGCGCATCAGCTCCAGCACCTCGGTCTGCTTGGCGATGTTGAGGGTCGCCTCGCAGGCGAACAGCATCGGATAGGCATTCTGATTCTGCCACGCGATCAAGTGCGGCAGCATCTCGCGCGTGGCCTTCTTGTTGCCGATGAAATTGTCGTCCACGAAATAGACCGTGGTGGGATGCCCGCTCTGCTTCCGCATGGCATCGAGCTCGGCGGTGATCTGCTGCGGGGTCTTGAGCCGCGGCTGGCGGCCATAGAGCCCCGGGATATCGCAGAACTCGCAGCGGTACGGGCAGCCTGAGGAGAACTGCACCGTGCACATCAGATAGCTCTTGAGCGGGATCAGGTCGTAGGCCGGAATCGGAAATTCCGACAGCGGCAGCCGCTCGTCGGTCTTGAAGACGACCTGCCGGGCCGGCGGCGCCACGCTCTCGTCCAGCGCCGCGATCAGGGCGTCTGTGCCGTCGCCGAGCTCGCCGACATGCAGGAAGTCGAGCTCCGGATACATCTCGGGCGCCGCCGAGACCGAGGGCCCGCCCAGCACCGTGACCTTGGCGGCCGCCTTCGCGCGGGCATGGATGTCGCGCACCTGCGGGGCCTGGATGTGCATGGCCGAGACCATCACCACGTCCGCCCAGGCGAATTCGGCCGCGGTTGCCGGCCGGATGTTCTCGTCGACGAAGCGGACCTGCCAGGATTCCGGCATATAGGCCGCGATCAGCAGGAGCCCCTGCGGCGGCATGAAGGCCCGCACCCCGCGCATCAGCCGGTAGGCGTGGTTGAAGGTGCCGAAGGACGGCGTGTAGCGCGGAAAGACGCAGAGAATCCGACGCT
>DASZKX010000026.1:0-6020 GCA_035552735.1 Xanthobacteraceae bacterium
CAGGCGTGCAATTGGAGAGGCCGCCCGAGTAGGCGCGGCATGCCCGCCAATTCGCCGACACACATTTCGTCGCGAGTCAGCCGGTGGGTTACGGCGCCACCACCGCTGCGACTTGCGGCGACGCCTCATGCGCGCCTAATCCACCCTGCGGCCGCTGCGCGGGGCGTCTCTCACGCGACCGCGCGAGCAACCAAATAGATTCCGAGCGCCAGGAGGCCGAAGAGGAAGCAGAGGCGGAAGGTTTCCGGGCGCAGCCGCAGCCGCAAGGTTTGGCCGAGCCACATGCCGATGCAGGCGACCGCCAGCGCGCCGAGCGAGGCGGGGCCGAGCGAGAGGTTGAGGGCCGAGACCGAGGCCAGGTTGACGGCGAGCGCGAGCGAGGAGATCGTGAACGAGAGGCCGAGCGCCTGCACCAGATCTTCCTTCTCGATCCCGATCGCCTGCAGATAGATCACCGCCGGCATGGCGAAGACGCCGGTGGCGGCGGCCACCAGGCCGGTGAGCACGCCCACGATCGGCCCGAGCCACGGCTCGCGCGTGGGGCTGACCGTGAAATGGACCGAGGCGAGGCCGATCAAAGCGTAGATCGCCAAGGCGACGCCGAGCAGCGCCGCGGCGTAGTGGCCCTCGACCAGCCAGCCGGCGCCCGCGAGGGTGCCGCAGACGACGCCCAGCATGGTCGGCCACAGCCGCGCGACCACGGGCCAGAGGCGCGGCCCCGCCGCCATCTGCCAAACGTTGGTGGCGACCGTCGGCAGAATGAGAATCGAGGCGGCGTCGGCGGGCCGCATCACCACCGCCAGCAAACCCATGGCGATGGCCGGAAGCCCGAGCCCGACCACGCCCTTGACGAAGCCGGCCACGAGGAAGACCGCGGCGATGAACAGCAGCACCGATTCTGACATGAGACAGCTTTTGATTGGCGCGGGTGGCCCGCGCAATGGGTGAATTCAATAGCCTGGATTCGCCGTTCGCGAAGGACCGGCCGCGAGTGGCTGCCATGCGCTAATACAAGGATGGGTAGAGCGCCTTCGCGAAACCCATCGACTCACGTCGCAACTGAAACTCAGCCGGCGGGTTACGGCGCCATGGCCGCTGCGACTTGCGGCGACGCCTCATGCGCGCCTAACCCACCCTACGGTGCCCACTTCACCGGCGCGAATATTTGCCGATCACGCGGTGGGCCCACTGCCATTCGCGGCGGGTGAGGGTGAAATCCTTGGCCATGCCCTCGGCCGGGTTGTGCTGGCTCAAGAGCCATTTGTCGGTGGTGGCACGGCGCAGGTACTTGATGGTGGCGCGCGCCTCGCCGGCCTTCTCGGCATAGAAGATGTAGACCTCGCCCTGGATCACCGGCAGGTGCGGGTCCACCAGCGCGGTGTCGCCCTGGCGGTATTCGGGCTCCATGGAGGTCCCGGTGATCAAGAGACCGTAGGAATCGCGCACATGGATGAGCGGGGCGGGGCGCGCCATGAAGTCCACCGCGTCGTGCGACACGATGATCTGGCCCGGCCCGCCTTCGGCCGAGGCATGCACCGGGAAATTGCGTTCGCCGAGGATGCGGGCGGCCGGCACGACCTCGGGCGCTCCCACCACGCCGGAGAGCGAGAGATCGAGATCGGAGAGGGGAATCGCCAGCACCTGCGCGATCTTGGGCAGGAACTTGGAATGGCGGCTGTCGCCGGCCTCGATCTTCTTGATCGCGGGCTGCGAGATGCCGACGCGGTTGCCGAGCTGGGCCTGCGACCAGCCCAGCTCCTCGCGCTTGCGCCTGATGATCTCGCCCGGCTCCATGCCGACCTCCCGCGCGTTACACGCGCCTATGAGCAGGTGGCGGACCATAACCGCGGTTATAGCCCGGGTCAATAACATTAGGACTTGACCGGTCAATAACTTATGTTATTTTCCGGTTATGGACCCCGCCGCCGCCTTCGACCGCGCTATCCGCATCGCCGGCTCGCAATGCAAGCTGGCGGCGGCGACCGGCTACTCGCAGGTCGCGATCAACAAGGCGCGGCGCCGCGGCGCGGTCTCGCCCGCGATGGCGCTCGCGGTCCATCGCTTTACCGGCGGGGCGGTGCCGGCCTCGGCGCTGCGGCCGGATCTATGGGCGCGGCCGCAGGACGTGCCGCTGCCTCCCGCCCCAATGGGCCGCGCCCCATGAGGGCCCGGCCGCCCATTCCAATCGAGCTTGTCCGTCGCGCCGTTCCCTCCCCGGCGCAGCGACGGACCGGCGCGGCTCCCGGCCTTTGCGGGTCGGTGAGCCGCGCCGCCTTCTTCTCGTTCTCGCGCTTGCGGCCGTGAGCGCGGCCGGCGGGCGCAACAATCGATGGGACCAAACGAGGTGACACGATGGCACACGATGCGCAGGATCGGCAAACGTGGGACGCGGCGCGGATTGCGCTCGGGCTCACGCGTTTCGCATGGGGCCCCGAGAGCGTCGCGCTGTTGCGCCAACGCTGGGCGGGAGGCTCGAGCGCAAGCAGCATTGCGAAGGAATTGGGTGCTGGCGTCTCGCGCTGCGCGGTGCTCGGCAAGGTGCATCGGCTCAAATTGAATCCGCGCAAGGAGCGGGCGCGCCCACGCCCGCGCGCGCCGCGTCCGACGTCCAAGCGTGCCGGCATCCGGGCGCCGAGCCGGCTGATGGCTGCATTCCAGGCGCTCGGCCTCGATGCGCTCTTTGGCGCGCCCCGGCCCCTCCCATTCCGTCCCCCGCAGGCGGGGGAGGGTTGGGGTGGGGGGCAGGCAGGGCGTTCGGGCCCGGATGCGGGCTGCTCGAGCTCGACGAAGCAACCTGCCGCTGGCCGGTGGGCGAGCCAGGCGAGGCCGACTTCGTCTTCTGCGGCGCCGCGCCGTTCAAGCGTTATCCGTATTGCGTGGGCCATTGCCTCATCGCGTATCGGCCCGACAGCGGCGAGCACAGTGACAGCGAGCCGCAGCGCGCGGCCGCGCCGGCGCGCCGCGATCCGGGCTTCGAGCGCGCCGCGTAAATCCGTCCAATAAACCATTGAGGAACCTCATGGGCCGTGCCTGGATGCCGCTCTATGTCGGGGACTATCTGCGCGACACCCGCGATCTCAACACGCTGCAGCACGGCGCCTATCTGCTCTTGATCATGCATTACTGGCAGCATGACGCGCTGCCCAGCGATGACGCGCGGCTCGCCGCCATCACCGGCCTCTCGGTCGCGCAGTGGCGGCGCATCCGCGAGCCGGTGCAGGCCAAATTCTCGGATGGCTGGCGGCACAAGCGCATCGAGGCCGAGATCGCCAAGACGGATCGCGCCTTCATGCAGCGCCGGGTGGCCGGCCGCAACGGCGGCATCAGATCCGGGATCGCGCGCGCGGTCATGCAAGGCGAGGCCATCATCCGGGCCGAAGCGGAAGGCAAGCGAGCGCTTCACCGCAAGCGAAGCGGGCCGGAAGCGGTCGGCGCGGCGGAAATCGGGCAGCCGCGAACCAATCACAATCATAGATTCATTTCTTCTTCTGCTTCTTCCAGGAATCCAAACGGCACATCCGCGCCCATGGACGCGGACACGGCGCCACGCGTGGACACCGCGCCACGCGCGGACACCGCGCCACGCGCGGACACGAGGGTGCCGGAGACGTCGGCGAATCACGCACCGGCGAGTTTCAAGCCCGCCAATCAGTGGTCGCGGCAAGAGCTCGATGCTTTGTTCGCGCGCCGCGGCATCGGCGGTAGCGCCGGAGCGGCCGCGCGCCCGCCCGACGCGCCCTTGAGTAACGCGCCCGCGGGCGCCCCGCCCTTGAGCGACCCGCCCCCCAATCCCGAAACCGGAGAATAGCCGCCATGGCACGGCGTGGACGCAAGCGCAAAATCGGGCTTCGGCATCCGGGCGGCGAGCTGGTGCGCCTGCAATTCGATATCCGCAGCCTCGCGACCCTGCAGCCGCATCGGGTGTGGCTGCCACAGGAGAAGCGCATGGACCAGAAGGCGGCGAGCCCGCTCGGCTGCCTCAATCTGCTCGGCGTGCTCACCGACGCGCAATATCTGGCGGGCGTGCGCTACGCGGTGGTGGTCGGCAAATATCGCGCCGTCATCGAGACGCCGCGTGCCATCTCGGGCGCCGGCCGCGGCTACGATTGTCCGGGCGATCTCAAATGCGGGCGCGAGGGCACGCCGTGCGAATGCCGGCGGCGCAAGGAGCGCTATGATGCCGCCTTCGCGGCGGTGCTCGAGCCCGGCCAGCGCGCCGCTCGCGCGGTCGCGCGCGTGGCGGTGCACGGCGAGCCATGTCCGCGCGGTGCGCTCCCCGACCTCAAGCGCGGCCTCGACGCGCTGGCGAAGCATTTCGGCGGTGCCGGGAAGGGGCAGCGCTCAGATTGATGTACCGCTGTCGGCGAGCTCGGGCTCCTGCGGAAGCCCCGGCGGCGGGCGCCCGATGATGCGGCTCAACTTTTCCTCCGTCCAATCCATCACCCAGTAGATGAGCGCGGCCACCAGCACCAGGATGATCCAGAGCTGCACGTCGGCGAGGATGAAATGGATCGGCTTCTCCAGGATGATCCAATCCGAAAAGAGGCGATCCGCCGGAAAGCCGAGCTCGGACGCGACCGTGATGCTGGGCCACGCGCCGGTGCTGCCCTGGAGCATGAGCTGGGTGGCGAGGAACATGAGGCCGATCAGGCAAACGATTCCGGCAAGCATTGCGGTCCTTCAGGCGTGGGCCGCGAGCTTGGCCCGGCGAGGAGAAGACTTCAACTCAGTCTCAGGCATGTCGTTCCGTCGAAAGCAAGAACCATGCTCTTGGCCAATGCGGCCAAGGCACCGTAGGATGGGTAGAGCTCTTGCGAAACCCATCAACTTCCGCGCATCAAAACAATACATCCGCATCAAAACAATACATCAATGACCGGCTATCGGCGAAATTTCATCCCCGGCGGCAGTTACTTCTTCACGGTCAATCTGGCCGACCGCCGCTTGCGTCTGCTGGCTGAGCATATCGAGTTGCTTCGCAGCGCTTTTCGCGACGTGAAGGCCACCCATCCCTTTACCGTCGAGGCGACGGTGGTGCTGCCGGATCATCTGCACGCGCTTTGGACAATGCCGGAGGGGGACGCCGATTTCGCCATGCGTTGGCGGCTGATCAAGGCCGGATTCTCTCGGGCATTACCGCGCGGCGAGCGGGTCTCGATCAGCCGGGCAGGCAAAGGCGAACGCGGAATTTGGCAACGGCGTTATTGGGAGCACACACTGCGGGATGAACGTGATTTCGAGCGCCACGTCGATTACATTCATTTCAATCCGGTCAAGCATGGTCATGCGAACAGGGTGAGCGATTGGCCGTATTCGACGTTCCATCGGATGGTGAAGCTGGGGATTTATCCGGAAGATTGGGCGGGCGATGCCGGCACCAAGAAATCCGGTTTCGGGGAAAGGCCCGAGCCGCAGCGCCGTAGGTTGGGTTAGCGCGGCCACCGTTATTCGAATAGGTTCGGAAAGTTGATCCGCGCGTAACCCAACATTGGGCGCTTCGATGCGCACGGCGGAATTCGGTTTGACGATCGTTGATGGGTTTCGCAAGAGCTCTACCCATCCTACGGTCACGGGCCCACGCTCGCTTGGAGACCAATCCATGGCTTGGGGTGCCGTCATATCGGGCTTGATCGCGCTCGCGCTCACTTCACCGGCGGCGGCGCAATCGGCGGATGAGCTCGTCGCCAAGGCGAAGGCCGAGAAGGAGGTCGTCTATTACACCGAGCTGATCGTCGATCAGATCGTGCGGCCTCTGGCGGCTGCGTTCGAGCGTAAATACGGCATCAAGGTCAGCTATTGGCGCGGCGACAGCCAGGCCGCGGGTCTCAGGCTCGCGATGGAGCACAAAGCCGGGCGCACGCAGGCCGATGTCTGGAGCACGGCGAGCGGGATCGGGGCGCTCCTCGATGCCGGGCTGATCGAGCGCTTCGCGGTCGACAACGCCGCCGCGCTGGGGCGCGAGTTCCGCGATCCCGGCGGCTATTGGGTCGCCACCAACATGATCGTCATCGGGGCGGCGG
>DASZKX010000027.1:0-35097 GCA_035552735.1 Xanthobacteraceae bacterium
GGAAATGAAAATCTCGATCCGTCCCGAAAAGGTGATGCCGAGCTCGGGCATCTCGCTGGCCTGGGCCGTGAACATGGCGTCGTAGCCGGCCGCGCCCGGCAGGAAGAACGGCGAGAGATGGAAGCCGGAAAGATAATCGTCGGCGCGCTTGTCGGTGATTCCGGCGGTGCGATTGTTGAGGAAGGCAGCCGTATCGAAAGGCAGCAGCACCGGAACCGGGCTGGCGGCGATATTGGGAAACAGATCCGCGGTCGCCTGGTTGAGGTCGGCGATCGGCTGCGTGCCGATCGATGGCGCGCCGGGTGCCGACGATGGCGTTTGCGGCGGTGCGGCGGCCTGCTGGTCGATGGCGCCGAGGTCCGTCGCGACTGCGCTCCACTCCGGATTGATGTGCGTGAGGCGAGGGGCCTTCATCTCCGGTGCGCTCGCGGCCGCCATCAACCCGGTCGCCAGCGTTGCGGCGGCCATGAGGCCGGCCGCCGCGGCACACATCCGTGGCAGGGTCGCCAACGCCGCTATCAGGCACCGGGCGCGAGCTTGCAGGCGACCGCAGTCCGCCTGAGCCACAGGTGCCGATGAGGGGTGTGGGATGTCAGTCTTTGGCGCGTTCCACATAGGAGCCGTCGACGGTCATCACCACGATCTTGGTGCCCGCGGTGACAAATGCCGGGACCATGGTGCGCACGCCATTGGAGAGGACTGCTGGCTTGTAGGAGCCGGACGCGGTCTGGCCTTTGACGCTCGGCTCGGTCTCCTTCACTTCGAGGATGGCGCGCGGCGGCAGCTCGATTGCGACCGCGAGGCCCTCATGGACGCTGAGCTTCACTTTCATTTCCGGCTGCAGATAGGCAGCCTGCTCGCCGACCATGTCGGCCGTAACCGTGACCTGGTCGTAGTTGTCGCTGTTCATGAAATGGAAGCCGTCGCCGTCGGAATAGAGAAACTGATGCTCCCGCTCCTCCACGTGCGCGCGCTCGACCTGCTCGGTGGTTTTCCAGCGTTGCGAGACCTTCACGCCATCGGAAATTCGGCGCATATCGATCTGGGTGACCGGCGTACCCTTGCCCGGATGGATGCTTTCAACGGTCAGGACGACATAGAGCTTGCCATCCTGGTCCACGATATTGCCTTTGCGAAGCGAGCTGGCGATGACTCTCACGGATAGGGTTCCTCGGTGGTGCGGCAACCGATCAGAGCCTCGACCCGAAGTCCGGGACGGTGCCGTCAGCCGCGATGTTCGGGGGCAACATACTGATCCTGCGCGCGTGCGCCAGCGATTTTCGCAGGCGTGGCCGCTGCTTCCGGGAAACCCCTGATGGCCGATCGGTCCCCGTTCTGGGCCCGCCCGGCGCACGCCGACCGCCGGCCGGTGCTGATGGCACGTGGGCGCATCGTGGCGGCGCTGCGGGCTTGGTTCGCGGCGCGCGAATTCGTCGAGGTCGAGACCTCGGCGCTGCAGGTCTCGCCCGGCAACGAGACGCATCTGCACGCCTTCGCGACCGCGCTGCTTGTGTCCGGCCGACCGCCGGCCTCGTGCTATTTGCGGACATCGCCGGAATTCGCCTGCAAGAAGCTGCTCAGCGCCGGCGAGCCCCGCATCGTCGAATTCGCCCGCGTGTTTCGCAATCGCGAACGCGGCGCGCTGCATGCGCCGGAATTCACCATGCTCGAATGGTACCGCGCGCAGGCTCCGTACGAAA
The DNA here is from genome assembly GCA_035552735.1 of Xanthobacteraceae bacterium. Classification (GTDB taxonomy): domain Bacteria; phylum Pseudomonadota; class Alphaproteobacteria; order Rhizobiales; family Xanthobacteraceae; genus VAZQ01. The sequence goes on from DASZKX010000027.1 coordinate 1,701, forward strand.
TATTGATGGAGGACTGCGCGGCGATCATCGCCGTGGCCGCCGCCGCGGCTGGGACGCCCAAGCTCGCGTTTCGCGGGCGGGAAGTCGATCCCCTCGCGGCGCCGGAATTCCTCACGGTCGTGGAGGCATTTGCGCGCTATGCCGCTATCGATCTCACCGCTAGCCTGTCGCCGCTGGCTCCCGACCGGGAAGGCTTCGCGGCTGCCGCTGCGGCCACCGGCATTCGGCTTGCCGCGGACGACAATTGGGGCGACATTTTCAGCCGCGTGCTGGTGGAGCGCGTCGAGCCTGCCCTGGGCCACGGCCGCGCGACCGTGCTGTACGAATACCCCGCCGCGCTCTCGGCCCTGGCGCGGCCAAAGCCCTCCGACCCGCGCGTGGCGGAGCGGTTCGAGCTCTACGTCTGCGGGGTCGAGCTGGCCAACGGCTTCGGTGAGCTCTCTGATCCGGTCGAGCAACGCCGCCGGCTGACCGCGGAAATGGCGGAGAAGGAGCGTATCTACGGCGAGCGCTACCCCCTCGACGAGGACTTTCTGGCCGCGCTCGCCGAGATGCCGCCTGCTTCGGGAGTGGCACTGGGTCTCGACCGGCTGGTGATGCTGGTGACGGGCGCGCCGCATATCGACCATGTGATGTGGACTCCGCCGGTCGAACCATGAATAAGGCGGTCGGAGGACTTTTGGCATGCCTCGGTCAGTGACGCACCGTAGCGCGGCGGACCTCGTGACGGGGGGCTTGGCGCCGCCCGAGATGCTCAGGGAGCTGGAACGGGTCGCGGCGCGCTACGCTGTCGGGCTGACGCCGGACCTGGGCGAGCTCATCGACCCTGCCGATCGCCACGATCCGATCGCGCGTCAGTTCATTCCGGATCCGGCCGAGCTCGATCGGCAGGCCGGGGAGTCGGCCGATCCGATCGGCGACGACGCGCACAGCCCGATCGAAGGCATCGTTCACCGCTATCCCGACCGTGTGCTTCTCAAGCTTGCCTACGTCTGTGCGGTCTATTGTCGGTTCTGCTTTCGGCGCGAAATGGTGGGACCCGGCCGCCGCCGCGCGCTTTCGGGCGTGGCGCTTGCGGCGGCGCTCGCCTATATCCGGGACCACCCGCAAATCTGGGAAGTCATCTTGACGGGCGGCGATCCGCTGATCCTGTCCGCACGCCGGCTGCGATCGGTGATGGACGTGCTGGCTCCGCTCGATCACGTCAAGGTGGTGCGCATCCATACCCGTGTGCCGGTCGCGGCTCCCGCCCTGATCACGCCGGCGCTCGCGCGTGCCCTCAAGTCATTCGGCAAGGCGACCTATGTGGTGCTGCACGCCAACCATCCGCGCGAGCTCACGCCTGCGGCCCGCGCGGCCTGCGCACGCCTGGTCGACGCCGGCATTCCGATGCTCAGCCAAAGCGTGCTGCTGCGCGGGATCAACGATGACCCCGCGACGCTGTCAGCCTTGCTGCGTGCCTTGGTCGAATGCCGCATCAAGCCCTATTATCTGCATCATGGCGATCTGGCACCCGGCACCGCCCATCTGCGCACCACGATTACGCAGGGGCAGGCGCTGATGCGTACTTTGCAGGGGCGCGTATCGGGTCTGTGCCAGCCCGCCTATATGCTCGACATCCCGGGCGGCCATGGCAAATCGCCGATCGGCCCGAGCTACATTCGCCCTGCGCGGGGCGCGCCCGAGGGTCAGCACTTCGAGGTCGAGGATTTCAAGGGAGCCCTGCACGCCTACCCGCCGGACTCCGCGGGCGAGTAGCTGCCGCCTAGTCTGCCAGGGCCGCGTCCAGCCAAGGTCGCAGCTCGGCCGGCAGGTCTGGTCGCTTCGCGATCGCCCCGGCGAGATCTTTGTCCTTCTCGACCGAGGTGACCATTCTGGCGAAGCTCGATTCCGATATGGGGGCATCGGGGCGGTCGATGATCCTGCGGGTGAGGGCCGCATTTCCGCGTTTGATCAGGATATCCGTGACCGCTTCGCTGAGCTGCGCACGGGCCGCAATCAGCGACAGCAATGCGGGATCTTTTCGATCCTTGTCGGCGATCTCCACGAGGTCCGCGTCGGTCAATATGCGGGACTTCTCGAGCAGCGGCCCGGCAATCAGCATGTCGGTGTGACGTGCCAGGGTGCCGACCACATTGATGGGAGCGTTCTTGGCCTGCGCCAAGCGGTTGCTCAATTCGACCAGCAGGCGGCGGTCGGCCTTCGCGATCAGGTGACTTATCACGTCGTCGAAGACGGCGACTTGATCGTCCGAGTAAGCCTCGGCGTCGACCAGAAACAAATCGGTCACTCGGCGCAAGATCTTGCCGCGCCACGCGGCCGGCGCCGGCGCCCGGCTCAGGACGCTATCGAGCTCAATGATCAATGCCTGCGCTTCAGTTGTCATCGCGGTTCGTCATCAACACGATGAGGCTGCCCAGCGTGCCTCGTAGCCTAACTCATCCGATAAACCTTAAATAAGGATCAAAACCACGTGGTTGCATTTGGGCACAATCCCCATTTGGGTCTTTATCGGCTATAAGGGGCGCCGATAGCGTCCATTCACCAGGACCTCGTAATTTTCCCGGTTCCGCCGCCCGCGCATCGGCCCGTTATTCGGGTGGCCCAGCAGTAACTACTCGGCCTGATTGCATGCCGGCAGATGCCGCTCTCGCGCACGTCGTGTGGGGACGAGGCGACCGCGTCGAAGCAACCTTCGACATCGCGCGTGATGGGTTCGCTCGGCGCGCAGGCCGGGCCCATGTCTTGAGAGCGAGGGCGCGGCTCTGCGGCTTTCGGGCGAAACACGCGACCGCCCGGACGCAAATCGGAAAGGTCCGCGGCGGGTGCGAGGGTGATGCGATCACCGCTTGTCCACAGCAGGGCCGCGCGGTATTGCTTTTTTCCTGCAAGGCCAATGATATTGAGCTGCATTTTTCCTGGGGCCCGTTCTCGCCGTGCGCCACGTCTTCGTCATTGTGGTTTCGCTGCTCGTCCCGCTCGCGGCTGAGGCGGCCAATATCGAGGTCAAGCAAGTCGATGGTGCGGCGCCGCTGGTCATGATCGACGGCGACCTCGAGCTGGGCGACATCGAAGTCTTTCACGGCAAGGTCTCGACACTCTCCAAGGCGACGGTGGCGTTCCGGAGCGACGGCGGCAGCCTTCTGGCCGGGATTCGGATCGGCATGCTGATCCGGGTGAAGAATTTCACCACCATTGTGCCGGATGCGGCGCAATGCGCATCGGCTTGCGCGGTTGCTTGGCTGGGCGGTGCCCACCGCTTTTTGGGGGCGGGCTCGAAGGTCGGATTTCACGCCGCCTACGTGCAAAAAGCCGGCGCGGCCACTGAAAGTGGCCCGGGCAATGCGGTGTTGGGCGCCTATCTGGATCAGATCGGTCTGCCGGAGGACGCCATCGTTTACATCACACAGGCCGCGCCTAGCTCCATGAAATGGTTGAATATGGAGGAAGCGGCGCAGCATGGAATCGACGTGGCGCTGTTGCCGGCTCCAGATGCGCCCGCGCCCTTGGACTCGAGCGTGGCCGCGAATCAAGAGCAGCCGCAGACCAGCTTGGCCGGGCGCGCGACCGGCTTGGTGCTCGCGCTCGCCGCCCATTGGTCGGAACCGAACACGGAGACGCTAGGCGCGCTCGATGAGCTCTACGCCGACAAGGTTTTCTACCACGGCAAGGTCACACCCCGGCAGGCGGTACTGCTGGAGAAGCGTCGTTTTGCGGAGCGCTGGCCCCACCGCAGCTACAAGGTGCGACTCCATTCAGTGACCGCGAGCTGCAACGCGGCATCGGAAGTGTGCCGCGTGCAAGGCATCATGGATCGCGAGCTCGCAAATCCCGCGACGAATACGAAGTCCCATGATGAAACGGCGTTCGATTACAGCATCGCCCGTTCCGGCGAAGCCCTCAAGATCTCTGCCGAAACCAGCTCCGTCAGCAAGCTTGCGGATCCATCCGAATCGAACCCGCTGACCTCGGTGCAGCGGGGTCTGGCGCGGCTGCTAGCCCGGGTTTCGCGGATTCGCCAGGTTTCCCCAGGCGCGCCCGATGGGCAGATCAGGCCCAGCGCCTCAATTCCGCGCTGATATCGGTAGGCCTTGAGGTGCGGGCCGTAGGTGTGGCGCCGCGGCCGCACCCCGGGGTCACGCCGCCGCCATCGATAAGTCACTGAAATAGCGACATATACCATTCAGGTTAATTGCCGATTGTTGCCGACCGTTGCCGGCGTGCAACAGCCAAACGTCATTTGGCGTGCTAATATCTCATTACAAGTTGGCCAATAGCGCACCCGAACCGAGATACAAAGGTTGTCCCGATGCCGCGGCTCACCACACTGCGCCTCACGAGTGACGGTCGGCTTCTGGGCTTCGATACCGGGGACTGGTCCATGCTGCTCGGCGGATTTGTGGTGGCTGGACTGCTGACCTTGTTCGTCTGATCGTTCCCGGTTTGGGATTTTGCCTTCGGCGGTTGCGTTCCCGCCATCTGCGGCCTGACTTGGCCTAGCCTGGGCTTCGCGCCGGATAATCGGGATGACATCCGGCGCCGCCCCGCGCCCTTCGTGCGCCCGAGGGCCTCAACCCCGAACGCCGCACAGCTCTGATCGCGAGCAGCAACTCGTTCTTGACGCCGATCAGATCAGCCTTGGTGGCCACGCTCTCGCGCAGCGCCAACGTCCTCCGTAAGGGCGGCTCCGGCAGATTTTGTTCTGTAAAGAAAAAGGCCCCAGGCGTGAACGCCTAGGGCCTATAGCGATCAATCTAATTGGAATCTGTCAACCGCCGATCCGATAGTTCACACCGACGCGCACAATGTTGTCGGTGATACGGCTGCTGGTGTTCACCAGTGTGAACACACCAGGGCCAGCGAAGCTGCTGTTGACGGTGCCGAGGTCCACATAGAGATACTCGACCTTCGCGGTCCATGGGCCGAAGACGGACCATTCAGCACCGCCGCCGATGGTCCATCCGACCTTGGTGGTGGACGTGCTGGCACCTGCGGTGGTCGATGCAGTCACCGGGCCGCCTGGGAAGGCGACCGCCTCGGTGAGTGCGGCATTCGTGTCCACTTCCCCGTAGGCCAACCCACCAGTCGCGTACAGCAGCCAGTTCGGCATCGGCGTGACGCCGAGCCGTCCACGCAGGGTCCCGAACCAGGGCAGCTTTTGTTCGACGCTCCCGCTGCCCGTCGAGCATTCAAGCGCCCGGGCGCCGGGTGGAGGACAAATGGTGGGAGTGCTGAAGCCGAATGTCCCCTTTTGGCCAGTCGCCTGGATGTCGGTCTCAATCCCGAACACCCACGTCTGCACTTGCCAATTATAGCCAATCTGGCCGCCACCTAGCCATCCGTTCATGTTCTGTGACGCGGAGCCGGCCGGCACACCGGTAACCGTAAAATCGGTGCTCGACTGCCCCCAGCTGTAACCGCCGTTGAGGCCAATATAGAAGCCGGTCCAGTTATAGACGCGGGCCATGACCGGGGCCTTCGTAAGCATCGGTCGTGGCGTCAAATCGGCCGCATTTGCAGAACCAAGGGCCAGCGCGACGAGCGCGCTTCCCGTGAACATAAGCCGCTTCATGGTGCCCCCCTGTCCGTGTGAATCTAAGGATAGATTACCTGCTTAGACCTTTGAGGTCTGTTGCTTCGCAACGCCTTCCTCATAATTTTTGGGCCTGCGATAATTCTGCAACACTGGCCCCGCATCGCATAAATCGGAGACTGTCGCAGAAGGCGCCGTTCGGGGAGGAACAAGGGCCTGGTTGAACCGCAGAGGCATGATATTTCACAGGGGACAGAACCGATAAGCCGGCGTCCTCCTGGTCGAGCAGGGGGGCAAACCTTCGGCTTAGGCTGATCGCTCCGCATATCCCGAAATTTTGATTTTGCTGGCGCGCCCACGGGGAATCGAACCCCGGTTTCCGCCGTGAAAGGGCGGCGTCCTAGACCGCTAGACGATGGGCGCTGCGGAGGCGCGGGGAGATATAAAGACGTTTGCGCAGGGCGGCAAGCAAGCGCGGCTTGCGGCTTTCGGCCCGGGCGAACCGCCGATGCTCACCAATGGCCGGTATTGGGCATCGAGGCCCAGGGCTCTCGCGGCGGCTGCGCACCCCCCTTTTGCAACAGCTCGATCGAGTGCCGGTCTGGGGATCGCACGAAGGCCATTACGCCGTCACGGGGCGGGCGATTGATCGTGACCCCGGCCTTCATCAGCCGTTCGCAGGTCGCATAGATGTCATCGACCTCGTAGGCCAGGTGACCGAAGTAGCGTGCCTCGCCATAGTCCTCGCTGTCCCAATTGTAGGTCAACTCGACCAAGGGCGCGACGCGGCCGGATCCCATGCTGTCGGCCACCAGCTTGGCGTCCGCCGGCGCGGCCAGAAAGACCAGGGTGTAGCGGCCCTTGTCGTCGGCGTGGCGGCGCACCTCGACGAGGCCGAGTGCGTTGCAATAAAAATCGAGAGCGTGGTCGAGGTTGCGCACGCGCAGCATCGTGTGCAGATATCGCATGGAGAGCCTCCTGGCAGGCCGCAGGGCAGGCGACGGGAACCGACCATAAATGATCGCGCCGGATATCGATACTGCGGTCGTCGAGTTGCGAGCGCTGGTGCAAGCCGCCAAGGTGGTGCTGCCGTTCACCGGCGCCGGAATCTCCACAGAATGCGGGATTCCCGATTTTCGTTCCCCGGGCGGGTTGTGGACCCGGAACCGGCCGATACCGTTCGACGAGTTCCTCGCCAGCAGCGAGATGCGCGCCGAGTCGTGGCGGCGTCGCTTTGCCATGGAGCGGGAATTTGCGGCCGCCAAGCCAGGCCGCGGCCATCTTGCGCTCGCCCGCCTCTACCAAGGCGGCAAGGTGCCGGCGGTGGTGACGCAGAACATCGACAATCTCCACCAGAACTCTGGAATTCCAGCGGAACACGTCATCGAGCTGCACGGTAATACTACCTACGCGCTGTGCCTGGCTTGCGGCAAACGCTACGAATTGCCATGGGTCAAGCAACATTTCACGGCGGCCGGCGAGGAGGCGCCCGATTGCATCGATTGTGGCGGGGCTATCAAATCCGCCACCGTCTCCTTTGGACAAGCAATGCCGGAAGCGGCCATGCGGCGCGCGGAGGAACTTACGCTCGCCTGCGAACTTTTCTTGGCGGTGGGGTCTTCGTTGGTGGTTTGGCCGGCGGCCGGATTTCCGCTGCTGGCCAAACGAAATGGCGCCCGTCTGGTGATTGTCAACAGGGAAGCGACCGAATTCGACGAAATTGCCGATCTCGTCATTCGAGACGACATCGGGACTGTCCTGACCCCGTTCATCCTGCATTGATTCGGGAAATTCGAAAAGATGTTCACAGGGATTCACGTGTTTTGGCCCACGCGTGAATTTTGGTCTTCCCCAGCGGCGGCCCGGTGCTATCTTTGCATGGTGCAAGATAGATTCGCAGCGTCCGGAAGAGACGCCCTCATTAAAATGGCAGCGTGCGGCGTCATGGCGTCGGACGGTATTGAAACAAAAGTGCCCGGCCAAAATGGGCTCGACCTGGAGCATCCGGGTGACATCGCCGATGAAACGGCGAGCGTCATCGAGCTGTCCGGTGCGATCAAATGGTTCGATGTTTCCAAAGGATATGGATTCATCGTGCCGGACAATGGCATGCCCGACATCCTGCTGCACGTGACGTGCCTGCGGCGTGATGGCTTCCAAGTCGCCTATGAGGGCGCACGCGTGGTATGCGAGGTGCTGCAGCGCCCGCGCGGGCTACAGGCCTTCCGAATCCTGTCCATGGATGATTCGACGGCAATACATCCGGCCCAGATGCCGCTGCCGCGAACTCATGTTATCGTCACCCCGACGAGCGGACTCGAACGGGCACAGGTCAAATGGTTCAATCGTTTGCGTGGATTTGGTTTCTTGACCCGGGGCGACGGCACTCCGGACATCTTCGTGCACATGGAGACGCTGCGCCGCTTCGGCATCGCCGAGCTGCGGCCGGGCCAGTTCGTGCTGGTGCGCTTCGGACCCGGCCCGAAGGGGCTGATGGCGGCGGAAGTGCATCCCGAAGGGATATCCCTCGGCGCCGTTTCGCACTGAGCGCTGTGGTGCGGTTCTTCTCCGTCGGCATTGACCGGATCAGCAGCATAAAGGCGCCTGGCGTCCGCTTGGTCAGCCGGGCGCTTGCGGTGCTGTTCGTCGTGCTGAGTGCCTCTGCGGCCGATTTTGCCAAGGCTGCCGAGCTGCAGACCTTGGAGATTGCCAGCAAAAGCGGCGTGCATGCTTTCCAGGTCGAGATGGCGATCACGCCCGAGGAAAAGGAGCACGGCCTGATGTTCCGGCGCGAATTGCCGGAAGGGCATGGCATGCTGTTCGATTTCCAGTTCGACCAGAACGTCGCGTTCTGGATGAAGAACACCTACATCCCGCTCGACATGCTCTTCATCCGCGCCGATGGCCGGATTCTCCGCATTGCGGAAAATACCGAGCCGCTGTCCGAGCGGAACATCCCGTCCGGGGGACCGGTGCGCGCGGTGCTGGAGGTGATCGGCGGCACCGCCAAGAAGCTCGGCATCGCGGCCGGCGACCGGGTCGGCGGCTCGATTTTCCAGGCGCACTGATTCCATTCAGGCTCAGGCAGCAGCCGTGAGAGCAACCGCGCCCCGCGCGGAGCGCTCGCCTTGCTGCTGTGCAACGAAGCGTGTATCGAAAGGTTCCGGCGTCGGCCGGCACCCTCGCGGGGTATAGCGCAGCCTGGTAGCGCGGGAGTTTTGGGTACTCCAGGTCGCAGGTTCAAATCCTGCTACCCCGACCAAATAAACTGCTGGAATTTCATACCTAATTCGAGCAGGTGGCTGGAGATGGTTTCCGGTTCTTGGTCATGCCGGCAGCGTGTGAAGTGCCGTTGATCAGCCCCCGGTCCGCGTGCACAGTTGGTCCCGGCAGCCCCGATGGTGGTCCCCAGCGGCGGCGCATCGGCGAAGCCAGCTCTGACTTGCCCGGCGGCAGTTGCTAGAACCAGGAGCCGGAGGCGGAGCCCTGGCGGATTAGGGTGCGTGCACATAAAGGGTTGAGTTGAAAATGTTGCGCGCTGCAGTGCTCGGCCTGCCGTTGGCAATCTTCCTGATCGTGTATTCCTTCTATTTGCCCGACGAGCCACTGATCAATCCGGATTCGCCGGGCTATCTCACATTCGCGGCGTATCGCACGGGCGGGTATCCGGCCGTCCTCGCGCTGCTGCGGCCGGTTGTTCGTGACGTCGCGGACTACGCGGTCGCGCAGCGGCTGCTCTATGGGTTGTCCGTACTGCTGCTCGCTTGCCAACTACTGTGGACGCTACGGAATACGCTGGTTTCCGTCGTCGCCGAATTCGCACTTCTGGGCAATGATTTTGTCAACCGGTATCACTTCGCCATCTTCACCGAGTCGCTCTTTCTCAGCACGAGTGCCCTGTTCATTGCTGCGGTGCTCGCCCATCTTCGCACGGGGAAGAGCACGTCGCTGGCGCTGGCGTCGGCACTTGCCGGGTATGCGACGGCGATACGGCCGACCGGTTTGGTGTTCGTTCCGGCGCTGGTGGTGCTTGTCGCTGTCGCCCCCAGGCTGACGCACTCGGTGTGGCGGCGGATTGTGGTGGCGACCGTTCCGCTCATTGCCGTACTGGCGCTGGAAGCCATCTACTACCACGCGCACAATCCAGGACCGCGGCAATCACTGCTCGCGGTCCAAGTCCTGGGCAAGGCCGGCATGATTGACGTGACCGATACCGAGGAGCTGCTTCGCCGGGCCCCGCCAGACACCAAGCCGTTGCAGGTGGCGTTGGAGACGTCGCTGGCGCCGATACGAAAGGTGGTTGCCGAGGCGCCAGACGGGGCTACACGCTGCTGGCTCGTGCAAAATTACGAAAGTTTCGTGGAGTACCGCTTCGCCCCGGCTGAGCGCGCTGCGCTCGTGGCATCTTCCGGCCAGCAGGCTCTGGTCGTGTCGGGACTGCTGCGGCTGCAATTCGGTTGGCGCGACTATCTTCGCCTCAGTGTCGATCATCTGCTCTGCCTTTGGGGGGCGGGACTGGCGACTGGAAACGAGCTTGCCGTACGGCATGCCTTCATCGAGAGCCGACAGCCGTTGCCGTTCGAGCAAGAGCTGCCATCAGTTCCGCCGGCCGGCGTTGACCCGCACGCCGGGTTCAGAAAGTTGTTGGTTCTGATCAAGATCGGATTTCTCGCCATCGCCCTTCTGCTCGCTTTCTCGAGCGCGGTGCTGGTTGGAACGCTCTGCCGCCGCCGGCGCCCGAGCATGGAATTGGCTGTGGGAGGGCTCTGCGGCCTGATTGTGCACGGGGGATTGTTGCTGACCGCCCTCACGGGAATTGGAATTCCACGCTATGTCTGCGGTCTGTGGGTACCCATGGCCATCGGTTTCGGAATGTCGGCGCTCTGGCTCGTCAGCTTCGTGCGGCCGGTTTCCCGGCCAATCTTTGCCAAGCCGGGGACCACCCCCGCATGAGGTGTGCTCGGCCTGATCTTGGTCATCCGATCGAAGCCGGGAATGGCTGATCCCGAAGGCCGGTCACACCTTCGGGCGCGCGCGCTGCGCTGCTTCAATCTTGCTGACCACAGAGATTCGCGGCACGTCAGATGTTGAAGAAAGCCCCATTTCTCGGGGTTTTTTTGCAGTTGCGGGCGAGAATGGGAACGTGTAGGAGTTGAGCCTGTTATTTTGTACCGCAGGTCGCGGGTTCAAATCCTGTTGCGGCGATCAAAACCTCGGCCGGCATGGTGTTAGTGCATGGCTCGACCGGTGTCGACGCGGCCAAAACGAGCGAAACCGTGATTGCAAGAATCTACAAGCCGGCGAGGACCGCCATGCAGTCGGGCACCGCCAAGACCAAGGAATGGGTGCTCGACTTCGAGCCGGAACAACCGCGCGAGATCGAGCCATTGATGGGTTGGACGAGCTCCGGCGACATGGCCCAGCAAATCCGCCTGCGCTTCGATACAGCCGACGAAGCCGTCGCCTATTGCGAGCGTCACGGAATTGCCTACCAGGTGTTCGCGCCCAAGCACACGACGCGCACCGCGATGTCCTACTCGGACAATTTCGCCTTCAAGCGCCGCGATGCTTGGACTCACTGACACTCGAGCCTACTGACGCCTGATCACGGCAGCATTGCATAAATGTCGCCGGAATTGGCGGCGTCGGGCAGGCTCTTGAGCCAAGCCGCGATCTCCTGACCGCTGCGCCAGGTCGGATGAACGAAGGTCTGGCTCTCGCCGAGGGCCGCATTGAAGCGGGCATAGCCGAGCGCGCAGCAGCGCTCGATGCAGGCCTCCGCCACGTCGCGCGCAATGGTGGTGAACTCGAACGAAAGCGCCGGCACCGCACGCGCGAGGCCGGCCAACGCCTCCGCCTCGAAGCCTTCGATGTCGATCTTGATGAAGACCGGCGTGCCGTGGCGCGCGATCAACGCATCGAGCGTGGTGACCGCAACCCGGACGGTCCGGGTCCAGGCCTGTCCCTCCCAGCCGGGCGCGCCATGGGCGGCCTGCACGAACGCCGGCGATGCCGTGGAGACGGTGGGATTGGCGAGGTTGAGCTTCAGCCCGGCTGTTCCGCCGCTGCGGCCTACGGCCTGCGGCTCGATCACGACCGCGCGGTCGCGGCCATAAAGCACCCGCAGCACCTTGATGATCGCGGGCTGCGGCTCGACCGCGACCACGCGGGCGCCGAGGCTGCGAAAGGCCGCGATGCGGTCGCCCACATGGGCTCCGACATCGAATACGAGATCGCCGGATTTGACGAATGCGCCGTAGAGCCGGAGCATGGCGGCGTGGCGTTTGCGATCCAGATAATAGATACGCAGCGAACGCAGCACGCCGCCGGCCAGGCGCAGACGTTCGGGCCAGGTGAAGCTGCCAGCCGCCGCCCTGCTGATCTCGATGGCGGGGAGCGCCAGGGCGGCCAGCTCGGCCGGCGGTGCCGTCTCCTCGGGCAGCCGGCAAAAGCCGACCCGCACCAGCGCACGTCCGAGTCCGGGAGCCGCGGTCAACACCGCGAACGGGATCGACACGACCAGCCCGCCGGCAATGAATAGCGCATGGGGAATGGCGGCCGGCACCGTCAGGCCGAGCACCGCCATCGTGCCGAGGCCGAGCAAGGTCTGTGGCCAGAGCTGGCGCGCGGCGAGCCGGAGCGGCACTTCGTGATCATCGCGGGCCTGCGCGGTCCAGCCCACCGCGCGTCCGAGCAGCAGGCGCGCGAGGAACAAGGTGTGGCCGAACCACATGATGGGCAAGAGCAGCAGGACGAAGATCATCTGCGCGAGCGCGCTCAAGGTGAATCGGATACCGCCGCCGAATGCGCTGCGCAGCCGCGGCCTTGCCAGGATGTCGATCGCGGTCGCGATATTGGGCGCGAACCACATGATCAGCACGGTCACGAACAGACCCGTTCCGGCATCGGGGCGGATAAAGGCGTCCGCGGATCCGGCCAGGGCGACCGCGGCGGTGCCCACGACCAAGGATCCCATCCAAGCCGGCGAGCCCAGGAACATCAGGATCGCGAAGCTGAGCTGATAGCGGCTGACCGGTCTGAGCCCCGGCATCACCAGGAAGTGCCAATACTGCATATTGCCCTGGCACCAGCGCAGATCGCGGCGGATGAACTCGATCAAGGTCGGCGGGTTCTGCTCGAAGCTGCCGCCTTCCTCTGCCAGGACCCGAACTTCGTATCCGGCGCGCCGCATCAGCACCGCCTCGATCTGATCGTGGCTGAGCACGTGCCCGCTCACCAGCGCGCCCTGCGACAAGATCGGCAAATCGCAATGCGCCATGAAGGGCGCGAGGCGTACGATCGCGTTATGTCCCCAATAGGGTCCGCAGTCGCCCTGCCACCAGGCGCTGCCGATGGTGTAGGAGCGCATGCTCAGCCGCATTCCGAACTGGAACAGCCGGGCGAACACACTGGTCGACGGCATGCCGACGACCAGGCTCTGCAGGATGCCGAGCCGCGGCGCGACCTGCATGATGCGCACCAGCCGCAACACCGCGTTCGCCGTCATGACGCTGTCGGCGTCAAGCACCAGGGCGAAATCGTGCTGGTTGCCCCAACGGTCGCAAAAATCGCGGATATTTCCGGCTTTGTACCCGGCATTGAGGGTGCGGCGCCGGTAGGTGACCGCGACGCGATTGCGCCACGCTTGCGTGAGCGCCGCGAAGCACTCCTCCTCGGCGGTGGCGATCCTGGGATCGCTGGTGTCGCTCAGCACATAAAGATGAAAGCGCTCGCCGACGCCGGGCCCGGCCAGGCCCTCTAGCATCGGGGCGAGACAGCGGGTGACCCGTGTGGGCGGCTCGTTGCGAATGCAGACCAGGATCGCGGTCGAGGCGGTGATCGGTTCATCACCGCGCACGCGCCCGGCAACCGGGGTGACGGCCACCACCGGATCGCGCGCAAAGCGCATGATCAAGAGCCCGATGGTCGCGTTCCAGAAGCTGATCACCGTCCATGGCAACGTGACCGCGAACAGTGCCACCAGTGCGGTGTCGAGCGCGCCGAAGCTGCCGACCGAGAGCGCGACGACCAGCAGCCAGATCAGCCCGATGATCGATAGCCCGACCAGCGTGAAGAACAGTGCCTGCCGCCGGCCGAGCGGCACGAGCGGCGCTTCCGTCGTCGCCGCGTCGTCGCGGGTTGAGCGTTCGAGCATGGAAGGTTTGACGTGTGTTCCGGTGCGCTTACCGGTATAGCGGGGCCCGCCTGACCAAGTCCATTGCGAGGTTGCGGGTGAGCGATCGATCGATCCAGGCCCTCTGGTATGTGGGCGCCGGCCGGGCCGAGCTGCGGCCGGAGAGCGCGCCGGCGCCCACACCCGCCGAGGTGCGGGTGCGCGCCCTGTTTGGTGCGATCAGCCGCGGCACCGAGCGCCTTGTCTTCCAGGGCCGGGTACCGCCCAGCCAATATCAGCGCATGCGGGCCCCCCAGATGGCCGGGGCATTTCCCTATCCGGCCAAGTACGGCTACGCCACGGTGGGACGGGTGGAGCAGGGGCCTCCTGAATTGCAGGACCGGATCGTGTTTGCGCTCCATCCCCACCAGAGCTTCTTCACGGTGGCGGCTGATTGCGTCATGCCGGTCCCCGCTCAGATCCCGCCGGCGCGGGCGGTTCTGGCCGCCAATATGGAGACCGCGCTCAACGCGCTTTGGGATGGTGCGCCCGGCCCGACTGACCATATCGCCGTGGTGGGCGGGGGCGTGGTCGGGCTGCTGGTGGCGCGCCTGTGCGCCCGACTGCCGGGGACGACAGTGACCGTGGTCGACGTCGCGGCATCGCGCGGTGAGATTGCGCAGGCGCTCGGAGCGGGTTTTGCGGCGCCGGCCGCGGCACGGCCGGACTGCGATCTCGTCTTCCATGCCAGCGGGACGGCTGCCGGCCTCGCGACCGCGCTGCGGCTCGCCGGGGAGGAGGCCACGATCGTGGAGCTGAGCTGGTACGGGGAAGGCGACGTGGCGGTGCCGCTCGGCGAGGCGTTTCACAGCCGCCGGCTACGGCTGGTCTCGAGCCAGGTAGGCCAGGTCGCGAGCTCGCACCGGTCGCGCTGGAGCCGGGGGCGGCGCCTGGCGGCGGCGCTCGATCTCCTGACCGATCCGGCCCTCGATGTGTTGCTGGCGCCGGCAGTGCCGTTCGAGAGCCTGCCGGGGCGATTACCGGAGATTCTCGGGTCGCAAACCGACGCGCGCTGCCCGCTTATCCGCTATCCTGGCGCCGCGTAATCCAATTGATCGAGAGGTTCCGGTGTTCGCAGTCGAAGTCTCCGACCAGATCATGATCGCCCATTCCTTCCAGGGCGCGGTGTTTGGTCCCGCCCAGCAACTTCATGGCGCGACCTTCGTGGTGCGCGCCGCCTTCATGGCCGAGCGGCTGGATCCGAACGGCATCGTCATCGACATCGGCTGCGCCCATGCGGCGCTCAAAGCCGCCCTCGCGCCGCTCAATTACCGCAACCTCGATGACCTGCCGCAATTCAAGGGCATCAACACCACCACCGAATTCGTGACCAAATACGTGTTCGATCAGCTTGCCGCGGTGGCGCGGGCCGGCAAGCTCGGACGCGACGGACACGAGATCATCGCGATCCGGGTCACGGTTTTGGAATCGCCCTCGGCCAGCGCCTGGCACGAGGCGTTGTTGTGGTGAAGGAGGTCGCCTTCGTGGTGCCGGGCGATCTTGCGACACCGACCGGCGGCTACACCTATGACCGGCGCATCATCGCGGAGCTGCGCAGCGCGGGGTGGAACGTGCAGGTGCTCGACATCGGCGACGGGTTCCCACGTCCTACGGCTGCGGCGCGTGCCGCGGCACACCGGCGTCTCGCCGAGCTCCCCGCTGAACGAGCCATCGTGCTCGACGGGCTTGCCTTCGGGGTGCTCACCACGGAAGCGCAGGCGCTGGCGCCCAAGCATCGGCTGGTCGCCCTGGTGCATCATCCGCTCGCCCTCGAAACCGGATTGAGCGCGAGCGAATCCGCGGCGCTGCGCGAAAGCGAGCGTGCCGCGCTCGCCTGCGCCCGGCATGTCATCACTACCAGCCCCTCGACAGCGCAACTGCTCGTCGTCGATTTCGCAGTTACGACCGAACGATTGAGTGTCGTGCGACCCGGCACCGATCGTGCGGCAGTGCAGCCGCGCGTTCCCGGTCCGGTGCTCGATCTTCTCGCGGTCGGCAGCGTGGTGCCGCGCAAAGGTTACGATGTTCTGGTGGCGGCACTCGCCAGGATTCCAGATCTCGCCTGGCGGCTCGTCATCGCCGGTGACCGCGAACGCAGCCCGCAGACCGCGCGGCGGCTTGATGCCGAGATTGCGCATCTTGGTCTCGCCGGGCGGGTCAGCTTTGCAGGCGCGGTCGCGCCGCAACGGCTCATGCAACTCTACGCCGCCGCCGATCTGTTCGTGCTGCCCTCCCGCTTCGAGGGGTACGGAATGGCCTATGCGGAGGCCATCGCGCACGGCGTGCCGGTGGTGGGCACGCAGGTGGGTGCGGTACCCGAGACCGTGCCGGCAGGCGCCGGCGTGCTGGTACCGCCGGATGATGTGGACGCGCTCGCCGCCGTCCTGCACCGGCTGATCGCAAGCCCGTCGGAACGCGAACGTCTCGCGGCTGGTGCGCGCGCGGCCGCCGCGACGTTTCCGTCATGGCGGGATTCGGCAGGGCTGTTTGCGCGCGTGCTGGAGCAGGTTGGCCCCCACCCTAACCCTCCCCCGCAAGCGGGGGAGGGAAAGGGAGGGGGACCTTGAGCGGATTTTCCGCGGAGTGGCTGGCGCTGCGCGAGCCCTACGATCTGCGGGCCCGCAACGCAACCGTGCTCGAGGCGGTTGCCGCCGCCTTTCGCGATCAGTCGGCGGTCGCGGTCGTCGATCTCGCCTGCGGGGCCGGTGCGAGCCTGCGGGCGATCGGGCCTCGCCTTCCGCCTCGGCAGACCTGGCGGCTCGTCGACAATGATCTCGGCCTTTTGGCCCGCACCGTCGAGCTGGCGCGGCCGCCGCACCTGAGCGTGCAGGCGCGGGCGGTCGATCTTGCCCGCGATCTCGAGCCCGCGCTCGACGGGCCGCTTGATCTCATCACCTGCTCGGCGTTGCTCGATCTGGCTTCGGAGCCATGGCTCGGGCGGCTGGCGATCGAGGCCGCGGCCCGCCGGCTGCCGGTCTATGCGGCGCTCAGCTATGATGGCCGCGCCACGCTTGAGCCGAGCGATCCGTTCGACGCTGAAATGTTGGCGGCGGTCAATCGGCACCAACGTCGGAACAAGGGCTTTGGTCCGGCGCTGGGGCCCCAGGCTGCGATGGTTGCGGTGGCTCGATTTGAGGCGGTCGGTTATGCCGTGGTGCAAGGCCGATCCGATTGGGCGTTCGGGCCAGACGATAGAAGCATCCAGGAGGCGATTCTGGCCGGCTGGGCCATGGCGGCGCGCGAGCTCGGCGACGTGCCGCTCGATCGCATCGCCGCTTGGTTCACGCATCGGCGCGAGCTCGCCGCTGATGGCCGCGCGCGCTTGCGGATTGGTCACATCGATCTGTTCGCCGCGCCCCCGCCCTAACCCTCCCCGGCTCGCGGCGGAGGGAAGGGGAGGGGGACGCGTTGACCGCTCAGGTCGCAATCGACCAGCAACTCGTCGCCGAGAGCGTGGGCGCGGATCGGCGCGCGTAGCGCGTGCTCCACGCGGGCGATCGGGGGCAGCGTCACGCTCGATGGTCCGGCCCCAATGATGATCGGTGCGATCACCACATGCAGGCGGTCGAGGCAGCGCGCCTCCAAGAAGCGCGAGACCGTGTTGGCGCCGCCTTCCACCAGGATCCGGCGAAAGCCACGCTCGGCCAGCGCGGCCAGAATGGCTGCCGGCGCGATATGGCCATCGGATTCGGGCAAGACAGCGCTCTCGACTCCCTCCGGAAGATTGCCGGCGGTGCCCGCGCGGGTAATCACCAGCCGGCGAATGCCGTCGGCCACCAGCACCCGCGCGGTCGCGGGCAGGCGGCCGCTCGGATCGACGACCACCCGCGCCGGGCTTGGCCCGGACACGCGGCGAACGGTCAGTTGCGGGTCGTCGATGTTGGCGGTGCCGACCCCGATGAGCACCGCATCCACCAAAGCGCGCAACCGATGCAAGTGGGCGAGACCGGCGGCACCGTTGATGTATCTGGAATCGCCGCTCGCGGTGGCGATCCGGGCATCGATCGACTGGCCGAACTGCCCGACCACCACGAGGCCGTCGACCATACCGCGCCGCAGCGGGCCGAACAGATCCTGCCATGGCGGCGGCAAAGCGCCGTCCATTTCCCGGAACATCCGGGGAACATCGGCCCAGTTCTCGCCGTCGATCCGGCTGCCCGCCTCGGTGGCGGCTCCCTCGGCCAAGCTCATGTTTGGGCGCGCCAGCCTGGCGCCCAAGAGGGTCTTGCAGCGCCGTTGGGGTATGGTCGTTCTTTCGGAGCGGTCGTCATCGTGCCATGATAGAGATTGAGCTAGGGCCTGGAAACGGCGCCGGACGCCTTGCTTGCGGGAACGCTCCGACAGCCCCCTATGGCGGGTGCTGTTCCTTTAGATCGATATAGTTCAATCCGTGGGGGGACGATTGTTCCGTGGTGAGTAGCCAAGCAAGCACGGCCCTCATGGGGTTGCCGGAGCACGTCGCGGTCGAGCGGGCTCTTTCCGAGTTCCGCTGCGGGCGACCGGTGATCATGACTGATGCCGATGAGCGTACCATCGCCCTGCCGGTCGACGGCATGAGCGACGATCAACTGGCCGCGTTTCGTCAATTGTGCGCTCCGGCCGCGCTGCGCCTGGTGGTCACCGGCAGGCGGGCGCGCTCGCTCGGACTTGCCGCCCAGGGCGCGATCGCGCTAGCGATCGACGAGGCCGCCGGCGCGGCCGACATCCTGTCACTCGCGGTCGATGCGCAGGTGCAGCGCAGCCTCGACGCGCTCGCATCCGGCCGCACAGCCGGCGCCGCGATCAAGCTCGCCAAGCTTGCGCAGCGGCTTCCGGCGCTCCTGGTCGCCCCGATGGCGGCCGTCGTGGCGGCGCGTTGCGACCCGCCCCTGATCACGATCAGGGCCGACGCGGTGGTGCCGTTTCGCCAAGCGGCGCTGGGCACCCTTACGGTCGCGTCAGAAGCACAGGTGCCGCTCCAAGGCGGGCTGGCCACGCGATTCGTGGTGTTTCGCGACGTGATCGGCGGCACTGCGACAGCGGTGATCGTCGGCGTGCCGGATTTTTTGCAGCCGGTTCCGGTCCGCATGCATTCAGCTTGTCTCACCGGCGATGTCTTCGGCTCGCGGCGTTGCGACTGCGGCGACCAGCTGAGATTGGCGCTGGCGCGGCTGGACGAGGAGGGCGGTGGGATCATTCTCTATCTGCGGCAGGAAGGCCGCGGGCTCGGGCTCGCCAACAAGATGCGCGCCTACCAGCTGCAGGACGAGGGCCTTGATACGCTCGATGCCAATGCCACGCTCGGCTATGATGACGACGAGCGCGATTATGGGATCGCGGTGCGCATGCTGGAGCTGCTGGGTTGCAGGCGGGTGCTGCTGTTGACCAACAATCCGGCCAAGCTCGACGGCCTCGCGCAGGCCGGCATCGAGGTCTCGGGCCGAATTCCGCTGCAAGGGGCGATCAACGCCGACAATCGCCGCTATCTCACCGCCAAGGCGACGCGTGCCGGGCACCAGCTCGATCATCTCATGACGGTTCTCGGCGAGGACGAGCCGGTGGGCGATAATCGCGCACCGTGACGTGCGCTCACAGGATGTCATCCGTTGGAACGTTCGCGGTTTCCCCGCTCGATTGGTGAGCTGACGTTTCCGGAAATCTCCGGAAAGCTCAAGCAATCGTCCATTCTCTGTCTGCCGATCGGCGCCATCGAGCAGCATGGTGCGCATCTGCCGCTCAACACCGATGTGGTCGTGGCGGAGGAGCTCACGCGGGCGCTGATCGCGCGTTGCGGAGATGAATTCGACCTCTGGCAGCTGCCGACGCTCTCCATCAGCCTCTCGCGCGAGCACGACTGGGCGCCCGGCACGCTCAGCCTGTCGGTGCAGACCTTCGCGGCTTTGCTCAAGGAGATCGGGCGCGAGATCGTGCGCGCGCTGCCGGCGCGCAATCTGGCCATCGTCAACGGTCACGGCGGCAATCGCGGAATTCTCGAGAACCTGCTGCAGGAGCTGCGCGGCGATCTCGCGCTCAATGCCTGCGTGATCCATCCGTTCGACCTCGCCAAGGCCACCCCGGCCGCGCTGCGCGACGTCCATGGCGGCGCCGGCGAGACCTCGGTCATGCTGGCGCTGGCGCCCGAATTGGTGCGCGGCGACTTGATCGCGAGCGCCGGGCCGCCGCCGGCGCCGGACAGCGTCGACGCGCTGATCTTCGATCGCGGCGTGACCTGGCCCTGGTGCACCGACGATCCGCGGCTCGCGCGGGCGGGGATCATCGGCGATCCCGGCGCGGCTTCCGCGGATCGGGGCCGAGCCATGCTGGACGGCATGATCGAGCAAGCCCGCGCCGCGTTCGCGCGCTTGCTGGAGAATCAATCCGTCATGGGGAAGGCGCGCCGCTAGCCAAGTCCGCTGCGGAATCGCAAAACCGGCGGAACTCAAGTCCGATCGCAACCGTTGCCGTACCGGACTTTTGCGCTGAACGCCGATACCGATGGTTGCCGCCCGCCACCGCTCGCACATCCGCCGCGCCGTCACGCGCTACCGCCACGCTCGGCGGTTGCTGCGCACGCCCGCGTCCAGACAGAGCCGCAATGGTCTCGACTGGACCAACTTCTTCATCGCCGACGTACAGACCGGATTCGGAACCTTCGTCGCATTTTATCTGGCCGATCTCGGCTGGTCGCAGGCGGATGTCGGGCTGGCGCTGGGTACCGGCGGATTTGCCGGCGTATTGAGCCTGGTCCCGGGCGGCGCGCTCGCCGACGCGGCGTCGTGGAAGCGCGGGCTCGTCGCGCTCGGGGTGATCATGATCTGCACCGCCGCGCTGATCTACGCGTTGGCGCCGAGCTTTGCGCTCGTTTTCGTGGCTGAAATACTGCATGGCGCGACTGCCGGCATCATCACACCGGCGATCGCGGCGATCAGTCTCGGTCTGGTCGGCCGGCGCGCGATGTCGCTGCGCACCGGGCGCAACTTTGGGTTCTCGGGCGCTGGTACCGCCTTGACGGCCGGCGTGCTGGGGGCGATGGGCAGCTTCGTGTCTGCACGTGCGATTTTCCTGGCAGCGGCCGCGCTGTGCGCTCCGGCCCTCGTCGCCTTGAGCCGCATTCGCGCCGACGAGATCGATCATGCGCGCGCGCGGAACGCGCCGAGTGGCGCGCAAGGCCAAAAACTGCAGCGCCTGACCGATCTTGCGACCAATCGCGGGCTCCTGCAGTTCACGGTTTGCCTGACCCTGTTCCAGTTCGCCAATGCCTCGATGCTGCCGCTGGTGAGCGAGACGTTCGGAGCCAGCAAGGCCGTGTCCGGGTCGATCTTGATATCGGGCCTGATCATCGGGCCGCAAATCGTCGTCGCGATCCTGGCGCCATGGGTCGGCTATATTTCGGAGATGAGGGGACGCAAGCCGGTGCTGCTGATCGGGCTCGGTCTCGAGGTGGTGCGCGCCGTATTGTTTGCCTTCGTGACGAATTATCGGGCGATGGTCGCAATCGAGCTCCTCGATGGTGTCACGGGATCAATCATCAACGTCATGACTGTCCTGGTGATCACCGACCTGACGGCAGGCACTGGCCGCTTCAATCTTGCCCAGGGTGCCATCGGGGCGATGCTCGCGATCGCGGCTGCGCTGAGCACGAGCCTCAGCGGATTTGCCTTCCAAGAGTTCGGGCGCGCGGCGGGGTTTTTAGCCATCGCGGCCGTGGCGGCGGCCGCGACCGCCACCGCATGGGCATTTCTCGCGGAGACCAAGCCGAAGCGATATGCCGATTAGGGATCGCTCCATCCTTTCGCCTCGGAGCAGCCTCTCAAGATCGCAGTCGTTGCTGCAGGAACCCGGCGATTGCGGGCGCGTTGGTCTGCGAGATCGATCACCAATTTCTTTGTGCCTTGCGTCAACGATGTTGATCTGCCCAACCAGAACTGGGAGACACCACGATGAGCCGTTCAAAAGTCCGCGAGGAGGACCGCGTCACCGAAGACGACATAGCGAAGAAAAAGCTCGGAGAGCAGGGGATACCAGGACAGCCGCCCAAGCCACCGATCGCCGACGAGGATACGCTCGACATCCCCAAGGCAAACGACCCGGGACACACGGCCTAGGTTCGCTGGCTGGGACGCCGTTCCCGCCCGGCCAGCAGCGCCGGCGCCAACGCCGCGAGATCGGCGACCACGCCCCAATGGGCGTAGCGGAAATCGGTCGCCACCCCGAGCAAGCCGAAGGTCATGACGTAGAAGATGCCGGCGGTAGCCACGCTGATGGCGAACGCTCCGCTGGGCGTGCGCCGCGCCGGCCACGCCCAGCCCACAATGGCGACACCGAGCAGCAGCCACGATCCCGCGCGATAGAGGATGGTCGACTTGAGCGCATCGTTGAGCGGCAGCAGCGCCAAGAAGTAGACATTGTGCGCCAGCGGCGTTTCGTCGGGCAGAATGAGCCTATTGAGCTGGAGCGTGACGTTCGGGAGCGCCAGAAACGTCCATAGCACCGTGATGCGGTGCTGGAGATAGGCGAGCGGATGGGCGGTGACGGCGTGTTTCCAGGCGTCGACCAGCCGCTGCGAGCCGAAGATGACATCGTCGGGACGCTCCAGCCGGGCCATCACGAATCTGCACGGGTCGAGAGTCCAATAGCTGTCCCAGTGCTGGGGCTCGTAGCATCGGCTGGTCAAGAGCATCATTTCATCCGCGCTCCAGCTCACCGGAAATTGGTTCTCCTTGGTGAAATGGGTGATGCCGCCGAGGTCGAACACCAGCAACGAATGCAGCGGGTTCTCGCGCTTCACATGCAGGATCTCATAATAGGCGAGATGAACGAGCCCGTAGCCGGCGATCAGCGCTGGAAGGAATATCAGCGCGGCTCGCTTCCATTCGAACCGCGCCGGCCAGATCGCATAGGCGATGAGGAGGGGCGCTGCCGCAATGGCATTGGGCCGCAGCAGGATGCCGAACGCCACCAGGAGGAGTGCGAGAACCTGCACGAGCCGGCGGAGCGGACCGGTACGGTCGGCGGCGGCGTATACGACGGCGGCGGCGAGCAGCCAGACACCGGAAAACAGGATGTCACGCCAGATCATCGACAGCAGCATGAAGGCCGGCGGCGTGAGCGCCAGCAGCGGCACCGCCAGGGCAAGCCCGGCGGACCGCCGCGCCACGGCAAGCGCTATCATGCCGAAACCGAGCCAGTATAAGGTCACGATCAGGAGAAACATGCTGCCCGATCCGGGGGCGATCGGATCGATCAGCCACCAGACCATGGTCATGAAGGGCGATTGCCAGTCGCCAAGCTGCCAGTCGTGGATGTAGCCGTACACATAGGTGGCATCGTTGGTCAGGTAACCGGGATAGAGCGCCATGACGGTGAGACCGAAGCCCGCCACCGTCAGGGCGCACACCGCCAGCATCGTGACGCGGGCGGACGCGACCACGGGTGGTCGATGGACTTGCGGTCGGGAAATCGTCACGGAGCTGCCGGATGACTTGCGAGGAGCGGGGCCGCGAGTAAACGCCGCGCTGGCGGCAAAGACAACAGAAGGCCGCCTGTGGCCCGCGAATGAGGGCGTCGCGGCGCCAGCGCGGAACTTTTTGCCTCGTGCCGCGTAGTGGTATGCCTGGAGCCCTATCTATCCCCTGGAGGGTAGCGGGCTCGGGCTGCTGAACATTGGGATGGAAGATGGCGCCTCACTTGCGACTGCTGCGAAGGCACACCGGGCCGAGCTGCCGGCATCTTGCGGATCTGCTCGCGGCTTGCGGACTTGCCGGCTAGCCATCATGCCCTCCCGCTTCGATGACTACGCGCTGATCGGCGTCTGCAATGCAGCCGCCATGGTGGGGCGCGACGGCTCGATCGACTGGCTGTGCTGGCCGCGTTTTGATTCCGATGCCTGCTTTGCGGCCCTGCTCGGCACCAGCGAGCATGGACGCTGGTTGGTGGCGCCGCGTGATGGCGAAGCCCATGTGACGCGGCGATACCGGGGCAACAGCCTGATCCTGGAGACGCGCTTCGAATGCCGCGAGGGCGCCGTCACGCTGGTCGATTTCATGCCCACGGGGAGCAGCCATTCCCATGTCGTGCGTATGGTGATCGGGGAGCGCGGCCGGGTCGCCATGCACACCGAGCTGATCTTGCGCTTCGGCTACGGGGCGATCGTTCCCTGGGTGGAGAAGCTCGGGGACGAGACCCTGCGCGCCATCGCGGGCCCCGACATGGTGGTGCTGCGCTCGCCGGTCGCGCTGGTCGGCCGCGATCTGATACACGCAGGCGAATTCACGGTCGCGGCCGGCGAGCAGGTGCCGTTCATACTGACCTACGGGCTATCGCATTTGCCCCCGCCCGACCCGCTTTACCCGGTCGAGCGACTTGAAGCGACCGAAGCGTTCTGGAGCGAGTGGGCCGCGCGCTGCCGGCCGGCCGGCCGCTGGTCGGACGCCGTGGTGCGCTCGGTGATGACCCTGAAGGCACTGACTTATGAACCGACCGGCGGCATCGTGGCCGCCCCGACCACCTCGCTTCCCGAGCAACTCGGCGGCTCGCGCAACTGGGATTACCGCTTCTGCTGGCTGCGCGACGCGACGTTCACGCTGCTGGCCTCGATGAACGCCGGCTATTACGAGGAAGCGCAAGCATGGCGCGATTGGCTGGTCCGGGCCGTCGCCGGCAGCCCGCAGCAGGCGCAGATCCTCTACGGCATCGCGGGCGAGCGGCGCACCACCGAATGGGAGGTGCCGTGGCTGCCCGGGTACGAAGGATCGGCACCGGTCCGCATCGGCAACCGGGCCCATGAGCAGCTGCAGCTCGACGTCTATGGCGAGGTGATGGACGCGTTCTATCAAGCCCGCCGCGGCGGTCTTCCGCGCAGCGATGCGGCCGCCGCGGTGCAGATCGCCTTTCTCGAGCACCTCGAGAAGGTCTGGCGCGAGCCGGACGAGAGCATTTGGGAAGTGCGCGGCGGGCGGAGCCAATTCACCTATTCAAAGGTCATGGCCTGGGTCGCGTTCGATCGTGCGGTCAAGAGCCACGAAGCATTCGGACGCGGCAAGCACGCGCACGCCCACCGTTGGCGAGCGCTGCGCGCGGAGATTCACGAAGACGTCTGTCGTCATGGCTTCGATGCTTCGCTCGGAAGCTTCGTGCAGTCCTATGGCAGCCGGGAGCTCGATGCCAGCCTGTTGCAGATTCCGATCGTCGGCTTCCTGCCGGCGGGCGATCCGCGGGTGGTCGGCACGGTGGCGGCGATCGAGCGCGGCCTCATGGCCGACGGCTTCGTCATGCGCTACCGCAGCGAGACCGCCCCGGACGGATTGCCGGCAGGCGAGGGGGCGTTTCTGGCCTGCAGCTTCTGGCTGGTCGACGCCTATGTGTTGCAAGGACGCTGGGACGAAGCGCGGGCGTTGTTTGATCGGCTGGTGGCGCTTTGCAACGATGTCGGCCTCCTGAGCGAGGAATACGATCCGCGCAGCGGCCGCCTCATTGGCAATTTTCCGCAGGCCTTCACCCACGTTGCGCTCATCAACAGCGCCTTCAACCTGACCCGGGCCGAGAAGCCGGCCGAGCAGCGCGCGCAGCCGGACCGAACGACAGCTCCAGCGTAGAAGCTGAGTTTGTTTGGTCCGCTGATGGTGGGTTACGGCGCCATGACCGTAGAGGTCGGCGCGACGCTCAATTGGCGCCTAACCCATCCTACGAGCTGTGCCGGTCCTTGGCGCTTAGTGGCTGTTGCGCGGAATGGTCTTTTCGGCAACGCGCTGGTATTTGACCGCGGGCTTGAGCACCATGCCGTCGGCGAGCTGGTCCACCAGGGTGCGCTGGATCTCTTGCCACGGCGTTTGGCTTTCCGGGAAGGGATAGCCGCCCTGTTGCTCCAGCGCCTGCCGACGCGCGGCGAGCTCCGCGTCTGAGATCAGCATATTGGCGGTGCCGCGGTTGAGATCGATGCGCACCCGGTCGCCGGTCTTTATGAGCGCGAGCCCGCCGCCGGCCGCGGCTTCCGGCGAGGCATTGAGGATCGAGGGCGAGCCGGAGGTGCCGGACTGGCGTCCATCGCCGATGCAGGGCAGCGCATTGATGCCTTGCCTGAGCAGCGCCTTCGGCGGCTGCATGTTCACCACCTCGGCCGAGCCCGGATAGCCGATCGGTCCGACGCCGCGGATGAACAGGATCGTTCCGGCATCGATGGCGAGCGCCGGATCATCGATGCGGCGATGGTAGTCCTCAGGGCCGTCGAACACCACGGCGCGGCCCTCGAAGGCGTTCGGATCGGTCGGGGAGGACAGGTAGCGGGCGCGGAATTCCTCCGCGATCACGCTCACCTTCATGATGGCGGAGTCGAACAGGTTGCCCCTGAGCACCTTGAAGCCGGCCTGCGCCTTGAGCGGCCGGTCGTAGGGCCGGATGACATCGGGGTCGGCGACGCTCGCCGCGCGGCCGTTCTCGCCCACGGTCTTGCCGTTGATGGTGAGGGCGTCTTCATGGATGCGCTTGGCGGCGATCAATTCATGCATGACGGCCGGCAGGCCGCCGGCGCGGTGATATTCCTCGCCGAGATATTTTCCGGCCGGCAGCATGTTCACCAGGAGCGGAACGTCGTAGCCGATCTTCTCCCAGTCATCGATGGAGAGCAGAATCCCGGCATGGCGCGCGATGGCGTTGATGTGGATCGGCGCATTGGTCGAGCCGCCGATCGCCGAGCAGGCCACGATGGCGTTCTCGAACGCCGCGCGGGTGAGGATGTCGGTGGGCTTGAGGTCTTCCAGCACGATCTCGACCGCGCGGCGGCCGGTCTCGTAGGCGATCTGGCCGCGCTCCCGATAGGGCGCCGGTATGGCGGCGCAGCCCGGGAGCGACAGCCCGAGCGCCTCCGCCAAGGCGTTCATGGTCGAGGCGGTGCCCATGGTGTTGCAATGGCCGATCGAGGGCGCCGAGGCCGCGACCGCATCGATGTATTCCTTGTAGTCGATCTCTCCCGCCGCCAGCTTCTTGCTCATCGCCCATTTGATGGTTCCGGAGCCGGCGCGCTCGCCCTTCCACCAGCCATCGAGCATCGGCCCGCCCGAGAGCACGATCGCCGGAATATTCACGGTGGCGGCCGCCATGATGGCGGCGGGCGTGGTCTTGTCGCAGCCAGTAGTGAGCACCACGCCGTCGAGCGGATAGCCGAACAAGACCTCGACCAGGCCGAGGTAGGAGAGATTGCGGTCGAGCGCCGCGGTCGGCCGCTTGCCGGTCTCCTGGATCGGATGGGTGGGAAACTCGAGCGCAATGCCGCCACCGTCACGGATGCCCTCGCGCACGCGCTCGGCGAGCTGCAGATGGTGCCGGTTGCAAGGCGACAGATCCGAGCCCGACTGCGCGATGCCGATGATCGGCCGGCCGGACATCAACTCGTGCTTGGTGAGGCCGAAATTGAGATAGCGCTCGAAATAGAGCGCCGTCATGCCGGGATCTTCCGGATTGTCGAACCACAATTGCGAGCGAAAGCGGCGCCCGCGCGGATGCAGCTCCTCTGAATTCTTGGTCATGACATCGTCCTTGCCAAACCGTCCTCGCCAAACGTCCTCGCCGAGCCGTCCTCGCCGATGGAGCCGCAAGCCACCGGCCCCGTTCCATGGGGCGTTGCGCCTCTATCGCCTCTACCCATGCCTGGGAACGCGGTATAGTCCTCCGGCTTGCAGGCCGAAAGTGGCAGCCCGCCAGGAAGCGCACGCGATGACCGACGAGTCGAGCGACCGATGAGCACGACCCAACGCCAGATGCGGCTCGGCGCCTTCTTCAATCCGACCGGTCACCATGTGGCCTCGTGGCGGCATCCACGCGCCCAGGCCGACGCCGGCATCAATTTCCAGCACTATCTCGAGATCGCCCGCACGGCGGAGCGCGCCAAGCTCGACATGGTGTTCCTGGCCGACAATGTCTGCGTGCGCGACGCCAAGATGGAAGCGCTGTCCCGTTCGGCGCAATATATCGCCAACTTCGAGCCGCTGACGCTGCTCTCGGCGCTGGCGCCGCTCACCAGCCATATCGGGCTCGTGGCGACCGCCTCGACCAGCTACAACGAGCCGTTCCATGTGGCGCGCAAGTTCGCGTCGCTCGATCACCTGAGCGGCGGCCGCGCCGGCTGGAACCTGGTGACCTCGGGCCAGGAGGCGGAGGCCCGCAATTTCAGCCGCGACAAGCACTATCTGCATGGCGAGCGCTACGAGCGGGCGCGCGAATTCGCGCAGATCGTGATCGGCCTGTGGGACAGCTGGGACGACGATGCCTTCGTGCGCGACAAGGAATCCGGGCTGTTCTTCCATCCCGACAAGCTGCATGCGCTCAACCACAAGGGCGAGAATTATTCCGTGCAGGGGCCGTTGAACGTGCCGCGCACGCCGCAGGGCCGTCCGGTGATCGTGCAGGCCGGAGGGTCAGAGGACATGATCAAGGTGGCGGCCGAATTCGCCGAGGTGATCTTCTGCGCGCCGCTCACGCTGGAGGCGGCGCAAAAATTCTATGCCGGTCTCAAGGGGCGTGTGGCTGCCCATGGCCGCTCGCCCGACCAGGTGAAGATCATGCCGGGCTTAAGCGCCATCATCGGGCGCACCGAGGCGGAGGCGCAGGAGCAATACGAATGTCTGCAGTCGCTGATCCATCCCGTCGTGGCGCGCGAAATCCTTTCGCTCGTGCTGGGCAGCCTGGACCTCTCGGCCTATCCGCTCGATGGGCCGTTCCCGGAGAACCTGCCGCTGTCGAACGCGAGCCAGAGCACGTTCCAATACGTGATCGAGATGGCGCGCAACGAGAAGCTCACCCTGCGGCAGGTGGCGATGCGGGTCGCGGGCGCGCGCGGAAAAAGCGTCGTGCGCGGCTCGCCCGCGCAGGTCGCCGATCACATGGAGCAATGGTTCAAGGAGGGCGGCTGCGACGGCTTCAACCTGATGCCGCCGTTCCTGCCGGGCGGGCTCGATGATTTTGTCGAGCTGGTGCTGCCCGAGTTGCGGCGGCGCGGCCTGTTCCGCACCGAGTACGAAGGCGCCACGTTGCGCGAGCATCTCGGCCTGGAGCGGCCGGTCAGCCGCTACGCCGATGCCGCCGCGCCGGCCGCGTCCGATGCAGCGCTGCCGGTGGCATAAACCCGATGCACGGCCTTCCGTTTGTCATGGCCGGGCCTTGTCAGGCCTTGTCCGGCCATGACAAGAGGGAGAAGACAAACGGGCGCCATCACGCCCGCGCGCTGGGGGCCCGGACGGCTGATTTGTAGGCCATGCGGGCGTGGCCCACGCAGTAGGGCAGGCCTTCGACCTGCTGGTTCCCGCAGAAGCAGAAGTCCTGCGCGCCCGGCTCGCTGATCGGCCAACGGCAATTTCCCGGGCTCAAATCGAGCAGCGAGCAGCCGCGCCCGCCGTGGATCGAGACCACCGCGGAACGTTCTTGCGGCTCGGGCGGCAGCCGCATGAGGATTCGATGCTGGCTGAAGAGCCGGGTGACGTTGCCGCGGCCGTTTCTGTCGGCGGTGCGCTTGGCCGCGGGGGCGCTCGCCCTCACGCCGCGCGGGCGCGACAGGCCGAGACGATTCATCTTGCCGATGACGGCATTGCGGGTCACTCCGATCTCGGCGGCAATCTGGCTGCAGGTGAGCCCGGCATCGACGCAGCCCTTGAGTTGCTCGACGCGCTCGGCGGTCCAGGTCGCTGCGCGCGCGCTCACATTCGATGCCCGGGCGGCGGGTGCGATGCTCTGTTTTGGAATAGTGGCGCCCATGCTGGTTCCTCGATCCGGTTTGCGCCGCAGCCGCGGCGTGCTGACCTTCAACAGGCACAAATCCTCGTTCGCGCCTGCCTGGGCAGGCGGGGTCGTTCAGCCGCGCCGTCTCGGGCTGCCGAGCCGGCATGAGGCGAGTGGGGTCGCGGTCGGCGGGTGGGAGACCGAACGAAGCCCGGCCGTCAAACGCGGCGCGCGATGGGGACTTGGACCCCCGCCGTCCGCATGGTCGACACCGAGATTATTGCTCCCGAGTCCGTGTTCACCATGTTTCAACCCGCCCAAAACCTGTCACGATTCGATTCGCTAAGCAAGAGTTAAAATGCCATTATAAGCCAATAATAATGTGAGGCGTGGGCATGGCCAGACCTGAAAACCGCTCCGAGGCGCGCTCCCTGAGCCTGACCTTGCCGGAGGAGACCTTCAATTATCTGGTCCTGCTGGCGACGCTGGGAAAGCTCGGCCGCACCGAGAACGAGGTCGCGACCCACATCCTGGTGCGCGAGGTCTACGCGATGTACGAGCGCGCATTCCACGACGTGAAAATCCCGGTCGCCGATCAGCCCTGAGGGCTGTCCTTGGCGCGCGCGGTCCCATTGTAAAGAACAATGGATTTTCATTGTTATTCGAGTTTGGGGGCGGGCGCCGGCGCGGCGCCTGTACCGAGGAAAACCACCAGAACGGTGGGCGTAGGGCGCAATCGCTCTATTGCGCCATCAGCCTCGCCGAGCGGCGCAATAAAGCGATTGCGCCCTACGAGCTAGTTTCCGTGTCTCATTCTAGGGGTGCAGTCCAGCGCCATGGTGGCCTCGAAGCCATGCGGCGCCCGCGGGCTGGCGAATCTGCGCGCACTTGTAGGGCGCAATCGCTTTATTGCGCCAATTGGCCGCGCCCCGCTCCATACCTTCAGGTTTAGGCGCGAGCGGCGGCGCCGAGCGGCGGCGCCGAGCGGCGCAATAAAGCGATTGCGCCCTACGACACACACTTCGTGAGTTTCAATTTACCGAATGCACTGATTTGCGCGCAGGCGTCAAGCGTTCGGCCTCGGCGGCTGGCGAAGTCGACGCGTCCGGCGACAGTTCAGACCGGCTCGCGATCACGCAGCGTGTGTAGATTGTTTTGGCGGAGCAAGCAGACGTCGAATTATCGGTTCCTGAAAAGCGCACCAGACGTCGCCAATTCTATCTCTGGCGTTTTCTATACACAGCGACCTTGGGCACAGTCGGTGTCCAATCTTTTGGAATTACAGCGAATCGGTTAGCTATGGAATCCCCCGATGGGGCGGCCGGTGACGAGAGCGGTTGTCGTTGGCTGGACGAGGCCGACCGCGGCTCGGCTATCGAGACTTTGTCCGGGCGAAGGCGATCTTGTCGGTGGCTTGCATGGACGTGGCTTGCATGGACGTGGCTTGCATGGGCGTGGCTTGCATGGGCGTGGCTTGCATGGACTTGGGGGGCCAACGCGCTGAGGAGCAAAAACGCTTGAACAATTGATTGAGGAAGACCGCTGCGAGCACTGCGAGCTTATCGGCAAGGGGGGAGAGTACATGACGTTCCGGAACCGGTACGCACTCGGCATCAGCACGGGCTTGGGCTTGATCCTGGCTCAGTCCTGCCCGGCAAATTCCTATTCCGCAAATTCCAACTCCGCAAACGGAGAGCAGCCGCAGGTCCGGCGTCATCTCGAGCCGCCGTCGATTCATCATCATGAGTCGCGTCAACGCAAGGCGGCCGCGAAGGCGATCGCTGCCAAGGCCGAGAAGGACACCAAGGCGCTGTCGTCGCTGAAGAAGGACATGCGCGACCTGCGCCGGCAAGTCGTCGAGGTCGAGACCCTGCGTCAGGAGATGACCGACCTGAAGGAGAGGATCTGGGGCCCGACGCCGCTGGCGCTTTCGCTCTCCGTGCTGCCGCGACCGCAATCGGCCGCCGTGGTGGAGCCCAAGCAGGTCACGCTCAAGCTGCCCGATTTCGGCGAGGTGCCGCGGCCGCAAGCGCCGGTCAATCCGGCGACTGCCAGCCTGCCGGCGGTGATCGAGGAACGCGCGATCGAGGGGACCAAAGCGAAATCAGCGGTCGAGGAAGCCAAGGCCTATCTGATCGATACCGCGACGCCGGGCTATACGATGGTGCGCCAGGGCGTGCCGGTCGCGATCGGGCGGCTGCACCCCGACTTCATCGTCAAGCTGGCGGCCGCCGTCCAGCTCGCGCGGCAGGCCGGAATGACCCACACCGGGGTTTTTTCGGCCTATCGGCCACCCGCCTTCGGGATCGGGGGCTTCGGCGACAAGTTCAATTCGTTGCACAGCTACGGGCTGGCGGTGGACATGACCGGCATCGGCGGGCCGGGATCGCGGTCCGCCAAGCTCTGGCAAAACATCGTGTGGCGGGTCGGGCTTTATCTGCCCTATGGGTCGAGCAATCGGGCCGAGTTCAATCACACGCAACTGGTCTCGACCAGGGTGGCGCCGAGCTTCCTGCGCCACACCATCACGGCGAGCGAGCCCAAGAACTTGCATACGATGTGGCTTGCGTCGGGCATCAAGGCCTTCGTGGATGAAGTCACGGCCATCAAGCCGCCGAGTCTTGCGAGTGTCGTCGGGTCGACCGACAGCGACAAGCAGGCGCCGGCACCGCAGCAGCCTGCACGGGTCGCCGCGCCCAGAGCCACACGGGCGCGCCCCGTCAGGAAGCGCGGCATTCCGCAGCGCAGCCGCCACTCGGAAGTGCAGCGCGCGCCGCGGGCCGGAAAATCGACGCGCAATCTCGATTGGATGCGTCGCGTGCTCAGCCCCTTCTAGGCTCGGGCGAACTGTTGATCCTGCCCTTGCCGGCCGTCTCGAGGGCGGCGCGGGCGTTGCCCGCGCTCCCGCAACGGCTCGATCCCCGCATCCGGATTGCCGAGGTGCGGGGCTTTGAGCAATGCAACGAGAAGGGCGCCGCAGAAGTAGCGCCAGACGCGTTCACTCTTTCTCTTCGTCCCTCTCCTCGATCCGCTTCTCACGCGCCGGCTCTCTTTTCCAGGCGGGCGGTGAAGCGGAGATTTGCGCTTGGGACCGTTCCAAGGTTAGTGAACGGCTCTGATCAGCCGGGGCCCAATCCCGGTGGGGTGCTGGATTTCATCGAACGGGAGAACGCCGTGATTTCACGCCGGGCGCTGCTGACCGGTTCACTGCTCGCAGGACCGGCTCTGCTGAGCCGGCGGGCCGATGCCGATGACCGGACGGGCGAGCTGCAACGCGGATTTGCCGGTCTCGAAGGTCGCCATGGCGGCCGGCTGGGCGTCGCGGTTCTCGACAGCGCGAGCCTGGAGCGGATCGCATATCGCGGCGACGAACGCTTTGCGCTGTGCAGCACGTTCAAGCTTCTCGCCGCCGCGTTTGTCTTGGCGCGAGTCGACCGCGGCGAGGAGAGCCTCGCCCGCCGGATCGTCTACGCGAAGGATGATCTCGTGCCCTATTCCCCGCTCACGGAGAAGCACTTTGGCGTGGGCGGCCTGACGGTCGGCGAAATCTGCGAAGCCGCGTTAACCCTCAGCGACAACACGGCGGCGAACCTCTTGCTCGACAGCTTCGGCGGGCCGGCGGAGCTGACCGCCTACGTGCGCCCGCTCGGCGACGGCGTCACCCGACTCGACCGGCGGGAACCGGAGCTGAACGAGGCCGCGCCGGGCGATCCGCGCGACACCAGCACCCCGGTGGCGATGCTCGAGAACCTGCGCAAAACCATTCTCGGCACCGTGCTGTCCACCGCGTCTCGCGGGCAACTGACGGCCTGGCTCCTCGCCAACAAGACCGGGGATAAGCGGTTGCGCGCTGGCGTGCCGAGCGGCTGGCGGGTCGCGGACAAGACCGGCTCGGGCGGAAACAACGCGACCAACGACATCGCCGTCATCTGGCCGCCCGGGCGCGCGCCGATCATCGTGGCCGCCTATTACGCCGAAGCGCACGCTTCAGAAGACGAGCGGAACGC
>DASZKX010000028.1:0-2373 GCA_035552735.1 Xanthobacteraceae bacterium
GCGGGTCAAGGCTTCGGCGCGCTCCTTGAGCTCGTATTCGTCCTCCAGCCGGGCATAGAGCCGCTCCAGATCGGGGCGATCCCACAGCACGTCCGGCTTGTCCGCGACCGCGACCCGACCCGAGACGCGGTGCTGCACCAAGAGGGCATTGCCGATGTGCTTGAGATTGGCGCGGCGGCCGCCCGTGGAGCGGCCCTTCTCGGCCAGCTGCCGCGCGAACGGCTCGACCAGCTCGAAGACGGCGGAAACCTCGCGCTCGTCCCGCGCCAGCACCACGCTCTTCGAGAGCGCGTCCGCGATCACGACCAGATGCTCGGGCGTCAGCGCTTTCAGCGTGATCGGGCCGCCGGGAAGAATCTGATCGTCCTTTTCCGGAACGACGACGATGTGGGCGACCTCCTCCTCACGGGGTGCGACCGGGCGAGTGAGGCGCCCCGACAGGCTCGCCAGCACTTCGTCCTCTTCGGCCGTCGCGAGCCCGATCAGGACCACGACCCCATAGCGGAACACCGTGACCAGCCCGTCCTTGCCGAACCGGTAGGTCAGCGGAACGGTCGAGACGACGCCGTCGCGCTCGAGGTTCGAGGTTTCGATGCGATCGCTCAGCAGCAACGCCCTGACCCGTCTGCGGCCGGTGGGGGCTTGTGCGGTTTCAATCGTCGCGCCGGTCATCACACCGCCTCATCAGCGGCCTTCGCGCTATTGCAGCGGAACCTGGATGAGCTCCTTGAGCTGGCTCTGCGTCAGCGGCGCCGGAATGTATTTCAGCTTCACCGCATCCGGCATGATCTCATCGATGCCGGCGATACGGTCCGGATCAGTCGCTTCCTTGGGCAGGAACTCGGCCCGCACCCGCGCGGTGACCGGCTCGCTGATCTTGGAGACCTCGGCCAGCGTCTTGAGCCCGTCCGGATTGTCGTAGATCCACGCCGTGATCTCGCGCACCGCCTTCATATAGCGCACGATCGCATCGCGGCTCTTGGCGAGCGCGTCCGCATTGGCGACGATCATGCGGACGGTCTGATTGCGCAGCCGCGGCACCTCCCCGGGACGGGCGATGATCCGGATCTTGCCGGCTTCGAGCGCGTCGATATAGGGCGCGGTCGACCAGCCGACGTCGATCTGTCCGGTCATCACCTGGGTGAGGGTCACGGCGGGGCCGCCGGTCGCGACCGGCTTGGCGGTCTTCACGCCGTAGAGATCCATGAGGGAGAGCACGGCGATCTG
The DNA here is from genome assembly GCA_035552735.1 of Xanthobacteraceae bacterium. Taxonomy (GTDB): domain Bacteria; phylum Pseudomonadota; class Alphaproteobacteria; order Rhizobiales; family Xanthobacteraceae; genus VAZQ01. The sequence goes on from DASZKX010000028.1 coordinate 1,228, forward strand.
GGTCGAGGAGCCCGGCGTCGAGAACGCGATGGTCTTGCCTTCGGTCTCCTTGAACGAGTGGATCGGCGAATCCGCGCGCACGTACCAGAATTGATCGGTCACGCCCGTCATGGTCGCGCCGATCACCCGGACCGGGGCGCCCTTCGCATAGGCCGAGAACACCCCGAAGGTGCCGGCCGCGATGGCGACCTGCACGCTGCCGGAGAGGACGGCCTGCAGGCTCTCGGCGCTGCCCTGCGTATAGAGCGGCTCGACCGCGAGGTTGTATTTCTTGAAGATGCCGAGACGGTTGCCGATCTCCGGAACCATGTCCTGCAAGGGGCCGATATCGCCGCAGGCGACCTTGATCTGATCCTCCGCGAATGCCGGTGTGGCGAGCAACAGGCTGGCCAGGATTCCACGGACGAGACGCTTGTGCATTTCCAATCCCTCTTGTTTCATTGTTGTAGGCGTATGCTTCTCGATGAGCGTCGGATCGTCACGGAGGTGTTGCAGATGCCGGATCCGCTGTTCGGCGCCGGCCCGAGCCCTCGCCGGCCAAGCCGTCCGTCAGGATAGAAGAAAATCGTCCGCAAGACCAGTTCGGCAGCGTCGCAAGCGTAGGCGCGCAGCGCTGACGCAACAAAGACCCGAAGCAATTCACCACGCCGGCTCCATACCGCTGCGCCTGATCACGTCAGCCGCGTGCGGCGCCATAAGATGCCGGATCAGCGCCTTGGCGGCGTCCGGTGCCGGCGCCGCCACGTGCAGCCCGGCCGACCACACTGTGACGTGCTGCACCTGCGCCGGCAGCGGCCCGACATAGTCGATGCCGTCCGCCGAGAGCAATTCGCTCACCTGCGTGAAGCCGATCTCGCCCTCGCCACGTGCCACCGCCGCGCCGACCGCCAGCCCGGGCGCAATCTGGATGGTCTTCGCCCTCGTCGCATCCGCGATGCCCATCGTTTGAAAAAGGCGCGCCAGGTAGACGCTGCTCGGCCCCGAGGACAGCACGATCGAGCCTGCCGCCAGCACCGCGGCCTTGAAGGCGGCGGTCGACGCGATGTCGGGCTTGCGCGCGCCCGCCCGCACCGCGACCCCGATGCCGGAGCGCGCGATATCGACGCGGCTGCCGGCCGTGAGCCGGCCCTGCGCAATGAGGTCGTC
>DASZKX010000029.1:0-5587 GCA_035552735.1 Xanthobacteraceae bacterium
GAAGGGCAGGCCGATCCAGCTCGGCTCGGCGGAGTTGTAGAACGGCACCCACAGCGCCGGCACGAATTGCGCCAGCAGCAGCAGGTACCACCAGCTCCAGCCATGATCCGGCTTTGTGCCCATCGTACCCTCCACGGAATCCGATTGCTTTGAGTTCGGCCCTGCCGATCATTCAGGCGGACGATGAACGAGTCAAGCAGCCGATCGGCGGCCGGCTGCGGCAATCGGAAGCGATGTGGATTTCGCCGGCCCAATCAAGCGCTGGGCCTTCAGTCGCCGCTAAGCGCGTGACGAATGCTCGCCGCAAGCCGCCGTCACATGGCGTCGATGTTGGCGGCCTTCCAGATCGCCGCCGCCGGCTTGCCGGTCACATATTTCAAGAAGGCCGCCGCGGCGTCCTTGTTGGCGGTGCCCGCCATCAGGGCCGCATCGTAGCTGGTATACTCCTGCAAGGGTGCGGGCACCGGGCCGGCCACCACGACGCCCGGTATGGTGGCCTCGCTGATGTTGAACAGCCCCATCTCGACCTCGCCTTTGGCGATCAGCTGCTTGCCGGGGCCGAGGCCCTCCTGCTTGCCTTTGGCCTTCACGGCGTCGACCAACCCGGCGGCGGCCAGAATCCGCATGGTGACCACCCCGCTGCCGTTGGGGGTGGCCGGATCCGTATAGACGATGCTGCGCGCCGCCAAGACGGCCTTCTTGAAGGCTTCCGGGGTGGAGACGTCGGGCTTGGGCGCGCCCTCGCGCACCGCCACGCCGATGCCGACCCGGACCGCCTTGACGTGGCTGCCGGCCTGCAACTCGCCACCCTTGTCGAGCTCCTCGATCGAGGGTGCGGACGCGATGATCACGTCGTACTGGGCCTCGGCCAATTCTTTCTTCAGGTTGGCCGGATTGGTGAATTTGTAGGTGACCTGATCCCCGCTTTGCTTGGTGTAGTCGGCGCCGAGCGGCCTGAGGGCATTCTGCAGCGCACCGACCGTCACAACCTTGATCTCGCCCGCCGTGGCCAAAGCGCTGCAAAGCGCCAGCACCACACCGGCGCACAGCGTGCTCGCACACAGTGATCTCGCAAATCCATCGCGCATGTATCCATCTCCCTTGGTCGTGCTCATGTCCGGCACCTGCCGGACAGCCTATTCCGGTTCCGGGTCATTGCAAAGCGAGCGAGGGTTGCGGTTGCAGGCAATAGTGTCGTCCCGACCAAGGCCGCTACTGTCTCTGCACAGAGATTTTGACTCTTTCAGCCTCATGGTGAGGAGCCGGCGTCTCGAACCATGGCCGCGCGCGCCGCCGTCCGGGGCTGCATCCTTCGAGACGACCGGCAAAAGCCAGCCTCCTCAGGATGAGGGAGTCAGTGGTCGATCAATCACCACTGTGCCAAGGTTCTACGGCGTCACCGCCTCACGCAACCGCTCCAGCATCTTCTCCGGCGCCGCGTAGGTCTCCCGGATCATGCGCTGCATCTGCGGCCCGCTGATCGGGCGCAGCGGTATGCTGCTTTTCTTCATTTCCTGCGCGAAGGCTGGATCGTGCATGGTGTCATCGAAGGCCGATTGCAGGGCGGCGACCCGCTCCGCCGGCACGTCCCGCGGCAGCACGAACGGATAGGTGGTCTTGAACTTGACGCCGAAGAACCGCAGCATCCGGCGGGTTTCCTCGTCGGGCGCGAGCTCGAGCGCGGTCGGCACGTCCGGCAGCTCGGGCAGCCGCTCGGTCCCGTACTGGATCAGCAACTTGATCTTGACCTCCTCCAGCCATTGCGGCCGGCCGCTGACGATGGCCGAATAGGCGGTGGCGCTGCCTTGCGCCTCGCCGCGCTCGACCGCGAGGAAGATATCATTTGTACCGCGATAGCCGCGCACCAGGTCCATCTTGGCGCCGAGGAGCCGGTTGGTGAGCAGCGTGACGGTGAAATTGTCCGCACCCGGAGCGCTCGCCCCGACGATGCTTTTCGTGGCCTTGAGATCGTCGATGGTCGCGATGCCGGAATCGGCTCGAAACCAGAGAACCTGCCCGTCCTGCGTGGTCGAGCCGACCCAATTCATCTTGTCGAGATCGAAATTTGCTGTGCCGCCGTTGCGCGACAGGAGATTCAAGGTCGGCTCCAGCACGACCCCGTTCAGCGGCACGCCGATCACGGTGCCGTCGCGCGGCGCGCGATTGTAGAGATAGTTCATCATGGCGAGGCTGCCGGCGCCGGCCATGTTCTCGACCACCAAGGCCGGACTGCCCGGAATATGGCGGCCCATATGGGCGGCGAGGAGCCGTGCCACCAGATCGTAGCCGGCGCCCGGCGTCGTGCCGACCAGTACCCGGATGGACTTTCCGCGAAAGAAGTTCTCGACCGGGGATTGACCGCGGGATGGACGCGGCACGCCGGCTGCCGCCGCGAGAGCGCTTCCCCAGAGCAAGCCGCGCCGCGAAATCGTCATCTTGCGCTCCGGCGTCGCAATTGACATTCAGGCCACGATACTGGGAATTTCCCGACTTTCCCAATCTTAGGCCGCGTCATGAGGTAACCGGCGCCGGGCCGCTGATCATGCTAGGGTTGCGGGGCCGGCATTGTCTGCGTCGTCCCGGCCCATAGCGCGTCGAAGACGCGCGTAAACGCGCTAACCGGGACCCATAACGGTTTTGGGTCCCTGCCTTCGCGGGGACGACTACGGAGAGGGCTGGTTTGTGCGGGAACGATCGGAGCCGGAGCACGCCATGGCGCAGACGCTGTTCGACAAGATCTGGGATGCGCATCGGGTGGCCCGCCGCCCCGATGGCCGCGAGCTCATCTATATCGATCGGCACGTGCTGCACGAGTTGCATGCGCCCCATGCCTTCAAGAAGCTCGCGCAAGCGCAGCGTCCGGTGCGCCGGCCAGATCTCACCTTCTCGGTGCAGGATCATACGGTCTCGACGAAGCCCGGCCGCAACGACGCCACCAATGCGGAGAGCACGCCGTTCCTGCAGGCCATGCGGGACGGCAGCGCCAGAAACGGCATCAGGCTGTTCGACATCGACGATCCGGAGCAGGGCATTTCCCATGTGGTGGCGCCCGAGCTCGGCCTGGTGCTGCCCGGCGCCACCCATGCGGTGCCCGACAGCCACGCCTGCACGGTCGGCGGGCTGGGGGCGCTCGCCTTCGGCTGCGGCACCAGCGAACTCGAGCATATCCTGGCCACCCAGGTGATCGCGCTCAAGCGACCCAAGCGCATGCGTGTGCGCGTAGAGGGTCGGCTCGGACCCCATGTCACCGCCAAGGACGTCGCCTTGCGCATCATCGCCGAGGTCGGCATCGCGGGCGGCCGTGGCCACGCGGTGGAATATGCCGGCTCGGTGGTACGGGCGATGTCGATCGAAAGCCGGCTCACGCTCTGCAATCTGGCGATCGAGATGGGGGCGCGCAGCGGCTTTACGGCGCCGGATGAAACGACCTTCGGGTGGCTCGCGGGTCGCCCCTTCGCGCCGCAAGGCCGGCAATGGGATGCGGCGCTCGCCCATTGGGGCACGCTCCAGAGCGATGACGATGCGCAATTCGATTCCGAGGTGGTTCTCGATTGCGGCGACCTCGAGCCGCAGATCACTTGGGGCACCGATCCGAGCCAGGTGGTGGGCGTCGGCGGCCGCGTGCCCGAGCTTGGGAGCGTCGCGCCCGGCCAGGAGGCGGCCTACCGCCGTGCCCTCGACTATATGGGATTGACGCCCGGCATGGCGGTCGCCGGCCTGCCGGTGCACCGGGTCTTCATCGGCTCCTGCACCAACAGCCGCCTGCCGGATCTCGAAGCCGCCGCCGCGGTGGTGCGAGGCCGGCATGTGGCGTCCGGTGTGGTGGCCCTGGTGGTGCCCGGCTCGTCGACCGTGAAACGTGAGGCCGAGGCCGCCGGCCTCGATGCGGTGTTTCGCGCCGCCGGCTTCTTCTGGGGCGAATCCGGCTGCTCCATGTGCGCGGGCGGCAACGGCGACCGCGGCGAGGCGGGCGATCGCTGCGTCTCCACCACCAATCGCAATTTCGAAGGCCGCCAGGGCAAAGGCGTGCGCACCCATCTGGTGAGCCCGGCGACCGCCGCCGCGACCGCCATCGCGGGCCGCATCGTCGATGTGCGGCAGATGCTGGCGGGAGCCATCTAATGCAACCTTTCACGATGCTCACAGGTGTGGCCGTCCCGCTCCTGCGGGACGACATCAACACCGATCAGATCACGCCCATCAATCGGAACATCAATCCGGATTGGGCGGAGCTTTTGTTCGCCAACGCCCGCAAGCGGCCCGACGGCAGCGCGGATCCGGACTTTCCGCTCAACAAGCCGCAGTTCGGCGCGCCCAGTATTTTAGTGACCGGCCGCAATTTCGGCTGCGGCTCCTCGCGTGAAGGCGCCGTGTGGGCCATGATCGCGACCGGCATCCGCTGCATCGTGGCGCGCAGCTTCGCCGATATCTACCGGGAGAATTGCCTGCAGAACGGCCTCCTGCCGGTCGAGCTCAATGCCGGCGACGGCGCGGCGTTCGAGGCGCGCGTGCTTGCGGCCGATGGTGGCGCGCCATTCACGGTCGATCTGCAAGCTCAGCGCATCAGCGGCCCGGGCGGACCCGATCTCTCCTTCGAGCTGCCGGGTGCCGATCGCATGCGCCTGCTCGAGGGCCTCGACGATATCGGGCTCACCCTCAAGCATGCGCCGGAGATCGCGGTCTTCGAGCAGCGCATGACCGGCGCGCAACCCTGGCTGCAGACCGCAACGGATTCCAGGCGGTGACGCTCTTTCGCCGTCGGCTTCGGAGCGCGAAGGCAAAAATCAAGACGGAGGGAAGATCATGAATGTCAGGAAAAGGCTGCGCGAGCTGATGACGCAGCCGGGTCTCACCCTGATGCCCGGCGCCTATGATGGGATGTCGGCCCGCATCATCGAGGCGCAGGGTTTCGAAGCGGTCACCGCCGGCGGCTATGCGGCGGTCGGCAGCATGCTGGCGCAGCCCGACACCGGCCAATCCAACATGCGCGACTATGCGGATCACTATGCCCGCATCTGCGCCGCCGTCGAGCTGCCGGTCTATGTGGACGGCGATACCGGCTTCGGCGGCGTCAACAATGCTCGCCAGATGGTGCGCGGCTTCGAGGCGGCCGGCGTCGCCGGATTCTTCATCAGCGACCAGACCTTCCCCAACCGCTGCGGCTACCTGCCCGGCAAGCAGGTGGTGCGGGTCGAAGAGATGCTGGCCAAGATCAAGGCCATGCTCGATGCCAGGCGCGATCCCGATCTGCTCATCTGCGCCCGCACCGATGCGGCGGGGGTCGAGGGGCTCAATGCGGCCATCGAGCGTTGCCAGCTGTTCATGGCGGCGGGCGCCGACATGGCCAAGCCCATGGGCGCCGACACTATCGACGAGATCAAGAGGGTGCTGCGCGAGGTGCCGGGCCCGCACATGGCGACCATCTCGCAAGCGGCCGGCGCCAAGCACCGCGACCTCGACGCGCTCGAGGCGGCCGGCGTCACGGCGGTGAGCTTCCCCTCGGTGGCGCTGTTCGCCGCCGCGCAGGCGGTGCGTCACGCCATGGCGTCGCTCAAGCGCGACCGCTCGCTCGCGGCATTGAGCGATT
>DASZKX010000030.1:0-4791 GCA_035552735.1 Xanthobacteraceae bacterium
TTCTGCGTCAGGGCGGCGGGGCCGCCGCCGGCCAGATGGAAAATGCCGTAGAGCTCGCGGAAGGCATCTTCCGACGCGGTCCCATCGACCGGCACCACCACCTTGTAACCGCGTCCGGTGGCGCCGTTGCTGGTGGTGGCGACCGCCCCCTGGGCCGAGGTGCCGGTGATGATCACGGTCTTGACGCCTTTCTCCTTCAGGCCCGCATCGAGGTTGGAATCGATGAACTTGTCGCCGCCCCGCCCGTTCTTGATCATGAAGTCGCCCGGCTTCGGCATGACGCCGGTGTCGACCATGTCCTCGGGCTTCGACGCTCCGGTCAAATTGTAGACGATCATCATATTGTGCGCCCGCGCCGCGTCGAGCAGCTTCTTCACATTGGGCACGATGGAAACGCAGCGCGGGCGCACGCCGCAATTGCCCCGCATGAGATCAAGCACGAGCAGCGCCGTGGTCTTCGGATCCACCGTCACGGCTTTGAGCTCCGGCTTCGGCGGCAGCTTCACGCTGTCCCACTCGGTGGTGATGTCGCCCGCTGCCGCTAGGCGTGCGGCGCAGAGTATCGCCGCTGCGATCAATGCGGCGCAGAATTTCGATGCTGTACGGTTCATGGCCGATCCTCCTCGCCGGGGCGATCTGGGCCGCCCCTCGCCCGGTTCATCCTCTCCTGAGCTTGATCGCGCCGCAAGCCCGCAAATCCGCGACCACACCCGGAGCCGGCTTCGAAAGGGCGCAAAAATCTCTCAGTAGCGGTAATCCTCGACCTTGAGCAACGGGAACGCGCTCAAGACATGCGGCAGCGTGACCGGCCGCGCCTGATGCAAATAAGACCGATCGAGCTCGGCAAACCCGCCGACCCCGAGCAAGCCGAGACATCGCCTGACTTCATCCTCCAACAGCTCGAGCAAACGCACGATACCGGCCTCACCTGCCGCCGCGAGCGCATAGCATTGCATGCGGCCAAGGCCGACCAAATCCGCCCCGGCCGCGATCGCCTTGACGATGTCGCTGCCGCGGCAGAAGGACCCGTCGACCAGGATCTTCGCACGTCCGCCGACGGCATCCACGATCTCGGGCAATACCTCCATGGAGCCACGGCCGTGATCGAGCTGCCGGCCACCATGGTTCGACACGTAGATCCAATCGACGCCATGCTCGATCGCGATCCTGGCGTCCTCGGCGGTGGCGATGCCCTTGAGGGCGACCGGAATCTTGAAGCGATCCTTGATGCGTTTGACCGTCCGCCAATCGAGGGCCGCCTGGGATTCGTGGCCAGAAGCTCGTCGCCGGCCAGCGGTCACGAACCGTTTGGCGATGTCGCGCTCGCGCCGGCTGTAGATCGCGGTATCGACCGTCAGGCAAAACGCGGCATATCCGTTGGCGATCGCGCGGCTGACATGGTCATCGACGAAGGCTTCGTCGCCGCGGACGTATAATTGAAACAGGCGTGCGGCGTCGGGCGCGGCCTGGGCGGTCTTCTCGAGCCCCGGTTCGCAAACCGAGCTGAGCATATGTGGAACGCCAAACGCCTTGGCGGCGCGCACCACCGGTGTGGCTCCATCCGGATGGAAGCTTTCCAAAGCGCCGACGGGAGCCAGCACGACGGGCAGACGGAGCCTGCGGCCGAGCTGATCGACCGACGCATCGATCTTGCTGACATCGCGCAACACGCGCGGCCGGAACGCAATCGAATCGAGTGCCAGGCGATTGCGCCCGAGCGTGGTCTCGCTTTCGGTGCCGCCGACGATGTAGTCCCAATCGTTCTGGTTCAGATTCTGGCGCGCCTTGGCAATGATCTCGTGCAGGTTCAGAAATTCCGTCGCGGACGCCCGGTCATGCGCGGCGGTCGGCTGCGGTGAGCTCTCGTCTTGCATTTTGGAGCCTGGGTGACGGCGCGGACAGACGCGGAGCAATCCGAATATGATGATCACCCGGGGGCGTCAACCGTCACCGCCGCGGCGGCCGGCCATGGCGGCCGCCGGACAAGAGAATGGCTATGCCTGCAACAGCCGGCGCAAACCGGACACCGGGCCGATCCGATCGAGGTCGCCGACCGCGGCGATGAGCGCGCGGGCACGATCGGCACCGATGACGGGCGCCATCAGGTCGAGCGCCTTGGCCTCGACCTCTTTCGCATCCATCGGATTGCGCGCAGTGCCGCGAACCACCTGAGTTCGACGGCTGAGCGAGCGCCCATCCGCCGTCTCGATACGCACGATCGCCTGGCGCGCCGGCACCGCCATTTGCAGCTCCTGGCTCGGCACCAGCTCGACCAGCTTGCGGACCGCAAGCACCCTCGGATCGCTCATGCGCGCCACGTCGTGCACGCTCGCGAACGTGGCGCTGCGGTCGACGATCATCAGTGCGACCAGGTGTTGCAGGCACAGATCCGGGATCGTGCTGTTGTCGACGATGCGCACGCTGGCGGTCGGCATATCGACGCTGATGTGCTTGATGTTGTCGGCGCGCACGCCCGGATCATCGAGCAGCGCCGCGAGCGAATCGAGCACCGACTGCAGCGGTGCCCCGACGGTCCATTTCTTGATCGTCGTGCCGAAGACGGCGTAGCTCGACCCGAGCTCGGCCAGGAGCTTCTCGGGCGCCGGCTTGTCGGCCAGGGACGTGTAGATATTCTCGGCGCCGCTGAAGGGATCCTCGACCGCCGAAAATCCCATCGCCACCATGGTGGCCGCCATCACACCGTTGCGCGCGCCCATTCCGCCGAAATCGAACGCCTTCTCGACGTGCTCGCGGTCGCGCGTCCAGAAGCCGATGCCGGAGGCCTGTTGTGCCGCATAGGAAAAGGTGTGTCGCACCTGCCGCTGGTCGAGGCGCAGCATCGCGGCGGCGGCCGTGGCGGCGACGAAGGTCGTCATCAGGCACGACGGGCTATGCTGACGCGATCCCTGTCCGACACCCAGCGCCGAGACCATCCGGGCGCCGACGTCGTAAGCGAGCGTCACGGCGCGCAGCAGGTCCTGACCGCTTCGTCCCGCGAGCTCGGCCGTGGCGAGCGCCGCCGACACCGCGCCGCAGCCGAGATGAACCGGCCCGATCGGATTGGTGTCATCGGTTTCGTCGGCATGGGCCGCCATGGCATTGGCGAGCGCCGCATTGACGGCCGACGTCACGATGCCGGTGCCGATCACCATCGCCTGGGGCTTGCCGCCAAGGCTGTCCACATAGCGGGCGGCGAGATCTCCGGGCTTGAGACGCGAGCCGGACACCATCGCGGCCAGGGTGTCGAGCACGTGCAGCTTGGTCCGGGCGACGACCTCGGCCGGCAATGCACGATCGAGCGCCCCCACCACATAATCCGCGAGCGCCGTCGCGGCCGGGGAGACGGAAACCGGGTCGCCGGCCGCATCCGCGGCAGCGTCCGGCGCCGGAGCGGCCGCGGTCTGCGCATGCAAGCCCGTGGCCGGAATGGCGCCCGACAAGATCGCCGCGCCGCTTACGTTGATCAGCCAACGCCGCGTGTGATCCGCCTCATCGCTCATTGCGACCTCCACGGGCTCGATGCGACTTGCGGCTGCGATCATACTCCGAACTCTCGGATCATGTCTGCGCTGCAGCCGCTATCCGCCGGCGCGGCGCGACAAGCGAAAGCGGCCGCGATGGGTGCCGAGCCCATGAACTTTGCGAACGATGACGGCCGCTGCGAGCCTTCGCGCTCAAGGCACATCTGCGGAAATTGGGCGGGCAACGTTTTTGGGGTCCGTGCTCAGCTCCGATCGGATGCGCGCCACGCACGCCGCGACCGACCGCCCCGCCGTGTCTATGACGATAGGGGCACGATCCCATGGGTGATAGTCGCGCCCGATCGTCTCTTCCCATGTCGGCAAGGTCAGCCCTTGGATGTCGCTCACGCGCCCTTCGACGCGGCGGCGATGCTCTTCAAGGTCGGAGCAGACGATTTCGACTTCCACGACTCGTACGCCCGCGCGCAACCCGGCATCTCGCCAGGCGTTTCGCGTCGTCATCCAATCATTGACGCAATCCCCGATGACGGTGAGGCCAAGCCGCAGATTGTCCTGCGCTACCGCATAGGCGGCACGATAGCCGGCGGCGTCGAGGGAGCCGGGCACGATCCCGCAGTCGCGAATCCCCTGCTCTATCGAGTCGATTCGCAGCCAAACCGCGCCAAGTTCGCCAGCGAGCGTTCGCGCGATCGTCGACTTTCCGGTTGCGGGAAGGCCGCCAATAACAATGAGCATCGTCCGACCTCCGGGCTCAGTCTTCGGGGCTCGGCAGTATACCTGATCAGCGGACGAATTGTACTTACCCGGGCGGCTTCGGTCTTGCGGCTTCGACCACCTCGACCCACGGCGCGTTCTAGCTCCGCCATCCGGCTCAGCTGCGCAGGCCGGGCGCTTCGTGGCCGGTGCGCGCCACATATTCCGTGTAGCCGCCGCCGTACTGGTGAATGCCTTCGGGCGTCAGCTCCAGCACCCGATTGGACAGCGCGGCGAGGAAGTGCCGGTCGTGCGAGACGAACAGCATGGTGCCCTCGAACTGCGACAACGCCGTGATCAGCATCTCCTTCGTCGCCATGTCCAGATGGTTGGTGGGCTCGTCCAGCACCAAGAGATTGGGCGGGTCGAAGAGCATCATCGCCATCACCAACCGGGCCTTCTCGCCGCCCGACAGCACCCGGCATCTCTTCTCCACGTCGTCGCCGGAAAAACCGAAGGCGCCGGCCAGCGCCCGCAGCGCGCCCTGCCCGGCCTGCGGAAACGAGTCCTCCAACGACTGGAACACGGTGCGCTCGCCGTCCAAGAGCTCCATGGC
>DASZKX010000031.1:0-2328 GCA_035552735.1 Xanthobacteraceae bacterium
TGGTCCGGCATCCTCGCCTTCTTGGGCTCGACCGTGCTGACCTTCCTGCACGGCTACTCGTCGGGCGAGATCGGCCCGCTGGTGACGCCGCCGCCGGTCGACGCCCCGCAGAGGCCGGCCGGCCAAGGCATCACACGCGGCCTCTCGGCGCTGCCGCCCACGCTGCCGGTCATCATCTTCGCCGCCGGCCTGGTGCTCGCGCTCGTGAGCGCGGCGAGCGCACAGACGCCGCGGCGGCCGCCGAGCGGAAACCCGATCGTCGACATCGGCAATGCGATCAAGGGTCAGCAACAGGCCGCCGCGGCCAGCCAGAACGTCGATACCGAGGACCTGGTCGCCAAGCTCGGCAAGCTCGCGCTGCCGGACTTCGAGTTCGCGCTGGCGCTGTCGAAGGCCACCAACAACGTGGTGAGCACCCCGTGCTGGCAGGCCTGGGTGGATCTGTTGAGCGCGCAACAGAAGCCGCTCCTCGGCACCGATAGTCAGCCGCTGGCGGAACCGGACCCGCATCTCGCGACCTCGGTCGAGAAGATCTCCGAGCTCCTGGCCGCGTTGCGGCCCGACAGCACGCTCTCGACCGGCTGCGCCGCGCTGGCCGCGGCCGGCGGCAAGGATGCCGCAACGCTGATCCAGGGCATCCTCGGCGGCGGCGCGCTCGGCCTGTTCAAGCTGCCGATCCCGATCGGGCCGATCCCCTGATACACGCACACGAGCATCGCGACATGGACCACGCGCAGATCGAGGCGATCGTCAAGCGGGCGGCGCGCGAGGCCGTGCTCGAGACGCTGGCGCTGCTGGGCTTTGATCTCGACAACAAGCCCGAGATGCGCGCCGACATGGCGCATCTGCGCCGTTGGCGCAAGAGCGTGGACCAGGCCGGCAGCTTCGGCATCAAGGCCGTCGTGACCATCGCCTGCACCGGCATCGCCGCCGCCATCTGGCTCGGCGTCAAAGCGATGCTGGGAAGGGTGAATTGACGGCGGCAATCCCGGCCGCTGAGCCGTAGGGCGGGTTAGCGGCCGTAATGCCTCTCGTTCGTCCTTGGCGGATCCATCAGGGCGTTTACGCCCGTCTTCGCGGGCTACGTGCCGCGTAACCCGCCACAGCGTCCGTGGCTTGGACGACGGCTAGGCGCCCCTCGGTGCTGTGACCCGCGTGCACCGCCATCGTCGAACGCACTCCGAAGAAACCAAGGCCCCCAACGGGGGCCTTTTTCATTTTCAGCACAAGCCGGTGACGTGATGCCGTTTGATCCGGATTTCCCATTCGCGCCCGCCGATCCCTCGCAATGGTGGCGGGCGCGCGCCCTCCCGCACATCCTGGTCCAACCAAACGCGCCTGCGAATGCAGGATCAACAAATCCTGCCGGCTCGGATGGCATCGACGATTGGTTTGTTCCCACACCGGCACTGGAGCAGGACGGCTTTCCGGATGATTGGTTCGTGCCGGGGAGCGCGGGAGCCGTCGCATCCCCTCCCGGCGCCCCGAGCAATCCCAACAATGCGAACGTGCCGGCGCCGGCGGCAGCGCCGAACCTGCCTGCCCCAAACCCGCAGCCAAGCGCCGCCACTGCCGGCCCTTCCAATCAACCCGCGCCGCCGCGCCCGGATCCCCTCGCCCCCTATTGGGCGCTCATCCCGGCGAGCCGTGTCGGCGCGATGGCGTGGCATCCGCCGATCTTCCTGTCTCCCGATCCGCTCTCTCACGAGAACATCCCGGCCTCGGCCTGGGTCACACCGCCTCCGATCTTTCTGAACTCTCCCGCGCAACGTCCATCCCCCGGATCCACCCCGCTCGACTATTCGCTGCCCGCCTACGGCTTGCTCGGCGGCATTGCAAGGCTGGCCGCGTCCGTGCCGTCCGATCTCGGGCCGCCAAGTGCCGCGAACGGCATGCTGGGCGGCATCGCAAGAATGATAGCCGCCTCCGCGGCGCCCGGCCCGCTGTCGCGCTCGCGCGGCTTCCTCGGATCGCTGGCAGACCTCCCCGTGCCCCCGCGCGCGCAGGCTGCGTCCTACGCGCCCTATTCGGGACCGTTCCTGTCGCCTGACCTGATCGGGTTTCAGGGCGGCAACCCTCCGTATGCCCCTCTCCGAAATGACTTGCTGAATCGCGCCGACCCTAGGGGGCCTGATCCCGATCAACCGCCGACTGACCAAGCCCTTGGTCTGCCCGACACGGGCGGAGAGAGCGCAAGGCCAAGCTATCTTCTGATCGCCGGCGATGACGAAGAGGAAAAGGAGCGCCAAAAGCTCGATCCTTGGGCGCTCATCGGATTGCCCGACATAGCGCCGTCGACCTCACCGAAGGCGCTGCCGACACTTCCAG
>DASZKX010000032.1:0-4766 GCA_035552735.1 Xanthobacteraceae bacterium
TCACCACCTCCTGGCAGGCCGGCGCGGTGACGCGCACCGGCGCAATCGGATGCGCGATGGCGTGGCTCCAGGCGGTCTCGATCTCGGCGACCGGCCGCCCCATCCCGACCGCGTAGATGCGCGGCGAGGCGCCGAGCGCCCCGACCGCCACCGGCATGTCGTAGCGGCGGCCGGCGGAGTCCACCACATGGGTGAACAGGAATGCGCGGCGCTGATCCTCGGCCAAGCCACCTTGGAACTGCCAGCGCACCAGCGGGTGCAGCTCGGTATCCTTGTTGATCGGGCGATCGATGCGGGTGACGAGTCCCTGCGCCTCCAGGGCCGCCAAATGCTGCTGAAAATCGAGCGGCGGTCCATCGGCCAAACCGGAGCGGCGGGTCGCGGGCGCAACATCGAGCATGGTCGATCCTCGGGTGGTTAATTCAGCGCGAAACTACGACTTGCGGCGACCGCAACGCAATGGAGTCGGGAAGCAGCGATCTGTAGGGTGGGCAACGCGCCACCGCGGCATCGATCACGCGGCACGGCGTATCGGCGCGTTGTCCACGCGTCCGGATCTTGCGGTGCAATCGCATGGGCAAATTGCGCGGCGCCGCGCAAATCATGCTCGCATTGCCCGGCAATTTTGCCCACCCTACAATGATCGGCTTCATGGAATCGATCCACTAGTTGGGGCACGGACCGACATGCTCGGCGACCTTGGTCAGCGCGAAAACGATGCTGGGCTGATTGGGCAGCGTAAAGGTGGTGGTGAGCGAGCCGGTGAACCGCTTGGCGTCTTCGAAGACATAACTGCCGTCCTGTTTGACCGACAGCGTGCCGCCCTGCGGGGCTTCGCCTGTGCATGTCGCCGTCAGCGTCAAGGTGTTGCCTGCGACCGCATGGTTGCGAGCGCTGCAGTCCTTGTCGGGGAAAGGCGTCGCGAATGTCGCCACCAGATCCTCGAATTCCGCGGCCGAATAACAGCGGTTCTCGGTCTTGTCCGGCAGCGGTGTCCCGTTCTGGCTGGATTTGGTCAGCACTTTCCACAGTCCGGGCTCAGGCCTCACGGAAACACGATCTTGCGCCGCGGCAAGCGCGCCCGCGGCGGCGACAAAGACTGCCGCGATGGAGAGGCCTGCCGCGGCCTTGATCATGCTAGCCTCCTTCCGGGCTTGCCGCCTTGGCGGCCGCGATCGCCTGCCAGACCGCGAACGGCGTTGCCGGCATTTGGAGATCGCGCACCCCTACATCACGTAGCGCATCCAGAATGGCGCTGATCATGACGGCCGGGGCCGCGGTGGTGCCGCCCTCGCCGCCGGCCTTGATGCCGAGCGGATTGGTCGGCGACAGCACCTGCGCGATCCCGGTGCGGAACGAGGGCAGCGTGTCGGCGCGCGGCATTCCGTAGTCCATGAGCGAGCCGGTAAGCGGCTGGCCGCTGTCGGGCTCCACATAGACCTGCTCCCACATGGCCTGGCCGACGCCCTGCGCGATGGCACCGTGGGTCTGGCCGTCCACGATCAACGGATTGATGCAACGGCCCACATCGTCCACCGAAGCATAGCGCAGGATCGCCACCGCGCCGGTCGCCGGATCCACCTCGACCTCGCAGATGGCGCAGCCGTTGGGAAACACCGGATCGTGCATCTCGTTGTCGGTGATGACCGCGAGCCCGGCTTTGAGATCGTCCTGCAGACCGAGCCGGGCGACTTCGCGCGCGAGCTCGAAGAAATCGAAAGTGCGGTTGGTCTCGCGCGCCGAGAAACGGCCATCGTTGAATTCCACCTCTGCCGGCGCGGTCTCGAGCGCGATGGCGGCGATGCGCTTGGCCTTTTTGATCAGCTCGGCGGCCGCCATCGAGAACACCGTGGCGGCATGGCGCATGGAGCGGCCCGAATGGGTGCCGCCCCCGACCTTCACCACATCGGTATCGCCATAGATGATCTTGACGCTCTCGACCGGAACATGGAGCAGGTCGGAGACCACCTGGGCGAAGCTGGTTTCGTGCCCCTGCCCGGTCGACTGCGTGCCGATCACCACGTCGATGCGCCCTTCCGGCAGCACCGTGAAGCGCGCCTGCTCGTTGGGGGCCCCGATCGAGGACTCCACGTAATTGGCAAGCCCGCGGCCGAGCAGCTTGCCATGCTTCTTGGCTTCGCGCCGGCGTCGCTCGAAGCCTTTCCAATCGGCGATCTCCATCGCCCAGTCCATGTTCTCCTCGTAGCGGCCGCTGTCGTAGAGCATGCCGACGCCGTTGCGGTACGGCATGGCGGCCGGCTTGACCAGGTTGCGGCGCCGCAGCTTGATGCGGTCGAAGCCGAGCTCGAGCGCAGCCCGATCGATCAGTCGCTCGATCGCATAGGTCACCTCGGGGCGGCCCGAGCTGCGATAGGCCTGGGTCGGCATCGTGTTGGTGTAGACCGCCATCGCCCGCAGCGTGACGGCCGCAATGTCGTAGGAGCCCGGGATCAGGCCGCAGCCTTTGCTGAGCGGCGAGAACGACACCGCGCGGGCGCCCATGTTGCTGATGTTGGTGGCCCGCATGGCCAGGAACCGGCCATCCCGGCGTAGCGCCAGCTCGACCTTGCTGACCAGATCGCGGCCCTGATAGTCGCTGAGAAAGGCTTCCGAGCGCGTCGCCGTGTACTTGACCGGGCGCTTGAGCTTGTGGGCCGCCCACAGCACCAGTCCGAACTCGACGAAGACGCGGTTGCGGGTGCCGAAATTGCCGCCGACGTCATGGGAGAGAACCCGCAGCCGGTCGGGCGCGATGCCGAGCACGGTCGCCAGCTCCCGCTTCTGGCGCACCGCCCCGCCACTGCCGGCGTAGAGCGTAAAACGATCGGTCGCAGCATCGTATTCGGCGACCGCGGCGCGCGGCTCGAGCGGTACTCCGGTCACCCGGCCGATATGGAAGTCCATCTTGACCACGTGATCGGCGGCCGCGAAGGCCCGATCGGTCGCGGCCCGATCCCCGAACCAGGTCTCGACCGGAATATTGTCCGGTACCTCGTCCCATACTTTCGGGGCGCCGGACGCCATGGCGTCTTGTGCATGGGTGACGTGGGGCAGCACCTCGTAATCGACCTCGACCGCCTCGGCGGCGTCGAACGCCTGCGTCAGGGTCTGCGCCACCACCATGGCGACGGCCTCGCCCACATGACGCGCCTTGTCGGCCGGCAACAGCAGGTGCGGGCCGATGAAGACGGTGCGGCCGCCCGGCGCGCAGAGCTTCATGTCGTATTTGGTCTTGGGCAGCGGGTCGTGCGGGATGGGGCCGAGATTGTCGGCCAGGCAGTCGGCACCGGTGAAGACGCCGAGCACGCCCGGCATGGGGCGGGCGCGCGCCGTATCGATGCCACGAATACGCGCATGCGGATGCGGCGAGCGAACCATGGCCGCATAGGCCTGATGGTCGAGCTTGAAATCGTCGCTGAAGCGGCCCTTGCCGGTGACGAGCCGCTCGTCCTCGGCGCGGCGCACGGGCCTGCCGATGAAGCGAAAGCCGTCCTTGTCGGGTTCCATTCGGGTCGTTCCAGATGTCTTAGGGGGCGTGTGGTTCATCGGGCTGGTCGGGGAAGCATGTATGCGCTGCGACAGGGCATGGAGTAAACGGCGCCCCACAAGACGCCAGAGACTCTCCTTGACTCCCATTCCGGGGTGAGGAATCAATAGGAACAAAACATGAACACAAAACATAGCATTGCGGGTTGCAAATGCCTTCAGCCCTTACCGGCCCGCCCCTCTCTCTTTCCCTCCCCGGCCAGCGGGAGGGGAAAGTTGGGTGGAGACGGGAGGTCGCGGCGATCGATCCAAGGGGTTCGCTTTCTCCCGGGTTTCCCCTCAGGTTCCCCCCCCTGGGCGCGCAAGAGGGCTCGCTCAGGTTGGGCGTGCCTGCCCTCGATGACGCGCTCCAGGGGGGTCTTGCGCGCGGGGCTTTGCATGAGCTTTCCCCCGCAAGCGAGTTGCAGCTCGGTTCCGCCTTTGGGTTTGGGCTGGCCGTCGCGGCCCTGGCGGCAACCGGCGGCCGGCAGGTGCTCTGCATTGCGACCGATTATGCGGCGCTTGAAGCCGGGAGCCCCTACGGGCTCGGCATCGACTGTCTCGGGCTCCCCATGGATCGGCTCTTGATCCTGCGCGTGGCGCATCCGCTCGACGCGCTCTGGGCTTTCGAAGAGGCGCTCAAATGCCCGGCTTTGGCGGCGGTCTTGGCCGAGCTGCCGGAAGCGGGCGCGGCCGCCAATCTCACCGCCACACGCCGGCTGTCGCTCGCCGCGCAAGCAGGCGGCGGGCTTGGCCTGTTGCTGCGGCACCGGCCCTGTCCGTTGGGGTCCGCCGCCATGACCCGCTGGCAGGTGGCTGCCGCCCCGAGCCGGCCCGACCGTTTCGGCGGGCTCGGCGGCTTGAGCTTCGATCTCTCCTTGCAGCGGAACCGGCACGGCCGCTGCGGCCGCTGGATCACGGGTTGGAATCATGATGAGCGCACCTTCGTCCCGCAGGCGCTATCTCTCGGTGTGGCTGAGACGGCTGGCGACCGACCGGATCGCGCGTATCCGCTCCGGCGTACCGCCTGAGCAGGCGCCTTTGGCGCAGGCGCCCTTGGTGGTCGCCCTTGGGGTCAAGAGCGCCCTGCAGGTCGCGGCCATGAACGATGCGGCCGCGCGGCTCGGCCTGCGCGCCGGCATGGCACTGGCCGATGCCAAGGCGATGTATCCGGCCCTCACCGTCGTGGACGCCGATCCGGATGCCGACCGCATCCTGCTCGCGGCCATCGCGGACTGGTG
>DASZKX010000033.1:0-18286 GCA_035552735.1 Xanthobacteraceae bacterium
GCCGGCGACGTGCTCAACCTGCCGACCCGGCGCGACGGCATCGTCGTGCAGCATTTCAACGACAACCCCGGTGAGCCGGCGGCGTTTCTCGCCGTGGAGCCCAACCTGTTCGCCGCCACCAGCGTCGACCGCGGCTGCGGCTTCGAGCTGATGGAGCCTTCGCCCGAGTATCAGCCCATATCTTGAAGCGCAGGAAGCCTTGAGAACGCGGAAGAGGAAACACCCGATGACCGAGACCGAGCGAACGCGCGAACGCGAGCGCGGCACTATCCCGCAGACGCCCTATGAGATCTTCATTCGCAGCCGCAAGGAGTTTCTCGAGCGGCAGGATACCGGGCAGGTGGTGGTCAAGCCCTCCGACCGGGAGTTCTTCCTCACCCGGCAGGGCCGCCTGATGTATCATCTCAATCCCGAGATCCATAAAGATACGCCGCTGCAGGACTGGCGCGTGTTCTCGCATGATCTCAAGACCCAGTCCGGCAAGCACCGGCACCAGGGCGGCCTCGTCATCTACGTGATCACCGGCAAGGGCTATTCGGTGGTCGACGGTGAGCGGGTCGATTGGCAGGCCGGCGATCTCCTGCTGCTGCCGATCAAGCCGGGCGGGGTCGAGCACCAGCATTTCAACCTGCAGCCGGGGGCAGACTGCCGCTGGATCGCCTTCTCCTACATGCCGTTCTTCGATCACGTCGCCTCGGAATTCACCCAGACCGAGAATTCGCCCCTGTTCAACGCTGAGAATTGATCGCCACGACGGAGCATTTCACGACGGGCACGACGAGATGGCACGCATTACATACATTGGCTGTCTGCTCGCGAGCTTGCTCTGCGCCGTGCCGGCGCAGGCGCAGAGCGCGGCGGAGTTCTACAAGGGCAGGACCGTCTCCCTCATCATCCCGAATGCGCCGGGCGGCTCGTTCGATCTTTACGCGCGTCTGGTCGCCGACAATATCGGGCGCTTCATCCCGGGCCATCCCGCGATCGTGCCGCAGAACATGCCGGGGGCCGGCGGCATGCAGGCCGCCAACTATCTGACCTCCATCGCGGCGAAGGACGGCAGCGTGATGTCGGTGCTGGTTCCCAACATCACGCTGGCGCAGGTGCTGGGCGTGCAGGCGGTCGCCTACGATACCCGCAAGCTCAACTGGATCGGCCGCATCATCGCCACCACCTCCACGCTGTTCACCTGG
Source organism: Xanthobacteraceae bacterium (assembly GCA_035552735.1). GTDB lineage: Bacteria > Pseudomonadota > Alphaproteobacteria > Rhizobiales > Xanthobacteraceae > VAZQ01. Next base: position 1,191 of record DASZKX010000033.1, read on the forward strand.
CACACCTCCGCCACCAAGACGCTGGCCGACCTCAAGACCCGCGAGACCCTGATCGCCAGCACCGGACCGGTGACCCAGGCGGAGATCAATTCGACCTTGCTCAACGGCGTGGTGGGAACCAAATTCAAGCTGATCCGCGGCTACAAGGGCAGCGCCGAGGCGGCGCTCGCGGTCGAGCGCGGCGAGGCGGACGGCACCTTGATGCCGTGGGAGTTCCTCAAGGCCGCGCATGCGGACTGGATCGAGGACGGCAAGATAACCATCGTGGCCCGCTTCGTGCGCCGTCCGATCCCGGACCGCCCCGACGTGCCCTCGGTCTACGAGCTCGCGCAGACGCAAGAGCAGAGAAGCGTGCTGGGCCTGTTCCTCGGCTCCGACGAGATGGGCCATCCGATCGCGATGCCGCCCGGCGTGCCGCGAGAGCGGGTCGAGGCGGTGCGCCAGGCCCTCAACCAGATGGTGGAGGATCCTGCGTTCCTGGCGGATGCCGCCAAACGCAAGCTCGACCTGCTGCCCGGCCGCGCCGAGGAGCTCGAACGATCGGTGGCGGAGGTGTTCGAGGCGAGTCCGGCGGTGATCGAGATCGCGCGCAAGTATTACAAGCAGTAGCGGCTTGGGCTCGACCCACTCCTACGCCCACTGCAGGCGCTCGAGGATCGCGCGCCCCATGATCCAGTCCTTGTCGTCCTCCGACAGGAAATCCAGCTCCTGCGTGAAATGCGTCACGCGCTGGCGGTAGCTGGCCTTGGCGAACGAGTTGGTGACGTCGGTGCCCCAATAGCAGCGCCGCGGACCATAGGCGTCGAACAGGCGGCGGATGTGCGGGGTCATGTCGCGGAACGGGTAGGGCTCGGATGAAAACAGTGGGACCGATGACAGCTTCACCGACACGTTGGGATATTTCGCGAGCGCGGCCGCTTCCGCGATCGTGGCCGGCATCATGTTGTTCTTCATGGCGTCCGACGAGACGCCCATGTGGTCGATGATGAGAATGAGTTGCGGGTTGCGCTCCGCGATCGGCCCGAACAGCGCCAGCTGGCCGGTGGTGAGAAACATGACCGGAATGCCGGCTTTTGCGGCCTCCGGCCAGAACCAGTCCGCCGTCCCATCGGTCAGCCATTTGGCCTGCTGGTTGGCGACGTTGAGCCGGATGCCGAGCACGGCGGGCTGCTGCTTCCAGGTCGCCAGGCGGCGCGCCTCGCCCGGATTGTCGAGCGCGATATGGCCCATGGTGGCGAAGCGGCCGGGATAGCGGCGCGCCGCCTCCTGGCCGTAATCGACCCGTTCCCCTTCCAGGGTCGGCGGCACGATGACCACCCGATCGACGCCGGCCGCGTCGATCATCGGCACCACCCGCTCGATGGTCATCGGCTCCGGCAGTTGCGGGCGGGTGCCGGGCACCCAGGGCCGGTCCGGCGTATTCGCTTTCCACATATGAATCTGCGAATCGACGATGACGCGCCGCGGCTTTTGCGCGGGCTGTGCCGCCAGCGGCTGCGCGCGCTGCGTCGCCAGCGCCAGGCCGGCAGCGAGCGTGCCGTTGAGAAAATGGCGGCGGGTCAACATGAGCGGAGTCCTCCTCGCGTCATCGGGTCAGGAACGGCACCGCCAGCCGGTGGAACAGCTCGGCCGCGTCCCATGGCACCAGGTGCTTGCAGCCCTCCGCGAAGTGCAGATCGAGTTGCGGGTAGCGCTCGTTCAGGAGCGTGGCTCGTTCCGCCGCGCGGGCGCGGTCCTCGCGGCCGTAGATCAGCAACAGCGGCATCTTGAGCTCGGTCAGGCGCTGCCACAGCGGCACCGCGCCCCCTCCCGTTCCCTCCCCCGCACGCGGGGGAGGGTTAGGGTGGGGGCCACCGCCCGCCTGCGCTTCCGCATGGCGCAGCACGAATTGCTCGAAGCAGCGCCCGATGCTGTTCTGGTGCCGCAGCTCGAGCTCCTCGGGCGTGATCAGCTCATGATGAAAGAGGTTGGCCTCGAGCAGCGCGCGGGTATCCGCCAGGCTCGGCTCCTGGCGCACCATGCGCTCCTCGAGCCGCGCTTGGGCTGCTTCGCCGCGCGCCCCGACCTTGCCGGCGGCGGTCTCGAGCGGCGGCAACAGGCTGCCGGTGCCCAGGATGATCACGTGCGAGACGCGCTGCGGATGCTCCAGCGCCAAGCTCACCACGGAGCTGCCTGCGGAGGAGTGGCCGATCAGCGCCGCCCGCTTCAAGCCCAGCGCATCCATGAAGCGCAGCACGAAGGTCTTGCGCGGCGCGGCGCTCGATCCGTCCGCCGCATCGCTCTTGCCGAAGCCCGGCAGGTCGACCGCGATCGCCCGGATGCCGTGGCGCCCGAGCGCATGCAGGTTGCGGCGGAACACATCGGCCGACGAGCCGAGCGAGCTCCCGTGCAGCAGGATCGCCGGCACGCCGCTGCCCTCCTCGAGGTAGCGGATGCTGCAGCCATCGACCTTGACGAAGCGATCGTCAGTCCTCACCGCGATGTTCATGTGTGGTTTCCTTTCTCTCGTTCACTGCCCGGCGACGCGTTGCCAGGGCAGCAGCTTGAGGCGGCGCACCCCGTTCGCGATGTAGGGCTCGCGGTTGGCGATGGCCTCGGCCTCGTCGCGGGTCGCCGCCCGAAAGATGATCATGCCGGTGCCGAAACGGTTGCCGGCATCGTCGAGGAACGGTCCGGCCCCGACCAGCATCCCCTTGGCCTCGAGCTCGTGGATGAAGTCGTGATGGCGGGCGGTGAGCTCCTCCTTGCTGAGCGCGATCCGGGGCGGCGGATCGATCACCTCGTTGTTGATCACCCAGCATTGCTCGCGCTGGCGCTCGGTTGCTTGGCTCACGCTTCTTCCCTCCCGGTCTTCGGATGATCGGCCCGCTGGCGCGGGCGCTACGTCGCCCACCATTGGTGATGGTGCCGCCGCCTTCGTCATGACAGCATAGCAAATCCGCAAATGCAGCGTCCGTAAAGCCTGGCCGCTTGCGCCGGCGCCGGGTTCGAAAATACCAAAAAATCAATGAGCTAGCGCGGCCTTTTCATTCGATCCGTGCGGTCCGTGGTCGCGGGGGCGCCGGTGGCGCGCTTGTTGCACTGTTCCGGCCCGACAGGGTGCCGAGAAGCGGGCAGCCGAAAAGGAGCGCAAATGCGTCTGCGGATTCTGGTCGCGGGCGGCTTGGTTTGGGCATACGCGGCGTCTGCGGCCGCGTCCGCCGCAACCGCCGATCTCAAAGGCGTCTGGCGGGTCGAGGACCAGACCGGCGAGATCGAGATCGCGGACTGCACCGGCTTGCTTTGGGGCATCGTGGTCTGGGAGCGCACCCCCGGCCGCGACACCGAGAATCCGGACCCCGCCTTGCGCGGCCGCCCGACGCTCGGCATGCCCATCCTGCTCGGCATGCGGCCGGTCGTGGAGCCGCATGCCGAGGGGCCGCAGACGATCTGGCGCGGTCAGATCTACAATTCCCGGAACGGAAAGACCTACGACGCCAGCATCAAGCCGGTCGATGCCGATACGCTGCATCTGGAAGGCTGCGTTCTGGGCGGCTTGTTCTGCGGCGGGCAGAACTGGACCCGCGTCAAGCCGCCCACGGTCGCGCCGCCGGCGATTGCCGGCGATGTCTGCTCACGAATCTCCGATCTCGCGCGGCGGCCCCATTAGGACGGGCTGGAACAGCACCGCCGCCGCCAGCGTGCAGGCGAGCGACAGCGCCAGCAGCTTGCCCATGCTGGAGGTGCCCGGGTGGCTCGACAGCCACAGGCTGCCGAACGCGGTCGCGGTCGTCATGGCGCTGAAGATGACGGCGCGGGTGAGGCTCGACTGCAGGAGCCCGGTCTGCCCGGACCGCCAGGCCGTGATGTAGTAGATCTTGAACGCCACCCCGACCCCCAGGAGCAGCGGCAGCGCGATGATGTTGGCGAAGTTGAGCGGCATCCCGATCACCACGCACAGCTCGAGCGTCACCATCCCGGCCACCAGCAGCGGAATGAGCGTCAGCAACACGTCGGTGAACCGTCGCAGCACGATCCACAGCAAGAAGGCGATCGAGGCGAGCGCCCAGCCGCCGGCCTGGATGAAGGCGCGGATGACGGTGTTGCCGGATTCCAGGATCGAGATCGGGCCGCCGGTCGCCTGTGGCTCGACCGCGAGCACGCCGCGGGCGAATTGGCGCAGCACCTCGTTGTCGTTGGGATCGCCCTTGGGATAGACCTCGAGCCGCGCGCGGCCGTCGGGCTTGAGCCACTGCGCGGTCAGGTCGGCGGGCAGCGTCATGTCGGTGATCGGCTCCGCCTGCAGCGAGGTCCGCAATCCGTCGAGCCCGATCTCGAGCGGCGCGACGAACACGTCTTGCGCGTTCGCCCGCGTGGCCGGGTCGGCTTTGGCGAGCCGCGTCAGCGCATCCGCCAGGCGCTTGGCCGCCACCGCGCCCGGCCCGTTCTGGCTGCCGATGACTTGGCTCAGGGTATCGGCCCCGCTTTGCAACGCGGTCACGCTTTCGGCGTCGGTTGGTGCCGGGCGTGGCGTCTGCGCCAGCGCCGGGCCGAGCGCCTTGGCGGCCTTCCCGATCGCCTCGAGCTTCTGCGGCTGATCGTCCGGCACGAAGCTCTCGATGGTCATGACGTGCGAGACCTCGGGCAGCTTGCTGATTCGGTCGGCCTCCTGCTTGGCGTCCGCGAGCGAAGGCGCCAGCACCTCGATCGTGCTGGCGCCGGTCGCCGGATCGCTGCGCAGATCGAGATAAGTGGCGATCGATTCGACCTTGGGGCTGTTGAGATTGATCGGGTTGAAGTCGAACCGCAGATGGTAGAGGAGCGGCAGCCCGCCCAGCACCACGATGGCGGTGCCGACAATGATGCTGATGCGGTGCCGCTCCATGAAGCGATCGACCGGGGCGAGCGCCGCATAGCCGAGCGGCTCCTTCTCGCCGGGCGGATTGAGCACCTTGAGCAATGCCGGGAGCAGCGTGATTGTGCTCAGATACGCGATGAGCATGCCGACGCCGGCGATCTGGCCGAGCTCGGAGACGCCGCGATAATCGGTCGGCAGGAACGACAGGAAGCCGGCCGCGGTCGCGGTCGCCGCCAGCGTGAGCGGCACGCCCAGATGCTTGGCCGCGTTGGCGAGCGCGATGCGCAGGTTGTTGATCTCGTAGCGTTCGGCCCGGTAGCGCACGCTGAACTGGATGCCGAAATCGACTCCGATGCCCACGAACAGCACCGCGAACGCGATCGAGATCGGATTGAGCGCGCCCACCATCCGCAATCCGATCGCCGCCGTGATGGCGAGCCCCATGAAGATGCTGATGAACACCGCCAGGATGATCTTGGGAGACTTGAGGGCCAGCCATAGTATGGTGAGCACCACGATGATGGTGCCGAGCGCGTTCTCGGCCGCATGGTCCTTGAGGGTGGCGAATTCCTCGTCCTGGATCGGGATCGCGCCGGTGAGCCGCAGGCGCGCATGATATTGCGTGTCGAGATGCAGGTCGGCGGCCGCCTGCCGGATCGCGTCGGTCGCCTTCTTGCCGGGCTCGAGCGCGCCGTAGTCGAGCACCGGGCTCACCTCGATGAATCGGCGCAGGTCGTTGGGGGTCGGCGCCTTCTTGTTCACCAGCTCGCGCCAGGAAAAGCTCGCCGGCCGTCCCGCCAGCTCGTCCTCGATGGGCTGCGCGAACATGGTCAGCGGACGCACCATGTCGTCGAGGGTGAATTTCTGCGCCGTGATGCCTTGCAGCGAGAAGGAGAGCGCCTGGATCAGCCCGCGCCACGACGGGTCCGCCACCAGCACCTGCACCAGCGGCTGTGACTCCGCCAACGCCCCGACGGTGTCGGCCACTTGGTCGGCCGGCAGGAATAAAAGCCCATTGCGGGCGAAAAACGGATTCTCGCTCAGCTCCTGGACGGAGGGGAACAAGGCCGGATCGGCCGCCAGCTTCTGGGTCAACGCCCGGCTGGCCGCGGTCGCCCGTTCCGAGGTCGCGGCATCCACGACTGCAAGAATTTTTTCGTGATTTCCCTGGAAAGCATCAACAAAGGCAAGCTCTCGTTGGCGCCAGGGCAGGTCTGGAGAGATTAACTGGTTAACGTTTGTATTAATGGCGAAATTGCGGACCGCGTAGATGCCTGAAAAAACAGACAAAAACAGTGCAATGACGATTACGACCCAAGCATAGTGCGTGCAAATATTAACAAGTGCGGCAAGTTTAGCTTTTAGCATGATTCGTTCTTTCTCCACATTGTGAGCGAAATCGGTCCGCAGCCCATTGAACCGAGCGATCCATCCGGGTATTCAAAGCCTTAACTATCGACGCCTCGGATCCCTGGGGTTCCCCCAGGGATGTCCCGGGGCGTTGAGGCACGCAACCGCTAGCTTGGCTTCTTGGCACTTTGGACCAGCTCTGGAATTACTACTAAGTCGCTTTTCAGTTCGGGTCGCTTCTCCGCCACCGTGTGCTAGCAGGAATTGTGGTGATCATGACTATAGCAAATCCCATCGGTGTCACGCCCACCCCGTTGCTCGATACCATCAAGAGTCCAGCCGACTTGCGCCGTCTGCCCGAAAGAGATCTCCGCCAGGTCGCGGAAGAATTGCGGGCCGAGACCATCAGCGCGGTGGCGGTGACAGGCGGTCATCTGGGCGCCGGGCTCGGGGTCGTCGAGCTTACGGTTGCGCTGCACTATCTGTTCGATACCCCGCGCGACCGGCTGCTCTGGGATGTCGGGCATCAGGCCTATCCCCACAAGATCCTCACCGGCCGGCGCGACCGCATTCGCACGCTGCGCCAAGGTGGGGGCCTGTCGGGATTCACCAAGCGCGCGGAAAGCGAATACGATCCGTTCGGCGCGGCCCATTCCTCGACCTCGATCTCGGCCGGTCTCGGCATGGCGGTCGCCCGCGACCTCAAGGGCCTGTCCAACAACGTGGTCTGCGTCATCGGCGACGGCGCCATGTCGGCCGGCATGGCGTACGAGGCCATGAACAATGCAGGCGCCATGGACTCGCGCCTTATCGTCATCCTCAATGACAACAACATGTCGATCGCGCCGCCGGTCGGCGCCTTGTCGGCCTATTTGGCGCGTCTGGTATCGGGGCGTCCGTATCGCTCGCTGCGCCAGACCATCCGCCAGCTCGCCAAGCGGCTGCCGAAGTTCCTCGAGCAGCGCGCCCGCGCCATGGAGGAATATGCGCGCGGCCTGGTGACCGGCGGCACCTTGTTCGAGGAGCTCGGATTTTTCTATATCGGCCCGATCGACGGTCACAATCTCGACCACCTGCTGCCGGTGCTCAAGAACGTGCGCGACACCCGCGAGGGGCCGGTGCTGGTCCACATCGTGACCCAGAAGGGCAAAGGCTACGCGCCCGCGGAAGCCTCCGACGACAAATATCACGGCGTCGTCAAGTTCGACGTCTCGACCGGCAAGCAGGACAAGCCGAAGTCGAACGCGCCCTCCTACACCAAGGTGTTTGGCGAGAGCCTGGTCAAGGAGGCCCGCAAGGACGATCGCATCGTGGCGATCACGGCCGCCATGCCCTCCGGCACCGGCATCGACATCTTCGGCAAGGCGTTCCCGGACCGCACCTTCGATGTGGGCATCGCCGAGCAGCATGCGGTGACGTTCGCGGCCGGGCTCGCCACCGAGGGCTTCAAGCCGTTCGCCACCATCTATTCGACCTTCCTGCAGCGCGGCTACGATCAGGTCGTGCACGACGTCGCCATCCAGCGCCTGCCGGTGCGCTTCGCGCTCGATCGCGCCGGCCTGGTGGGGGCCGACGGCCCCACCCATGCGGGCTCCTTTGATGTGAGCTATCTGGGCTGCCTGCCGGGCTTCGTGCTGATGGCGGCGGCCGACGAGGCCGAGCTCGTCCACATGGTGGCGACCGCGGCCGCGATCGACGACCGGCCGAGCGCGCTGCGCTATCCGCGCGGGGACGGTGTCGGCATCGACATGCCGGAATTCGGCGTGCCGCTCGAGATCGGCAAGGGCCGCATCGTGCGCGAAGGCAGCTCGGTCGCGCTCTTGAGCTTCGGCACCCGGCTGGCGCACTGCCTCGCCGCCGCCGAGACGCTGGCCTCGCACGGCCTCACCACCACGGTCGCGGATGCCCGCTTCGCCAAGCCGCTCGACGTCGACATGGTGCTGCGGCTGGCGCGCGAGCACGAGGTGCTGATCACCGTGGAGGAGGCCGCCATCGGCGGCTTCAGCGCCCAGGTCCTCCACGCGCTGACCCAGCATGGCGCCTTGGACAACGGGCTCAAGGTGCGCTGCATGATTCTGCCCGACGAGTTCGTCGATCACGACAGCCCGGCCGCCATGTACGCGGCCGCCGGCCTCGACGCCAAGGGCATCGTGGCCAAGGTCTTCGAAGCGCTCGGGAAGGATGCCCGCCGGGAATTCGCCAAGCTCCGCTGAGCCTTGCACCGGCCTTGGAGTGGCACGGCGGCATCACCATCTCTAGCAATGACCAATGCGGCCGGTTCGCGCGGTCGCATGAGGGACCGACGAAGTCGACACGACGAAGCAGACACGACGAAGCAGATGCCAATAGTGCCAAAAGCAGGTGCACCAAAGCAGGTCCACCAAGGCCGCCGATGAAAGTGAAACGATGAAAGTGATCTTGGCCCAGCCGCGGGGATTTTGCGCCGGCGTCGTGCGCGCCATCGAGATCGTCGAGCGCGCACTGCAGAAATACGGGCCCCCCGTCTATGTGCGCCACGAGATCGTGCACAACAAGCACGTGGTCGAGAGCCTCAAGGCCAAGGGGGCCCGCTTCGTGGAGGAGCTCTCCGAGGTGCCGCCCAATTCGGTGACCATCTTCAGCGCCCATGGTGTCGCCAAGAGCGTCGAGGACGAGGCCGCCAGCCGCGACCTGCCGGTGCTCAACGCCACTTGTCCGCTGGTCACCAAGGTGCACAACCAGGGCAAGCGCTATGTCGGGCAGGGCCGCAAGCTGATCCTGATCGGCCATGCCGGCCACCCGGAGGTCGAGGGCACCATGGGGCAGATCTCGGCCCCCGTGATCCTGGTGCAGAACGAGGCCGAGGTGGACCAGCTCGATTTGCCGCCCGACACCCCGGTCGCCTATGTGACCCAGACCACGCTCTCGGTCGACGACACCCAGGGCATCATCGAGGCGCTGCAGCGCCGCTTCAAGGACATCGTCGGCCCCGAGACGCGCGACATCTGCTACGCCACGCAGAATCGCCAGTCCGCGGTGCGCGAGCTCTCGAAGCTGGTCGACATCATTCTGGTGGTCGGCGCCACCAACAGCTCCAACTCCAACCGGCTGCGCGAGATCGGCAGCGAGGAGGGGGTGCCGAGCTATCTGATCGCCGACGGCAGCGAGCTCGATCCCGCTTGGCTTAAGGGCGCCGCCACGGTCGGCATCACGGCCGGCGCCTCGGCGCCGGAGGTGCTGGTCGACGACGTGATCAAGTCGCTGCGGCGGCTCGGCCCGGTCGACGTCACGGTGCTGCCGGGGCGCGAGGAGAAGATCGAGTTTCGTCTGCCGGCCGAATTGGCCACGGTCGCTTGACGGCCGGCATCCGGGCGCCGGTTGGCGCTCAAAGAAAAGCTTGAAGAGGTCGACAGCATGGCCATTCCATTCCACCGCGAAATGCGCATCGGCGCCTACATCCTCAAGCAGAAGCTTAAGGGGCGTAAGCGCTATCCGCTGGTGCTGATGCTCGAGCCCTTGTTCCGCTGCAATCTCGCCTGCACCGGCTGCGGCAAGATCGATTATCCGGATGCCATTCTCAACCGCCGCCTGTCGGTCAAGGAATGCCTCGACGCCGCCGACGAATGCGGCGCCCCGATGGTCGCCATCCCGGGCGGCGAGCCGCTGATCCACAAGGAGATCGGCGAGATCGTCAAGGGCCTGGTGGCCCGCAAGAAATATGTCTCGCTCTGCACCAACGCGCTGCTCCTGGAGAAGAAGCTGCATTTGTTCGAGCCCTCCGAGTTCCTGTTCTTCTCGGTGCATCTCGACGGCATCAAGGAGCATCACGACAAATCGGTGTGCATGGAAGGCGGCTTCGAGCGCGCCGTCTCCGCCATCAAGGCCGCCAAGGCCAAGGGCTTCAGCGTCAACGTCAACGCCACCATCTTCGACGGGCATCCGGCCGCCGACATCGCCGCCTTCCTCGACTTGACGCAGGAGCTCGGCATCGGCGTCACCATCTCGCCCGGCTATGCCTATGAGCGGGCGCCCGATCAGGATCACTTCCTCAACCGCCGCAAGACCAAGGAATTGTTCCGCAAGGTGTTCGACTACGGCAAGGGCAAGAGCTGGAAGTTCCTGCACTCGGCCCTGTTCCTCGACTTCCTGGCCGGCAACCAGACCTTCCATTGCACGCCCTGGGGCATGCCCACCCGCAACATCTTCGGCTGGCAGAAGCCGTGCTACCTTTTGGGCGAAGGCTATACCAAGACCTTCACCGATCTGATGGAGACCACCGACTGGGATAGCTACGGCACCGGCGCCTACGAAAAATGCGCGAACTGCATGGCCCATTGCGGCTACGAGGCGACCGCCGCGGAAGCGATGTTCAAGTCGCCGCTCAAGGCGATCAAGGTGGCGTTGCGCGGCCCGCGCACCGACGGCCCGATGGCGCCGGAGATCTCGCTCGAGCATCAGCGCCCGGCGCAATACATCTTCTCCGACCAGGTCCAGCAGCGCCTGTCCGAGATCCGCGCCGCCGAGGCGCAGGAGAAAACCCGCAAGACCGCCGCCAAGGCCGAGTCCGCCAGCACCGCGGCGTAGGCCATTTGGTCTTGTAACCGCATGGAGCCAACGGGTCGGCGCGCGGCGCCGCCCGACGATGAGTTCAGCGCAAGGCGGGAACGCGGTCCCGGTGCACAAGTTTGGGTGCAATATCAAACAACATATACTTCAGATAGCGTGTTTTTCTGCTCCGGTTACGTACAACAACTAAAAATTAATTCAAATAAACGATAATTCTCCTGATCGGGGTCAGCCAAACGTTTGGCCGGATGGACGCGGGATTGCTAGACCTCCGCGCCGAAGCCGTCCACCTCCTGTCGGGACTTGCATCGATGACCACACTCATGCGGCGGCTCGCCGATCTGCCCATCCGGTCGCGGATCGCGATCGCGTGCCTCATTCCACTCCTGGCCTTCACGGGTTTTGCCGGCAAGGCCATGCTGGAGAAGCGGGCGCAATCGCAAGCCGCCGACAGCGTCGCGGCCCTCATCGAGGTCGCGCCGTTGATCTCCGGCCTGATCCACGAGCTGCAGAAGGAACGCGGAAGCTCGGTCGGATTCGTCTCCTCCAAGGGGCAGGCGCTGGTCGATACGATGCGCAATCAGCGGCCGGCGACCGACAAGGCGCTGGCGAGCTTCCGCCAGCGCATGACGGGTTTCGACCGTTCCGAGCTGGGGGCCAAGCTCGGCCGCAGCCTCGACGACGCCCAGAGTGCTCTCGGGATGCTGGCGACTATGCGCAGCGCAGTCGACACGCTGGCGCTGAGCGCTCCCAAGATCGCCGAATACTTCAACGCCACCGTCGCGGATCTGGTGGCTGCGGTCCGGGCGACCGGCGATCTCACCGATGACGTGCGCATCCTGCGCCAATCGATCGCCTTCTCGGCCTTCGTGCAGCGCAAGGAATTCGCCGGCCAAGAGCGCGCCGCCGGCGCGCAAGGCTTCTCGACCGGCGCCTTCGGGCCCGATGTCTACCGCAATTTCGTTCGGCTCGGCGCCATGCAAGCGTCGCAGGCGGAGATTTTCGCGCAAAACGCAACGCAGGAGCAGATGGAGGCGGCGCAGGCCGCGCTCAAGGGGCCGGTAGTGGATGAGGTCGCGCGCATGCGCGCCATCGGCCTGGCGGCACCGTTCGATACCGCGGCAGTAGCCAAGGTGAGCGGCGCGCAATGGTTCGATGCCGCCACCCGCAACATCGACGTGCTCAAGACTCTCGAGGACGGGCTCGCTGGCGATTTTCTGACCGTTGCGCGCGGCGTCTCCGATCAGGCCCGTTGGGTTTTTTGGAGCGTCGTGCTGATCTTCCTCGCGCTCTTGGCGATTACGGTTACGCTCGCGATCCTCATCGCGGTCTCGATCACGCGTCCGATCGCCGACCTGGTCGCGACCATGAGCGAGCTCGCCAAAGGCAGATCGGACATCGACGTGCAGGGGACCGAGCGCAAGGACGAGATCGGCGAAATGGCGAAGGCGGTCGTGGTGTTCCGGGATGCGGCGGTCGAGAAGGCCCGGCTCGAGGCGCAAGCCGCGGAGCAACGCAAGCAGGCCGACGAGCAACGTGCGCGCAACGAGGAGGAGCGCCGCAAGCACGCGGAAGCTCAAGCGCGCGCCGCGCAAGATCAGGCGGGCGCCGTTGCGGCGCTCGCCGCGGGCCTGGAGAGGCTGGCCGAAGGCGACCTCACGGTGCGTCTCGACGCGGGCTTCACCGCCGGCTACCAACGCATCAAGGACGACTTCAACCACACCATCGAGCGGCTGCAGGAGACGATCGCCGGGATCGCCGGCTCGACCGCCGAGGTCTCCAATGCGGCGACCGAAATCTCGACCAGCACCACCGACCTGTCGCAGCGGACCGAGGAGCAGGCCGCGAGCCTTGAGCAGACCTCGGCTTCGATGGAAGAGATCTCCGCCACCGTCAGGCAGAACGCCGACAACGCGCGCCAGGCGAACGAGTACGCGGCCGGCACCCGCGCCGCCGCCGACCGCGGCGGAGCCGTAGTGGCCCAGGCGGTCGAGGCGATGTCGCGCATCGCGGAGTCCTCGCACAAGATCTCCGACATCATCGGGGTTATCGACGAAATTGCGCGCCAGACCAACCTGCTGGCCCTCAACGCCGCCGTCGAGGCGGCCCGCGCCGGTGAGGCCGGCCGCGGCTTCGCGGTGGTGGCCGCGGAGGTCCGCAGCCTCGCCCAACGCTCCGCGCAGGCCGCCAAGGACATCAACAATCTGATCACCCACAGCTCGGCCCGGGTGCAGGAGGGCGTCGACCTGGTCAACCGGGCCGGCGGCTCGCTCGGCGAGATCGTCGAGTCGATCAAGCGCGTGGCCGATATCGTGGCCGACATCGCCAATGCCAGCGCCGACCAGGCCACAGGCCTCGATCAGATCAACAAGGCGCTGACCCAGATGGACGAGGTGACGCAGCAGAATTCCGCCCTGGTGGAGGAGAACGCCGCGACCGCCAAGACGCTGGAGAACCAGTCGAGCGCGGTGACACAACGACTGTCCTCGTTCCGCTTCGATATCGGCCCCGCCGAGCGCGCGGCGGCGTAAACGTCACGATCGCTCGTCCCAGCGAAAACGTTATGGCATGCACACATCTCCTGTCTTCCCCGGGCGTACAGCGTTCCTCGCCCCGCGCGCGGGGAGAGGGCCCCACGATCAGACGGAAATCCCGAACTCGGCGCGGTGAGGGGGCGTTTCCGCGAGTCTGAGCTGGCCGAGAGGTCGCCTTCAGCTCGGTTTGCCGGCCGGCGCCACGTTGCCGTCGGTCTGCCGCAGCACGCCGGCCTGCACCAGCGCGGTGGTGATCTGCCCGCTCGCGCGGATCAGCTCGACCGCGGCTGCCGTGGTGAGCACCAGGCGGCACACCGGCACTGCGCGGCCGGTCGCGGCATCGCCCTGCTTGAGCGGATCGAGGCGCGACACCAGGAATTCCATGCGCAGCGTGCTGCCGTCGAACGACCAGCTGCCGATCGAATCCGCGAAGGTCTCGCCCAGTGCGGGCATGTCCTGATAGCGGAAGTTGGGCCGTTGCGGTTCGTTCGCCATGTGGTCTCCCCGGGGGTTTTGCGTTGACGCGAGTCGTGGCAGAGCATTACGAAGCGGGCCAGCACGAGGCAATACCAAGACGGTGGGCGCGTCCTGCAAGACGATCAAAATTCCGGCTTCTCCGCCGTCGGCACCGGCTCGAGGCCGAGGTTGAAATAATCCTCGCCGACCTCGGCGCATACGTCGGGCTCGCGCATCCGGTTGTTGGGGTTGGCCACGCGGTGGCGATTCCGCGTGCCCGACCACGGTTGGTAGAACGCGCCCGGGTCCTCGACCGTGAATGCCACCTCCAGAGTCTTGCCCTCGTCGATCAGCCGGAAGCGCTCGACCACGTGCAGCTTGTCGGTATGCGGGGTGCGGTAGGAATCCACGAAGGTGCGATCGTTGAACCCGATGGTGTCGGCCACCAGCATATCGCCGTCGTAATGGCCGACCGATTCGCCGTACCAGGACGGCTTGGGAGCGGCCGAATGCGGCACGTCGAGCCAGATGTGGCGCACGTGCCCCGCCAGGAGCAGCACGACCTCCTTGGGGGTCTGGATCACATACATGGGGCCGGGGTTGAGATGGAAGGCCGGTACGCCGGTTTCCCAGCATCGGGCCTCGCGCGTCTCGCCGTTGCGCCCCTGCACCGCCAGTGCGTTCTGCTGGCGCAGCGCGTCGCGGACCCAGGGCATGAGGTTCCGGCCCTCGGCATTGTCGAGATCCGCCACCCGGTAGGTCGGCTTGATCCGCATCTCGCGCGCCACCTCGTTGTTGGCGTACGGATGCGCCGGATCGTCGGTCACCGGCCCGAGCCCGCCCGGCGGGCTGGTGTAATCGTTGAACGCATGCGCGATCGCGTAGTCGGGCGCCTTGGGCGGAACGAAACCGAGCCAGGCGACGCCGGGCGCGGACAGATCGAGGCCGGGCGGCGCTCCGGTCGCCGGATCCGCCGCCAGCGCAGGGAGCAGCGCCGATACGCACAGCGCGCCCAGGGCAATGGCGCCACGCGCGATAGCGCCACGCGCAATAGCGCCAGGCGCGAGAGCGCCAGCGGGCAGGCGAAAGGGCATCAGGCCCGGGAAATTTGTCGTCACCGGCTTCTCCCTGTCTCGCATCAGCGCGCCCGCACGCCGCTCACCTGTGACAGGTCGCGATGCGTATCGTTGCAGGCGTAATCCTCGATCCGCACGTCGGCGCGCGCGTCATAGACGAAGCGCGCCTGCCAATCGCTCGCATACATCTGCGGATCGTGAATTGTAATGATGTCCTCGAGCCGGCCGCCGAGCTTGCGGATGCGCTCGAGCGTGCTCATGGCGGCGCTGTGCGGCAGGCCGCCAGCATCGAGGAAAGTCGTCTCGTTGTAGCCCGCCGACTCGACCACCAGCGTGTCGCCGTCCCAGCGGCCGACCGCATGGCCGTTGTACCAGGGATCGCCCATCAGGCTGTCGAGCTTTCCCAGCGGCTTGTCCAGCACGATCACGCGCAGCTGATGGTTCATCTCATAGAGAAACGTCACCTGGCCGGCCGGCACCTGGAACACCTCGAACGGATAGGGCGTGGCCAGCACGCGCGGCACCCCGTCGGGCACGCACAGCCGCCGCGCCCGGTCGACGATCGAGCCGTCGCGCAAGCCCGCCTGGTTCATCGCATAGGCGGCCTTGCCGGCCGCATTGAGCGGCGGCTCGCCCCCGCCCACCACCTCGATCTTCGGGCTGTAGCTCGTCGCCCAATAAGTGCCGGCAATATCCGGCGCGGCGGCGGCGCTATACGCGGAGAGGGACACCACGACCGCCCAGCCGGCGCCGCAAAAACGAAAGAATTTCATACGTCCCCTCGGCCGCAGGCGTTTCGATGCATCCGCCGCGAGATTACACTGCCGGCCTGGGGCAGGGAATGGCGCGTCGATAGGTCGGAGCGTTGATTGTGGCCGTACGGTTCAACGGAAAGTCGAGGACGTCCGCGCGTTGTAGATATCGCTTGTGCGGGTGGAGACTCGGCAAATCAATTGCGGCGGTTTTGGTATGCCTCTGCTTAATCTCCGAAGCGAGGAGCGAGCCCGACGCCTCTCTCGGCGCTGTCAATAAGTTCCAGTTTCCGATCCCAAGTCCGTCAGTCGACGTGACCCCGCAGAAATTCGTTTTGGGTGGAAAGTCGTACGCGATTCCACGTAATTATGTATTTCATGCCGAAAATGACGGGCCCGGAGCGGTTGCCGACATTTCAATGCGAGCGATGCTGCCAGATCTTTCAGCAATGACGCGCGAGACGGCACATTGTTTTCTGAATATCCGCGAGCCGTGTTTCACGGAAGTGGTGCTCCTTGGACTAACTAAGGGACCAGTCCCTGCGACTGGGCCTGAACAGCTGCGGAACCTCGGCCCCATCACTCATCCGGATGAAAGAATCGGCCTGTGTGGCTTCCATTTTCTCCAGACCAAGGGACTGGAAGAAAACGCCTTCCAGTTTTTCTTCAGCAGGCTGGATAACGATTCTGACGCATCGGTCATTCGATGCCCCAAGAACGGGCCTCGATCGCGATGTGTTGCCAACGCCAACACACAAGAAGGTAACTCGTTTTACTACAATTTCGCTCGAGAGAATCTTTGCAGCTGGACGAAGATCCGAGGTTCGGCTGCTGAGCTAATGGCTTCATTCCGGAAGGCTGGAGAGACTCAATGAGCAATCCGTTTCAACTAAATCGCGATCAACTTAATTGCGGTGACACCTTACTCATTACTCACTCTCGCGGGGACGAGCGGGACGACTGTGCTTTGACAATTTTCTCGCGGGCTCTTTCGCGGGCGCGGCGAAACGCGTTCGGCGACGGATGATGGTAATGACCGCTTGACCCGGCCGCCCAAATCAGTGGATTCAGGAAATCGAAACTGACGAATTGCGTGTTTGTGATTCGCGGGTTGGTACCGTCTTGCGCTCCTTGCCGAGATTGCCGGGAGAAGCCCGGCAATGACAGCGAAAAAGCGATGGGTTTCGCATAGCCCGCGAAGACGGGCGTAAACGCCCTTATGAACTCTACCCATTCTACAGGCGTTCCTTCGGGGCTCGCGCCCGCTCGCACCCCGCCCCCAACCGCGGTTATCTGTAGATTCATTGTTCTTTCAATGGAGCCGGCGCGGCCACCGCTCTCCGCTCACATCCCGAACGTCACCGCAGGGCTGTTCGGGCTCTTGAGGCTGCGGTAGCGCGCCAGCGCCCAGAGCGGGAAGAATTTCGGGTAGCCGTGGTAGCGCAGGTAGAACACGCGCGGGAAGCCGGTCGCGGTGTAGCGCGGCTCGTCCCAGAAGCCGTCGGTGCCCTGGTGGCGCAACAGATAGTCGATGCCGCTCTGCACC
>DASZKX010000034.1:0-26279 GCA_035552735.1 Xanthobacteraceae bacterium
AGACATATATTATACTAGAACTTTCGTAGCGTGTCAGCCGGCCTTCCCGGGCTGGGCAAATGTAGAAGACTGAGGTGACGCTGATGCAACGGAACACTTTGGCCGTTGTCGGCCACATAGCTCCGATCGCGCCGGGCGAGAAAATGTCACTCCCGCACGCGCTCGCCGCTCTCGCTGCGCTCGGCCAACCGAGCCGGCTGGAGATTTTCCGGCTTCTCATGCGGCAAGAACCTGACGGTCTTCCAGCCGGCGTGATTGCGGAGACCGTCGGGTGTCCGCACAACACGCTCTCATCACATCTCGGCATCCTCGCACGGTCTGGCCTGGTGCGGGGCACGCGGGACGGACGATCAATCGTCTACCGCGCCAATGTCGAAGGAATGCAGGCGCTGATCGCCTTCCTGGTGAACGATTGCTGTGACGGGCATCCGGAGCTTTGCAGCCTGCGGGACGCGTTGCGCGATACCGGCTGCTGCGCGCCGGCCCCCAAAACCGCCCGACGCAAAAAGTAACCGCCTACGCGACGCCGACACAAACCTGATCAGCTTTCGGGGACGAAGATGACCTGGACCACCACAAATCTCCTGATTCAAGTCATTGCCGGCATCGTCGGCGGCCTCGCCGCGGCGGGATTGGCGAAGGAACACAGCTTCGGAACCGTTGGCCATATTGCTACCGGCGCTCTCGGCGGCGCTTTCAGCGGCTATTTTCTGCAGACCCTCGCCGGCACGATGGTCACCGGTGCCGGCACGGTGAATGAGTCCGACCCAGTCGGTGACGCAATTCTGCAAGGCCTGACCGGCCTTGTGGCCGGCGCAATTGTGACTCTGATCGTCGGCTTCGTGAAGCACAGCATGGGTCACCACAAGGCAGGCATGCTCTAGCGAGCCGGAATGGGACGCCCATGATCGACGTAGTCATCTATCACAATCCGGATTGCGGCACCTCGCGCAACACCCTCGGGCTCATACGGAATGCCGGGATCGAGCCGCATATCATCGAGTATTTGAAATGCCCGCCGACCCGCGCTTTGCTCGCGTCGCTGATCGCCCGAACAGGACTTTCGGTGCGTGAGGTGGTGCGCGTGAAGGGCACGCCGTACCGGGATCTGGGACTTGGCGATCTCGCCCTCGGCGACGATCAACTGATTGATGCAATGCTCGCGCATCCGATCTTGATCAATCGCCCCATCGTGGTGACGCCCCTCGGGGTCAAGCTATGCCGGCCTTCGGAAGCCGTGCTCGATTTGATTCCGGCTCCCCAGCTCGGAGAGTTCCGCAAGGAAGAGGGCGAGCTGGTGGTCGATAAAGCCGGTCATCGCGTCGCATGAAAGCGCGGTTGCTCTTCGACGACAAGGAGGCGGGTCGACCCGCCGACCAGGAAGCGAGCATGGTGGAACCGACGGACAAAAAGGTATTCAACGTATTGTTCATATGCACCGGGAATTCCGCGCGGTCGATCATGGCCGAAGCGGTGCTTAATCGTGCCGGTCAGGGCAAATTCCGGGCGTATTCGGCTGGCAGCCAGCCGAAAGGACATGTGCATCCCTACGCCCTCGATCTCTTGCGGAGATTACATTTCGATGTAAGCGCATTCAGGTCGAAGAGCTGGAAGGAGTTCTCCGGCCCGGACGCACCCAAGCTCGATTTCGCCTTCACGCTTTGCGACGACGCAGCCGCAGAGGCCTGCCCGGTCTGGCCCGGGCAGCCGATGACCGCGCACTGGGGTCTGCCCGATCCCGCGGCCGCGACGGGCAACGAGGCGGAAGTGCGGCTCGCGTTCGCCGACGCGATGCGCATGCTCACCAACCGCATCAATATTTTCGTCAGTCTTCCGATAAAGTCGCTCGACCTGCTCAGCTTGCAAAAGCAGCTGGATGCCATCGGCAAGGCGAGTGATGCGGAACCAGGCGCCGCGAGCGTCGCCGAATGAGCGAAACGCCTGCTTCTCTCTCTCGGCGTCTTCAGGCGGAAGCGTTGGGCACCGGAATCCTGGTCGCGACGGTCGTCGGGTCGGGCATCATGGCCGAGCGCCTCGCGGGCGGCAATCAGGCGATCGCGCTTCTTGGAAATACGATTCCCACCGGCGCGATCCTCGTCGTTCTCATCACCATCCTTGGCCCAATATCCGGTGCCCATTTCAATCCGGCCGTAACGGCGGTGTTTGCTCTGCAAAGAGCATTTCGGCTGGGCGACGTTGTTCCTTACATCATTGCCCAATGTCTCGGCGGGATAGCGGGAACTGTTGTCGCGCACCTCATGTTCGACCTCGCTCCCCTTGCAATCGGCACAACGTCACGCAGTGGCGTTTCTCAATGGTTTTCGGAGAGCGTGGCCACCTTCACTCTGGTGGTGACGATCCTGGGCGGAGTGCGTTACGCGCCGAACGCCGTCCCGTGGCTGGTTGGATTGACCATCACGGCCGCCTATTGGTTCACGGCTTCAACCTCCTTTGCGAACCCGGCGGTGACCCTTGCCCGCGGCTTCACGACCACCTTCGCGGGCATCGCCATCAATCATGTGCCGGCTTTCATCGTGGCGGAATTCATTGGGGCGGCCGCCGGTTGGGGCATGGGGGAAATGCTCTTCCGCCGTTCCCAAAATTAAATCGGCCGAGCAAAGCGCAGCGAAAGGATACGCCGTGCGTTTCGCAACTATGAACAACATGCTTCGTTGGGGCTTCACGCCCGCCTTTTGCGCTCGTTGTCTCCGGACGGCTTTGCCTGTCCGCGCTCGCGGCTCTCTTCCTATTGAAAGGGACCATCCACACGAGCAGCAAGGACCCTGTTTAGGTGAGTCCTGTGACGCGCCGGCGCGGGTCAGGCCAGTTGCTGGCGCAATGCGGCGGAAAGCCGCTCGGCGCTCATGACGACCGCGAAGGTGATGAGCAGCAACAAGAGCACCGTATGGTATTGAAAGAGATTCATCGCTGTCAGCAGCTCAAACCCGATCCCGCCTGCGCCGACGAACCCCAGGACAAGAGAGCTGCGGATGTTCTCGTCGAGACGATAAAGCGCGATGCCCAGAAGCGACGGAAGCACACTTGGTACGACCGCGTGGGTGAATACGGCAAGGCGATTGGCGCCTGTCATGGTCAGGGCCTCCACCGGCCCCATATCCATGTCCTCGATGACTTCGGCGAATAGCCGCCCCAACATGCCGACGGAATGAACGGAGATCGCCAGCGCTCCGGGAAACGGCCCCAGACCGACAGCCGTCACGAAGAGGAGCGCCCAGACCAGATCCGGCACGGTCCGCGCGAAGGCAATCACGCCCCGAGCCGCGATGTAGAGCGGGCGCGCGGGCGTCGTGTTGCGCGCGGCCAGCAGAGCCAGGGGCGTTGCGAGCACCAGCGCGACCGCCGTGCCGAACAGGGCGATGTCGACCGTTTCCAGGGTCGGCCAGAGCATATGAGGAAGCTTGGAGAAGTCGGGTGGCCAGGCACGGCGCAGAATGTCGGCCATGCCGTTGAGCCCCGTGAGCAAATCTTGGGGGCGGGCTTGGGCGACCAGAGCGGCCTGGGCCAGAAGGACGACGGCGCCGAAGGCCACCAGCATGGTAAGCGCACCGGTCTTCGGAAGGCCGGGATCCGTCGGCGGTTTCATGCTGCGGCGTCGTAGAGCGAGGCGATTTCGCGCCGGTCGATCCGCGCCGGCTGACCTTCAAAGACCAATCGGCCGCGGTTCAGACCGAGAATACGGTCCGCATAGCGTCGTGCCAGATCGGGCTGATGCAACACGCAGAGGACGGCCAACCCGCCCTTTTCCGACAGGCGGCGCAGAAGTCTCATCACCTCCTCGGCCGCTTCGGGATCGAGACTGGCGACGGGTTCGTCGGCCAGCAAGGCTTTCGGCTGTTGCGACAGAGCGCGAGCAATAGAGACGCGCTGCGCCTGGCCGCCCGAAAGAGTCCCGGCACGCTGCGACGCAAAGGCGCGAAGGCCGACCTGATCGAGACAGTTCAAGGCGAGCGGCACCTCGCACCGGGGCAGCCGGCCGAGGGAGGCGAGCGGACCACGGTGTCGACCGAGAGTACCGGTGAGAACATTGGACAGGACGCTGCGACGGCGAATGAGGTGGGGCTGCTGGAAAACCATCCCCAGCGCCATGCGCGCGTCTGCCAGTCCCCGCCCGGACAGATCGGTGATTCTCTGTCCGGCCACCTGGACGTGGCCGGAGCTGGGCCGCAGCATGCCGGCGATACAGCGCAGCAAGGTTGATTTCCCGCTGCCGTTCGCGCCGAGGACCACCACCAGCTGCCCGGGCGCGATCGAAAGGCTCGCGTCCGCAAGTGCCAGGCACCCGGACGGGTAGCGCACCGTAACGCTCGCGGCCTCGATCAAGCTCACATCTACTCTCCGAGTTTGCTGAGATCGATGTTGAGCACCTGCACCAGGTCACGGATACCGTCGTAGGCGCCGTCGGTCTGCGGCATCAGGTGACCGTTGCCGAGATTCTTGAGATCGGCGGCCGGAAGCGAAGAAAAATCGAGGATCTGCAATACGTGCGTCAACCGCGCCTTGAAGGCCGGATCGAGGTCACCTCGCACAACGATCGGGTCGACCGGAATGGGGTCGGAACGCCAAAGCTCGATGAAGTCGCCCGGCTTGTAGGCGCCAGCTTCCGTCGAGGAGATGATCTGTTGGCTGTTGAGCTCGGCGGCCGCGACCTTATGATTGCGCAGCGCCTCGTAGCTTGCGGTATGGCTTCCCGAGTAAAGCGGTCGCACCCCGGTATCCGGATCAATCCCGATTTTCTTCAGGGCGTAAGCCGGGAACAGGTGGCCCGAATTTGATGCGGGGTCGGAGTAGCCGAAGGTATGACCCGCAACCTCTTTGAGGGACTTTATGCCGGAGCCAGGCCAAGTAACGATGCCGGCCGTATAGGTGTCGGGCTTTCCATCCGTGCCGCTGACCGTCGCTACCACTTCGGCCTTGGCAATTTGATGCGCCATCACGTAGCTGAACGGACTGTACTCGCCGACCTCCAGCTTGCCGGCGCGCATCGCTTCGACCTCGGCAGTGTAGCTTGTCGTGATCAGCATCTGCACATTGCAGCCGAGGGCCTTGGCCAAAATCGCACCGATCTTGTCGTAGATCGGTATAAGCTTGGCGGCGGCCTCATAAGGCTCGACGCCGAATCGAACCGTGCCGCCATTCGGACAATCGGGTCCAGCAGCCTGGGCAGGAATTGCGAACAGACCCACCACGCCGGCGGCTACCGCCAGTGCAGCTAATTTTGTCATGACGCCCCTCCTCCGTATCGGTTCCGTTGCGAATCGGTTCGCCTGCACCAGGCGGACGGCCGATTGCTTCGGAAATATCGGCCTGCGATGACACCCGTGTGTCATTTGGTGAAGGCACGGTGACAACACACAGGTTGGTTTGTCATACAACCGTCATTTGCCGAT
Source organism: Xanthobacteraceae bacterium (assembly GCA_035552735.1). Lineage (GTDB taxonomy): Bacteria > Pseudomonadota > Alphaproteobacteria > Rhizobiales > Xanthobacteraceae > VAZQ01. The sequence goes on from DASZKX010000034.1 coordinate 5,409, forward strand.
GCCGGCAAAAGCCGGAGCAAACATGTTGCCGGCCTGCACTTTTGGCGGTGCCGCAACGGCACGGGGTCGGCTCGCTTGCATGCAGGGCGACGTTGAAGATTACGCGCGCCATTCTGCGCGATACGGGCGGCGAGTCCTCGAGTCGCGCGGCTGCGCGGCGAAGCCGATTGCAGGTGAAGAGTCAGAGATGCTCCAGCAAATCTTTGAGACCTCGGCACGGGAGCGCTGTACGCTTGACCCGCGTGCGCAAATCAGATTATTCGGTAAATTGAAACTCGCGAATTGTGCCCGGGCAGGAGACCGCGCCGGGCTTTTGCTTGAGGGGCGCCCGCGGTGAGGCAATCCCGGTGCTTGTTCTCGTCCTTTTATACGCGAAATCCCCAGCTGCAGATTCCATTGTTGTTTACAATGAGCTGCGTTGATTTTGCAGGCGAATTTCGATGCGAGCGATCAAGAGCAATGGTGGACCGCAAATTCGCGAAAACGAATCCGCTTCGCCCGATGCTGAGATCGACAAGCCCGCGCGAACGGCGGCCGGCACCCGAGCTTAGGGCATTTTGGCAGAACGAATTTCTCGAATGAAAATGTCGAGCCCGAACACCACAGGTGGCCAACGCATCAGCGCTGGGGCCCCGAGGCCGCACTGTGGCCCTAGCTAATTGCCGCGCCCTCGTGGGCGGGTCCCGCCACCGGCAGATGGGCGGTGAAGGTGGCGCCCTGGCCGGCGATGCTCTCGATCGTCAAGCGCCCGCCATGCCGGTTGAGGATGTGCTTGACCAACGCGAGCCCCAAGCCGGTGCCGCCCTGCGCGCGGCTCTCGGTCACGTCGACCCGATAGAAGCGCTCGGTCAACCGCGGCAGGTGCTCGGGCGCTATGCCGGGGCCGTGGTCGCGCACCCTGACCGAAGCTTCACGTGCGCTCTTGCTCCCTTCGCCGATCGAAAGCGCGATATCGATCCTCTTGCCCGAAGCCGCGTATTTCAGCGCATTCTCGATGAGGTTCTCGAAAACCCGCATCAACTCGTCACGATCGCCCAGCACCAGGAGCCGGTCGGCGGCCGCCTTGACGCTGATCTCCACGCCGCGGTCGCGCGCCAGCGTCTGCAGGCTGTCGGCCACTTGGCGCAAGATGGCGACCAGATCGATCTGCTTGTCCGGGCGCAAATGCGCGTTGAGCTCGATGCGCGAGAGCGAAAGCAGGTCGTCGATCAGCCGCGCCATGCGGGTCGCCTGCGCCTGCATGATGGGCAGGAAGCGCAAGCGCGCGGCCGTATCGTCACGCGCCGACCCCTGCAAGGTCTCGATGAAACCGGACAGCGCGGCCAGCGGCGTGCGCAGCTCGTGACTCGCATTGGCGATGAAGTCGGCCCGCATTTCCTCGACCCGCCGCAACGGCGTGAGATCGTGGAAGGCCGCGAGCACGAGACCGGGGGGCGCGGTGCCGGCGAGCGCGATCGGCGTCACGATCGCCTCGTACCAGCGATCGACCGGCACGCGCTCGAAAAACTCGACTCGTTGGGAGCTGCCGGTGGCGACCGCGCGGCGGATCGAATCCAGCACCTCGGGGACGCGCAGCGCCAGCGACACCGGCTCCCCGCGCCGAAGCGCCGGCGCCATTGCGCTGGCGCGCGCATTGAGGGCGACCACATCGCCGTGGCGATCGAGCGCCACCACCGGATCCGGCAGCCCGGCGAGCACGGCCTCGACCAATGGGTCGCCGACGCGCAGCGCCGGCGAATCGGCACGCGGCAAGGTCGGGCGCGCGATCTCGCCGCTCGCCGACCGGATCAGGACCGCAACCGCAATGATCGCAAACGAGGCGAGCGCCGGCAGCGTGGCGAGCGTTCCGCTTTCCCAAAGCACCGCAAACACCAGGGCCGCGACGATCAATACGAAACGCGCGCGCCTGAGCCGATCCCACCACGGGCCCAAACGCGCGCCTCTTCCGCCATCGTGGATCACCGTCATCCGCCTTGCCGCGCCCGAGATCGCCGCCCCGCTCGCCTTCCCTCCGGCACGCCGGAGGGGGAGAGCGTTCGGCGGTTCATAGCGGTTTCGCGTCGGCTGCGGCAATCGTTTCCGCACCGACGACCCATTCTAGCGGGGCCAGCGGAGCCCAGTGTCCTCGCCGGCAGCCCGATCCGGCCCCGGACCGGCGGCCGGCGGTGGCGGCACGTCGGCGCGCCGCGGCAGGCCCAACAGAAGCTCACGACCTCCCAGGATCAGAACCGAAAGCACGAATGGCACGACATAATAAAGAAGTCGAAACAGCAGCAGACCCGCCAATAGCTTCTGCTTGTCGAATTGCCAGAGCGCCACCAGCATGGCGGCGTCGAACACGCCGATGCCGCCCGGGGCATGGCTGGCAAAGCCGAGCAAGGTGGCGGCCACGAAGATCACCGCCAAGGTGACGAAGCCGATATTGGGCTCGAGCGGCAGGAGCATGAACATCGCGAGCGCGCAACACGCCAGATCGACGATGCCGATGCCGATCTGCAGCAGCGTCAGCGGCCCGCCCGGCAGGGTCACTTTCCAGCCCTGCCGGCCGATCACGCGCGGGGCCCGCCAGACCCAGACAATGTAGGATGCCAGCACCGTCAGGATCACGAATGCCAGGCCGCGGTTGAACCAGGTGGGCAATTGATCGATGGCGGATGCGGCAGCAGGCACATAGGCGATCCCCAGGCCGAGCACGGTGGCGTTGCCGAGCCAGAAGGTCAGCCCCGCCACGAAGCAGAGCTTGGTGACCGCGATCGCGTCGAGGCCCCATGTCGAATAGATCCGATAGCGCACCGCCCCGCCGGTCAGCACGCTCGCCCCAACATTGTGGCCGATCGAATAGCTGGTGAAGCTCGCCAGCATCGCGACCCGGTAGGGAATCTTCGCCCATCCGATCGTGCGGAGCGCAAACAGATCGTAGAATGTCAGCGTGAAATAGCCGCCGGCCACGAACACCGAGGCCCATACGATGTCGGACGTATGGGCCGCCAGCATGGCCTCGAGGACCTTCTCGACCTTGATGTGGCGCAGGATATGAACGAGCGCCATCACCGCGATCCCGATGATGGTGAGGCTCAACAGGAATCCGATCCGATTCCAGCCCAGCCTCTCGTCGCAGAACCGTGCCGTCTTCCGCAACACGTCGAGCGCCGCCTCGCCCCGGCCTGGTGATTGCAACGGCATTTCTGTCATATCAATTCCGTTGCGGGGGCAGCGGCCGGATTTGCCGACCGGCGTCCTTGCGTCGGCATTGGCCTGTCGATGCGGTCATATAATGACCGCACCGACCGCCGCCTTCACCGGATCAATTGTCGCAGGCTGCAGTTATTCGGTTCCGAGCGCGGGCCCGGCCCCCGGCTCGGGCGCGGCGAAGAACGCGCGCAGTTCCGCATAGGTCTCGTTCGGGGCCTCTTCGGAGAGATAGTGCCCGCAGGGCAGCGCCTGGGCGCGCCGGATATCGGCCGCATAGCGCGGCCAGATCTCCATGGAGCGCTGGTTGCGGCCGACGCCGCCGGTCGCCCCCCACAGCAGCAGCAGCGGGCAGCCGATCCGCCGCCCAGCCTCGAAATCGGCCGTATCCATATCGAGGTCGACCCCGAAGGTGGCGCGGTAATCCTCGCAGATGGCGTGGATGGTCGCCGGATCGCGGAAGCAGCGCATGTACTCGGCCAGCGCCACCGGGTCGAAAAAGCTCAAGCCCTGCTCGGTCTTCGCCAGCTTCTTGCGAATGTAATAGTCGGGATCAGCGCCCATGAGGCGCTCGGGCAGATCATAGGGCTGGATGTTGAAGAACCAGTGCCAGGAGAAGATGCCCCAGGCGCGCGTGATATTGTTGAGCAGGTAATGCTGCGGAACGATGTCCAGGATGGCGGCGCGTTGCACCTTGCCGGGATGATCGAGGCACATGCGATGCAGCACGCGGGCGCCGCGGTCGTGGCCGGCGACGTAGAATTGCGCGAAGCCGAGGGCCGCCATGACCTCGATCTGGTCCTGCGCCATGGCGCGAAACGAATAGGCGGAATGATCAGGCCCGCCGGGAGGTTTCTCGGAATCTCCGTAGCCGCGCAAATCGGTGGCGACTACGGTGAATTCACTGGCCAGACGCGGCGCGATCTTGTGCCAGGAGACATGGGTGAACGGGTTGCCGTGCATGAGCAGCACCGGCGGGCCGTTGCCCCCGATCACCGCCACGATGCGGGCACCGCTGGTCTCGATCTCGGTGCGGGTAAATCCTTCGAACATGCTGGTCGCTTGGAACTCTCTCGCATGCCGGGATGACCGGGCGGCGCAGCTGGCCTTTCAGCCTAAAGCATTTTCAGGAAAAGTGGAATCCCGCCCGCTCAGTGCGTGAGGACGATGAAGTCGGTGCCCTCGCCGGTTTCCGGTCCCAATCCCTGGTCGGAGATCACCAGCGAGGCGCCCGGCGATAAAATCTCACCGATCCGGTCGAGCGCCTCTTGCGGGATTTGGATGCGATCGAGCGCTTGTGCCGCTGTCTGCGGCACGTGAACGTCCTGCGCCCGCGATGCCGGCTGCGCCTTTGGGCCGATCTTCGCAGACAGGAGCTGACGTGGCGGCTCGCTTGCCACGGTCATCACGTTCCAGCGCATATGGGCGCCTCCGTCGGTAAATCCCAGCGCGGTGAAAACGTGCGTGCCGAGCGGCTGCTCGGGGTGGTCGATCTCTACCGCCACATCGAAGAGCGGCTCGAAACCCTGGCGCACGAATAGCTTCCTCTCCTTGCGGCTGATGAAGACCGCCATCGTTCCGGCGTGCTTGACCGGCAGCTCGATGGTCCGGGTCCGGGGCAGCGCCGGCAGCGGCGTGGCCTTGGCCGGGTCGATGGCGTCCGGGGCGGGCTTGGGCGGATCCTCGATCGCCGGCTTGGCCGCGAGCGGCTCGTCGGCGGCCGCCGGAGCCGCGACGGCCCCCGTGGTCTCGGCCGCCGCGCTGACCGTCCCGCGCAAAGCATCACCTGCGACACCTTCGATCGGCTTGGCGACGATCGCGGCGGCGGCTCGGTCTGGAGTGGTTTCAGGGCTCGCGATCGCGGCCTGAGCAACGCGGATCGGTGCGTTCGCCTCGGCATGCTTGTTGGGATCATTGTCGCTGACCGGAGGTTCCGGCAGCTTGGCCTTCGGCTCGAACAGGTGCGGATGGGCGAAATCGACCGGGACCACGTCGTTGCGGGCCACGATCACGCGCACGCCGAGCCGGGTGATGTGCCAAAGCTCGGCGGCGAAGTCATGGGTGAGCCGGATGCAGCCGTGCGAGGCCGCGTAGCCCGGCAGCGGCCCCTCATGCAGCGCGACGCCCGACCAGGTGATGCGCTCCATGAAGGGCATGGGGGCATTGCTGTAGAGATTGGAATGGTGAAAGCGGTCCTTCTGGATGATGCTGAAGACCCCGGTCGGCGTCGGCCGGCCCGGCACGCCGGTCGAAACCGGACTCCGGGTGACCCGAACCCCGTTGCTGTAGAGCGTGACGTGTTGGTCGGCGATCGAGACCACGATTTGCAGCGGGCCTTTCGGCACTGCGCCGAGGTCTTTCGCAGGCTCGGGCTTGAGTGTGGTCTTCGGGCCGGGCTTGGGAGCGGCCTTGAGGTCGGGCTGGGGGTTGGGCCGCACGGTGGAACGGGGCCGCACGATCGGGTTCGGGGTTTCGTAGGGATCAGAGTAGGGGTCCGGATTGGAGTAATAAGGGCTGAAACCGGGCATCGCGGCCACCGCTGGCAGGCTCGTCAGCCCCGCCACCAAGGCGAGGGCGGCGCTCGCCAGCAGCGCCCCGCGCACGGACGATACCGCGTATCGGAACTGGGCCGGTGTCGCAGACTTTGATCCAACGGATTTCGCCAAGGCATTCTCCCAACGGTTCCGCAAAGGCTGTCGCGACCAGCCATCTCATTCCAAGTCTTTCAATACATGATAAGAGTTGCAGCAGGGTAAAGTCGACAGCCTCCTCCGGCCTGAAAGGCGCTGCGGTGCATCAATCCGGCGTCGCGGGCCGAAGTTTCGCAGGCGAATAAAAACACTTGATGAAAGGCGCCAGCATGGCGGCCGCAAGGCCGGCGACCGAAAGATCAATTCCTCATTCGGGCGCCCGGCGCCGATTCAGGCGCCCGGCGCCGATTCAGACGCCAAGCCCCCGGGGTGGTGTCATCGAACAGGTCCTCGACCTCGAAATGTCGCGGAATGAGCTGCTGCTGCACGCAATAGTCGATGATCATCTTCAAGGCGGGACGGCAGGCCTCAAAGCCGAACGGCTGCATGTCGAAGCCGCCCGGTTTGGGCATCCCGACGGCCCGCTTGCTCGCCAGCGGCATCCGATACACCTCCCGCACGGTTTCGGGCTGCGTCTCGGCCAGGTCCTCGGTGACCACCACCATGTGATTGATCGGCACCACCGCGTGCTTCGCATGCCATTGCCGGGCCGCCGCTTCGGGCTGCGGAATCACGCTTTGCAACCTTTTGTCGTCGAGCAGCTCGGCCCCGATCTGCTTGCTCTTCAGCGGAACGGTGTGCGCATAGTCACCCAGCGCGCGACGCGCAGCCTGGTCATTTCTTGTACGCTCATCGCCGCTTGCTTCCTCCGATCTCGTCTGCCAAAGCTTGCAAACTCCGGCCCGCAACTCTTGGTCTATGTTTTTGGGCCAGCACCATCGATCCGCGATGCAAGCCTTCGTGCGATACTCCAACTTGAAACGGCAACGGACATGACTTTGATCTTATCCAACGAGGATGTCGAGAAGCTGCTGACGATGCCCGAGTGCATCGACGTCCTCGAGGAAGCTTACGTGGAATTGGCCGAAGGCCGCGGCGTCTCACGCACGCGCTCCGATTGCATCACGCCGACCTCGCGGCCGGATGCGGTCTATGCCCTCAAATCGATGGACGGGGTCATTCCCAAGCTCGGGATCGGCGCGGTCCGCATCAATTCCGATATCGTCACCTTTCCGAAGCGGGGCAACAACATCCGGCGCGAAAAAGTGCCGGCCGCGCCGAACGCCCGCTATTGCGGGCTGGTGCTGCTGTTCTCGACCGAGAACGGCGAGCCGCTCGCGATCCTGCCCGACGGCGTCATGCAGCGCATGCGGGTGGGCGCCGCCAACGGCCTAGGCGTCAAATATCTCGCCCGCGAGGACGCCAGGACGGTCGGCATCCTGGGTTCAGGCTGGCAGGCCGGCACCCAGCTCATGGCGGCATGCGCCGTGCGGCCGATCGAGACGATCCGCTGCTTCAGCCCGAACCAGGCCAACCGGGAGGCCTTCTGCAAGCAGATGAGCGCGGTGCTCGGTGTCGACGTTATTCCGGTCGATCAGACCGAGGATGCCATCGCGGCCGCCGACATCGTCATGTGCGCCACCAATACGCTCGACAACGTCTACTTCGAGCGCTGGGTCAGGCCAGGCATTCACTTGAGCTCCATCAAGCGTCCGGAGATCGAGACGAAGGCGCTCAAGCGCGCCGACCGGATCGTGCTTCATTCCCATGACTCGACCCCCATCCATGTCACGGCCAGCAATCTCGCGTTTGCGGAAAAGGACGACGGAGAGCGGGGCTGGTCGATGGCCGTGGATCTCGACTTCGAGAAGCTGCCGACGCTGCCGGAGCTGATCGCCGGCAAGGTCGAAGGCCGCAAGTCCGCGGACGAGGTCACGTGCTTCATGAACAATATCGGGCTCGGCTACCAATTCGCCGCGGCCGGCGCGGTGGTCTACCGCAAGGCCAAGGCGAGCGGCATAGGCCATGAATTGCCGACCGATTGGTTCACCGAGGACGTGCACCCGTGACCCGGCCGGCGCGGTTTCAGCCGCGTCCGCCGGCGCTGAGGATGGCGCGCGTCATGCGATCGGGGCCGAAATCGTCGGCGCTGTCGATTGCGAGCTCCGCGGCGAGGCGGGTTCTGGCGCGATTGACCCGGCTCTTGATGGTCCCGATCGCACAGTCGCAGATCGCCGCCGCCTCCTCGTAGGAGAAGCCCGACGCCCCCACCAGGATGAGGGCCTCGCGCTGATCCGGCGGCAGCGTGGCGAGAGCGGCACGAAGCTCCTCGAACTCCACCCGGCCCGGCTGCTCGGGATGGGATTTGAGGCTGTCCGCATAGCGGCCGTCGCCGTCCTCGACCTCGCGGCGGCGCTTGCGATATTCCGAACGGAACAAATTGCGAAGAATCGTAAAAAGCCAGGCCGACATGTTGGTGCCGGGCTCGAACGAGTTGATATTGGCGATCGCGCGCAGCAACGTCTCTTGCACCAGATCGTCCGCCCGATCGACATTTCCGCACAGCGACATGGCGAAGGCGCGCAAGCTTGGAACAACGCCAAGCATCGCCTCACGTAGCGACGGCGCCAGGGTCATCGGCGCGAATCCTCTATCCTAAAGCGGGTTAGAATCGCTGCAGAAGCAGCTTGAAACGTTCCGGCACCTCCTGCTTCCGGACTTCGTCGAAGCAATCCTCGAGCCCCTTGCCGAGCATGGCCAAAACCGCGCGGTTGAGACGTCCGTGCGCCTTGGACTTGCGGGCAGTGTCCGGCATCTTCATCTTCATCTCGAATCTCGAATCCGGGGGGCCGGTCGCCGAGGACCGGAGCGGTTTTCGTTCCACCCACTGCATGACGCCATCCTCCTCGGTTGCGCCCATGCGCGACGGCTTGGGGTCAGGCGACAGCCGGTCGGGCGCAGTGCGCTTTTTCATTTCTGTTTCCCGACGTCCAAAAAATTCTGTTTCCCGGCGTCCAAAAACGGCAGAATTACGAAGTAACTCTGGGCTCATCGGGGGATAACTCCAGTGCAACCGATCCGTTCCGTGCGGCGGTGTTTTTCGGAACAGATGGAACTTTCTTCCGCGGTGGACGTTTTCCTGGCTAAGCTGCGATGGTTCAGTTCCTGGAGGGGACGTGTCGAAATCACAAATTGTCACCCAAGATTTGCCGTTTCTGCGCCGATATGCGCGCGCTCTGAGCGGTAGCCAGACCTCAGGCGATGCCTACGTCACGACCACTCTCGAAGCCGTGATTGCTGATCCGTCGGTTCTTGACGAGGGCGCCGGCCCGCGCGTGGCGCTGTTTCGCCTGTTTACCAAGATCTGGAACTCGCTTTCGATCAACGCGGCGGCCCTTCCCGAGGAGCCTTTGCGGCCCGGCGAGCAGAAGCTCGGCAACCTCATGCCGATGCCGCGGCAGGCCTTTTTGTTGGTCGCCCTGGAAGGATTTGACGAATCCGACGCCGCGCGCATTCTCGACGTCGACGTCTTGACCCTTCGTGGGCTGATCGAGGAGTCCGGAAGGGATTTGGCCGCCCAGATCGCGACTGACGTTCTGATCATCGAGGACGAACCCTTCATCGCCATGGAGCTCGAGGGATTGATCGAAAGCCTGGGTCACCGGGTTATCGGCGTGGCCAGCACCCATGGCGAAGCGGTCGCCATGATGAAGGACAAGAAGCCAGGACTCATTCTCTCGGACATCCAGCTCGCCGACGGCAGCTCGGGCCTTGATGCCGTGAACGAGTTGCTGCGCACGTTCGAGGTACCGGTGATCTTCATCACCGCGTTCCCGGAGCGCTTTCTCACCGGCGAGCGACCGGAACCCGCCTTCCTGATCGCCAAACCGTTCCAGCCCGCGATGGTGTCGGCCATCGCCAGCCAGGCCCTGTTTTTCGAGCGCAAAGCGAAGCGCCGCGAGCGGCCGGTTCCGGCGGCCTGATCAGCTGGGAGTTCATGGCGACCGACTGGCCGCCGGGGGACTTCAAAGCGCGGCGCCGGCCTCCCATTAGTTAATCTGGTTGATCCACATGCCGATCTGGCGCCCGGCCTGGTCCTAGGCGACGCCGTAGCGTTGCTGTATCCGGCCCGCCAGCTCGGTGCGCTTGCCTCGGACCAGCTCGAGTCATGGCGCGGAACAGGGAGTCCTTGCACGGAACAGAAGGGGCGGGATGCACGTTGATCGAGAGCAGGTGGGCTGTGCTCGCGGAGGGATCGATGCGCCTTCAACCCGCCTACTCGATTGCCGTTCTTGGTGCCGCGTCGGCGGCGCTGTGCTTCGCGATCACTCTTGCGGTGCCGTCCGCTATCGTGGCGAAGAGAGCGGATTCCGGTATCGCGCCCAGCCTTTCAGACCCCGGCATTTCAAACACGGTCAATCGCGATTCCAAGGGTGATCGCCTGCGGGTTATTGTCCGGCCTCCCGAGGAAGTGCCGTTCGAAGTGCAGGCCCCGCCCGGTTCCAGCCCGAAATCCGTAGACGGCTGCGAATCCGCCTTCGGGCCGATAGATCGGTCATCGGCGGCCCGGCTCGCGCGGAGTTGCGTGACCTGACGCAGAACGCGCGGACGTTCCGCGATGCACAGTGCAGGCTTGGTTGCCGCCGACCACCGCCCCACCACCGCCCTGCAAGCAATCAAAGCCCTGCGAGCAATCAAAGGCCAGCGTGGAACTTTTGAATGCCCGGACGCTTGTCATTGCGGGCATGGTTTAGCGGGACAAGAGGCTGGAAGGTCTCGAGCGGGTGGGTGCAGCTGACGAATGAAGACGTCACCGATCTTTACGGCCGGGCCGGCCTCGGCGCCAAGGTGGTCTTGCTTGCGGACACGGCGCCGCGCCTGCGGAACGAGGTCGCGGCCCGGACCCCGGATCACCAGGGCGCTTTGTCCCAGACCGCCTCGCCGCAAGCCCAGCCATCGGCCTGGTCGAGCCGGCGCGCGTCCGCCGAAACCGGTCCCGTCGCCACCGCCTTTGGCTTATATTGAGGGAGACGAACGGACACTGTTACATGGCCTCGGTTGAACGTTACATGGCCTCGGTTGAACCTCGGGAGTGCAAAAGCGGCGCGGACACCGCCGGCGGCTCGTCGCCGGAAAAGCTGCGGCTGCCTTTTTTTCCTGACCCCGAGCTGATCTCCATCGCTCTCGAAGCTGGTCATATCGGAATTTGGGCGTGGGACATTGCGTCCAACCGGACCACCTGGTCGAGCAACGTCGAGGACATTTGCGGCCTCGCCAAGGGCGGCTTGGAGGGCAGCAAGACGATCTTCGAGGATGCGGTCCATCCCGAGGACAAGACCGCCGTGATCGCGGTCATGCAGGACGCCCTGCGGACGCGGACCCCGCGCCGCGTGCAATATCGGCTTCTGCCCAAGCCGGATGCGGGCGAACGCTGGATCGAAACTCTCGCCACTGTCGTGGTCGACAACGACGGCGTGCCGGTCAAGCTGCTCGGTATCTGCCGCGATGTGACCGACCGCGCCCGCGTGCATCACGAGTTGCGTGTTCGTGCCCACCAGCAGGAAGCGGTGGCCCGGCTTGGCGCCCAGGCGCTCACTGAGCTCGGCCTGCAGCGTTTTTTCGACGATTCGGTCAAGATCATCGCCGAGACGCTCGATGTCGAGTTGGTCAAGATCCTAGAGCTGGTGCCTGGAGACGCCGAGCTTCTGCTGCGGGCGGGGACCGGGTGGACGGCGGGGCTGGTCGGGACCGCGCTGGTGACGACCGACCGCCATTCGCAGGCCGGTTTCACCCTCGCCTCGGGGGGCCCGGTGATCGTCGAGAATATTGCGGCGGAAGCGAGATTTGCCGGACATCAGCTGCTGCACGACCACGGCGCCGTCAGCGGCCTGACGATCCCGATCGCCGGACGGGATGGGCGCACCTATGGGGTGCTCGGCGCGCACACCACCAGACGGCGGACCTTCAGCGAAAACGACGTCTCGTTTCTCGCCGCGGTCGCCAACATGATCGCGGGAGCGATCCAGCGCCGCCAGCTGGATCAACGTCATGAGCTGATGATCCGCGAATTGCGTCACCGCTCCGGCAATTTGTTCGCGCAGCTGTTGGCGCTGTTCTCGCAAACCGCCAAGACCTCGAAGAACCTCGCCGAGCTGGTGCCGAAATTCGAGGCCAGGGTCTTGGCCCTGGCGAATGCGCACCGGCTCATCACCGAGAGCGGCTGGCGATCGGCTTCGTTGATGGAGATACTCAATCCGCTGCTGGCGCCCTATCTCGATCGCATAACGCTGGCCGGCCCCGACGTCTTCCTCGAGCCCGATCCCACCTTCGGGCTGAGCGCGGCGGTGCACGAGCTCGCCACCAATGCCAGCAAATACGGCAGCCTCTCGGCGCGGCTTGGCCGGGTCGAGGTCAGCTGGTCGGTGCAGCGAACCGAGCAGGGATTGACCTTGCTGTTCGATTGGAAGGAGCGAAACGGCCCGCCCCAAAGGCGCAATCGACGCCCTGGCTTCGGTTCCAAGCTCATCCATACGGTGATCGAGCGCCAGCTCAACGGCAAGGTGCTGCAGTCCTTCGGACCGAAGGGAATGGAGGCCAAGCTCACGATTCCGCTGACCCAAGAGCGATGGCCGGGCGGCGCCGTCAATTCGCCGGCCGACGAACCGCAGGCGTTGGTTTAGCCGTGTAGGCGGGCGCGGCCCGCGCCGAAGTCCTACGACGCCACTTCGTAGTTGAACGCGAAATCCGGCGGCGGGGTCGGCCCCCAGACATAGAAGGAATCCTCGGGCGGATGGTCTGCGGATCTCCAGTCGTGATCGACCGGGATGTAGTCGATATCGGATGAGTACTCCGCATAGCTTCCCCATGGATCGCGCACATAGTGAAAGTAGTTTGATCCCAGCACGTGGCGGCCCAGGCCCCAGCCGGCGACAAAACCCTTGTCCGCCATCTGCATGGCCCCGATGCCGATGTCGTTGATTGAGGGCACGTCCCAGCTGAGGTGATGGAGCCCCGGTCCGTCCGACTTCACGAACGCGATCATGTGATGATCGCTGCCGTGGATGCCGTGCATGAACGCGATCATGTCGCCCGAGCGGTCGGAGAGCCGCAGCCCCAGCACCTCGCTGTAGAACCGGATGGCTTGCGGAATGTCGCGGGTGAAGACCAGCATGTGGGCGAGCCGGCGCGGCCGCACCATGTGAACCTGGCTGCGGCTGGGGGCGCTTTGCACGCCCGGGCCAGCCGACGGATTGTCGAAGGACGATTTGACGTTCGGCGAGGTCTTCTCCGCCACCCTGATCTCGATGGCGGTTCCATCGGGATCGCGGACCCAGATGCCGTTCGATTCGAGCCCGGCCGGCGGATCGAGGCGATCAATCCGCAACCGCTCGAGCCGTTCGCGAAAGCGCGGCAGATCCTCCTCGAACGCGCCGAAGGAGATGAATTGCAGCTTCTTGCGCGGGCCTTCCACCACCGAACCCCAGCGGTGCGGATGGCCGTGCGTGTGGATGTCGAGAGCGTTGCCGGCTTCCCGCACGTCGAGGCCGAAGGTGGCATAGAATTCTCTTCCCGCCGCGAGGTCGGGCACCGCGAAATTGAACCGGTCGAGCGAGTGCACGCCGAGCTCTCCGGGACGGCGGCGCACCGGTTGCGCGAGCGGACGAATCTGCGTCATGACGGGCCTCATAGGGCGCGGCGGGGCGGATCAATGGGCCGCGCCGGAGATTTTGGTTACGGCGACGGCGCGCCGCATCGTAGCCGCATCGTAGCCGCATCGTAGCCGCATCATATACGAGGTCAGGCGAATTGCGGAAAGAGCGACAGCGCATTGGCACGGTCGATGGCGCCGCGCCGCAGGCCCGCGGGCAGCGCCGCGGTCGCGCTGGTCTCGAGCGCCGCGGCCACCACCTTGGGGTTGGCGAACGGCCAGTCGGTGCCGAAAACGACCTGCTCGGGCCGTGCGACGCCGGCCAGGCACGCCAGAGTTTCGGGCGTCGGGCACAAGGCCGTGTCGTACCAGAAGTGCCGCAGGCGGGCGAAAATCTGCTCGGGCGGAATTTGCGGCAGCCTGGGATCGATCATCGGCGACACCGACAGCCGCCAGGCGAAATAGGGCACCAGGCCACCCGCGTGGGCAAGCACGAAGCGAATTCGCCGAAATCTCTCGGTCGCCCCGCTGAACACCAGATTGACCGCGGCCCGCGTGGTGTCGAACAGATACTCCATCATGAAGCCCGGCCACGGCAGCGCGAGCTTCCGGCTGGAGGGATGAAGGGCCGGATGGACGAAGACCACGGCTTGGCGCCGGTCGAGCTCCTCCAAGAGCGGATCGAAATACGGATCGCCGAGAAATCGCTCGCCGTAGCTCGCGAACAGGCAGACGCCCTGCTGCTTGAGCACATCGAGCGCGTAGCCGATCTCCGCGAGGGCGTCGCCGATATCCCACATCGGAACGACCGCGAAGGCGCCGAACCGCTTGGGCCAGCGCGCATTCAGCTCGGCCGCATACTCGTTGCAGCGGCGCGCCAGCGCGCGCGCCCGGGCCGGATCGCCGAATTGCACGCCGGGCTGCGCCAGCGAGGTGAGGGCGACCTCGATCGAATGGACATCCATCAATTCGAGCGCCCGCTCGGGCGACCAGTCCGGATAGCGCCCGATCAGCGGCCCGGTGCCGGATTCATAGGCGGCGTCCTGGTAGAACTTCGGGATCAGGTGAAAATGAAAATCGATCCGGCGCGCCGACGTCATGCAGCTCTCACGGGTTCACGGAATCGTCGACGCCTTCGCGGGGGCGAGCCCGAGCATCCGCTCCGCATTGGCATGGCAGATGCGCTCCGCATCCGCTGCCGGCAGGCCGAGCGACTCGATGACCGCGATGGTCGAGCGGATGTAGCCCGGGCCTTTCTCCTTGTCGAACGGGCAGTCGGAGGCAAACAGCACATGCTCGGCGCCGAAGAAGTCGAGACCGCAGACGGTGGCGGCACGCGCCCCCTCGACCGCGGTGTCGCCGTAGAAGTCCTTGAAATAATCGTAGGGACGCTTCTTCAATCTCTTCAAGAGCGATCCATAGTCCTCGTCCGAGGTGCGCGAGCCCAGCTGATCGAAGCTGTGGGCCACCCGTCCCTCGAGATACGGAATAACGCCGCCCAGATGGTGGGCGATCACCTTGAGGTCCGGATACCGGTCCATGATCCCGGAGAAGACCAGGCGCGCGAGCGTCACCCCGGTCTCGTAGGGCCAGCCCAGCACGCTGCAGATCTCGTATTTGGAATGCTTTTCGGTGGGATAATCCGGCATGTCGCGGGTGCGCGAGGGATGCAGCAGGATCGGCTTGCCGGACTTGGCGATGACCTCGAAGACGGGCAAGAATTGCGGCTCGTCGAGCGCGGTGCCGTTGACGTTGGTGGCGAGCTGGATGGCGTTGGCGCCGTTATGCAGCGCCCGCTCGGCCTCCTTGACGGCCGCCTCGGGCACGTTCATCGGCAGCAGGGCGGAATAGCCCACGAACCGGTCGCCATGCCGGGCCACGATCTCGGCGAGGCCGTCATTGCCGATGCGGGCCATCTCGGGCGCCCTGTCGGGACCCCACAGCCGCTCCACCGGCGGCAATCCGAGCGAGAGGACCTGGGAATAATCGTCGAACAGCTCGACCACGCGGCGCCGTTCGTCGAGATTGGACAGCGCCGGAATGCCGCGCACGCGCTTGCCCAGATCCTTGGTGCCGGCCGGCGTCTCCAGCAGGGCATCGTAATATCGCTTCGGAAAAAAATGATTGTAGGCGTCGATGTAACGCACCGATGGCTCTCCTTGCGTATTTGGTGATGAAATCGATGATTATTCCGGCGGCATTTCGTAGGTCGTCACCTGGGTGGGCGATTTGACCTCGCCGCCGCAATGGGCGCAAGCCCAGCGCCGCACCAGATAGTTGAATACGTTGGTGTGCAGGTCGCCGCGATTGGCGCGCCCGCTCTTCTTCTCGAGATCCGCGCCCTCGGCCAGCAGCTTCGGTCCGCCGGCGGCCTCGGCCAGGAGCTGCACCCGGCAGGCCCGCTCCAGCTTCAAGGCGAGCCAGACCGCCTCCTCGATGCAATGGCCCGCCGTCACGATGCCGTGGTTGCGCAGGATCAAGGCCGGACGCCCGCCGAGGCAGTGCGCTACCGCCCGGCCGCGCTCCTGGCTGATGATGAGATCGGTGGTCTCGGAAAAAATCGGCACGCCGCCCGTGCCGAACACCGAGCCGTCGTTGCCCACCGGCAGCAGCGGACGCCCCAGCGACGAGAAGGCGACCGCATGTGTGGCGTGGGTGTGGATCACCGAATTGATGTCCGGGCGCGCGCGCAGCACCTCGGAATGAATGTAGACTTCGTTGTGACGCGGCATGGTGCCACCGACCTTGCGGCCTTCGAGATCGACCGTGATGATGTTCTGTGGCGACATCTCGTCGAGCCCGATGCCGGCCGGCTTCATCAGGAAGTGCTCGCTGTCGGCCGGCAGCCGCACCGTGATGTGGCCCGCCACGTAGTCGCCCTGGTCCTCGCTGACCAGCACCCGGCCCGCATTGGTGAGTGTCTCTCGCAGCTGATCCGTCATGGTCCCTCCCCTGCGCCGACATGGACTTGGATTGTCGACTGGAATTCTTGACTTGTCGCCGGGCTTGTCCCGGTGATCTCGATGAGGTAGCGGCGCCGATGAGAGGCGGGACCAGGCTTGCGTGCTGGCCAAGTTGGCGACAGAAAATGCGCCCGATCAATGCGTCGCGGTCTTCGCCAGGCCGAGCTTGGCCAGAAGCGGCTCGTCCGACACGCGCAGCAGGGTCGTGTCCCGCGGCGCATCCACCGCGTGCTCATGCCAGCACGGGACCGCGATTACATCCCCCGGCCCGAGCGTTTCGATGAGCCCGCCCTCGGCGGCGAAACGGGCCTCGCCGCTGATCACCGCATAGATATTGTTGGTCGTGGTCTTGGCGACATCCACCTGGGACCCGGCGGGCTGCCGCATGAGATGCAGCGCGATGGTCGGCATCACGCCCTTGGCGATCTCGACCAGCTTGGCGTCGCTGCCGCGTCCCAGTGCCTGCGCGCAGGAGATGCGAAACGGCGTCGCGCCGCTCGCCTTGATCGGCTCGAGACCGCCGGCCGGATATTGCTCGAAGAACATCGCCTCGGAGAGCTGCACGAACGGGATATCGAGGAAGTCGATCCAAAAGCTCGTCTGATTGGTTTCGTTGACGTGGCCATGCCAGCTCCACGAGGGGGTGAGCACCACGTCGCCCGGCATCATGTCGACCCGCGCGCCGTTCACCACCGTGAAGGTGCCGGGCTTCGCCTCCAGCACCAGCCGCAACGCCGCCGGCGTATGGCGGTGGGTGCGCGCCGTCTCGCCCCCCTTCACGCACTGATAAGCGGCCACCAGGTTGCGGGTGGTGGCGTAGAGGTTTCCCTCGATCGGATTGACCATGATCAGGTTGCGCCGTTCCGCCTGCTCGACCGGCACGAATTCGCCCGCCTGGTCGAGCGCCGCCCTGGCGGCCGCAAACCGCCAGACCGCCGGCTTGAACTTCGGTCTCGGGACCGGCCACATGGACGGCTCGGGCCGCGCCCAGCCGGGCGAAAAACGCAACCGGCCGAGCTCGGAATAATAGGGAGCATGCGTTTCGTGCTTCATGACGTGGTTCTCCCAGGCCCCCGCTCAGCTCTCGCCCCCGCCATCCGCACGGGGTCGCGGTCAGGTCCTTCTAGCTCGCTTCACGAGGCCGCCTCAAGATGCGAGCGGCCGGAGCGGCCGATCGATCCGGCCCCCCGCACCGCGTCGATGACGCCGCCCGGCTGCCGCGGCTCCGCGTCGTCCCTCCAGGCCACATGGCCATCGGGCCGCACCAGGACCAGCCCCCGCTGATAGGCGGCCCTGGCCTCTGGGCGGTCGAGCACGACGGCCCGGACCGGGACGCCGGCAGCGGCGGCGGCCTGCATCAGGCCCTCTCCGCTCGGGACGTCGGGCCCGATCCGCAGCAGCGTGAAGCCGCGCCCGAATAAATCGAGGGTCGATCGCCCGTCCGGCGAGGTCACATGGGGGGCGCGTGCCCCTGGCCGCGCGGTCTGCGTATAGGTGCGCCCCTCGAGCGGCGGCGCGGGCGTGCCGTCCGGCCAGACAATCGGCGAGTCGTCGTAGCGGTAGCCGAGATGGAAGCCGTTCATGAACCATTCGTGCCGCATGGTCTCGGTGAACCAGGCCCCATATTCGGCGCGGACGGCGTCCGCCTCCGGCCCGTCTGTGAACACCTGCGGGGGCGGCTTGCGATCGCGGGTCGACAGCATGCGCCCGAGATTCTCGGTCGAGGCCGCGACGTTGCGCAGCGCCACCGGCCGGCGCTCGGTCTCATAGCTGCGCAAAAGCTCCGCCCCGCCCCAGCCGCGCAGGACCGCGTCAAGCTTCCAGCTGAGATCGACCGCATCCTGGATGCCGGTGTTCATGCCGAGCGCACCGGTCGGCGACATCAGATGCGCGGAATCACCGGCGATGAACACCCGGCCGGCCCCGTATCGGTCGGCCACCAGTTCCCGGCGCACCCAGCGCATGACCGAGAGAATCTCATAATCGAAATCCTTGCCCATGGCACGGCGCAGCGCCGCGCGGATGTCGGCCTCGCTGTGATTGACCTTGTCGGGCGTGCCAACGATCGACATGCGGAAGCGATCGCCGCCATTGACGGCTACGATCGTGAGCCAGGTGCCCTCGGGCCCGATGAACATGAAGCGGTAGGCCCTGCCCATGCGATGCAACGCCGGAAAGTCGGCGCAACGGAACAGCACGTTGGTCGTATAGGTGAGCGCCGGATTTCCGCTCATGCCGATGCCGGCACCTTCACGCACCGTGCTGGCGCCGCCGTCGGCGCCGACCAGATAATCCGCCCTCAGCGTGCGGGTCGCGCCCGTGCGGGAGTCGCGCAAGGTGGCTTGGACGCCATCGGGCCCTTCCCGGAACGAGACCAGCGCGGTCTGGTATTGCAAGGTGACGCGATCGAAGCTCAATGCGAAGCGCTTGAGGATCGGATCGAACATGTCCTGGGGAACGCGCTCCCGCTTCTGCGGGCTTTGCGGCGGGCAGGACTCGAAGGCGCGGCCCGGAAACCGCTCGCGGCCGAGCTCGAACCCGTTGAGCCCGGTGAGGAACACGCAATCCTGCGGATAGTCACCCGGATAGGGCGCGTCCCGCACCCAATCCACGATGCCCCAGCGGCGGCAGAACTCCATGGTGCGCACGCCCACTAGATCCATCTTGGGCTGCTCGATGCGACCGTCGGTCTGCTCGATCACCGTGCACGGCACGCCGCGCCAGCCGAGATCACCCGCAAGCGCCAGGCCCACCGGTCCCGCGCCGACGATCAAGACCGGTGTGTGCTGGTTCATCGGCGCGCTTTCATGATTACACCGGCGTTCCGCCGCCGGAGCCGAGGTCAAGTTTCTGTATAGTTTTTCGGCCCTCAGCCGTCGAGGCGGGTTTGCGTCCCGGCTAGAAGCAAAGGTCGGCCACGAAATTTCCGCGCTTGTCCTTGATCACATAGGAGCATGTCCCACGCTTGAGCGCCGCCTTGGCATCTTCATTGCCAAGCGCTGCGGCTTGCTCGTAATACGCCTTGGCTGCGCTCGCATCCTGCGGTCCGCCGCGTCCGCTTTGCGCAAATGCGCCCATCCGCTCCAACGCCCCGGGATGGCCTTGCGCGGCCGCCTTCTCGAACAGCGCGCGCGCCGCCACATCGTCCTTCGGCCCGCCGACGCCCTCCGCGATCATCATTCCGAGCTGATACTGCGCCTCCACCGAATTGGCCTCCGCGGCTTTCGAAAGCACGGCACGGGTCTTGGCCGGATCCGACGCCGCGCCGCTGCTGTCGGGGAGGGCCGCGAGATTGACGGCACCGCGCGGGTTGCCGGCCTCGGCGGCGCGCTCGAACAACCGGCGCGCCTGGGCTTCGTCCTTGGGCACGCCCGCCCCGGTGGCGAGCAGCACGCCGAGCTCGACCATGGCGGTCGTGCTCCCCTTGTCGACCGCCTTGCGGTAGGCGCCGACGGCCTCCGGCATTTGTTGATTGGCCGCATAAGCGCGGCCGAGCTGATAAAGCGCGCGGCGCGATGCCGCCGACGCGACTTTGCAGAATTTGATCGCGGTCACGATATCGGACGGGGCGATATCGCGCGCGCCCTTGACGTCCGCCGGCTTGTCCGGATCAGCCGGGTCGGCGGCGAGCCGATCGCACAGCACGAGATCGGCGGATTGAGCCTGGGCCGAGGAATGCTGGGAGGCCGACGCCAGCGCCGACAGACCGACCCCGAAGGCGAAGCGAGCAGCGATCGAAACCGCGCCAGACCGTTTCTTCATGAACCCAGTTCTCTTCATGAACCCAGTTCTCATCATGACACCAAGTTTCATCATGAGTGTCGGGTATCTTATCCAACGCCCTATTTCACAACGTTTTCTCACGGCGAGGCCATTTTAGAGCCGCGCCCCTGGGCCAGCAAGCGGCCGCTCCGATTCGAATCGCCCGTTGCCGGCGCCGCGGCGGAATCAACGCAGCCCGGCGCGGCCCTCGTATAGGTAGGCCATCGGCTTGGGACCTGGCATATAGCCGGTCTCGATGCGATCGCAGCGGAATCCCGCGCTTTCGATCAGCGTCCGAATGGGGCGGTTCAAATGACAGCCGCCGGTGATGAACTTCCACGGCGGCGTCAGGCGGTCTTGCCATCGGCGCGCGCTCGCATCGGGGGCGAGCCCGTGCTCGACGAACAGGATCTGCCCGCCCGGCCGCAGCACGCGGCGCATCTCGCCGAGCGCATCAGGCGCGCCCGGAATGGTGCACAGGGTCCAGGTGGTGACGACGCTGTCGATGCTCTGGTCGTCGAGCGGGACGGCTTCCGCGGAGCCCTCGATGAAGGCGACCGGAATCGCCGCGGATCTCCATGAGGCTCTGCGGGCGACTGCGGAGCGGACGCTGCGGAATATCGATGGCGAAACGCCGGACCTTACTCCGGCTTGATATCGGCCGCGCGGACCACCTTGCCCCACTTCTCGGTCTCCGTGGCGATGAGCTTGCCGAAATCGGCGGGCGAGCCGGTCAGCACCTCACCGCCGATATCGGCGAACCGCGCCTTCATCCCGG
>DASZKX010000035.1:0-1877 GCA_035552735.1 Xanthobacteraceae bacterium
CCGCGCCCGTTGGTCCCCGACGGCCTGGTGATCGAGCGCCCCGGCATCCTCCCGGCGCTGGCCCCCGTCACCATCGACATCATCGCCCGCGAAGAATTGGACACCGGAAGCCTGACCGCGCTCATCGACAGCGTGGAGCATATTCTGAGATCTGAGGCGTGACGACGTTGATTTGATGTCCTGTCGCGCGAAGCCCCGTCAGGGACGCATGGCCTTTCGTTGATCAAGATGATCACGGTGCCGACACTCCAGGCGGGGGCCAAGTGGCCGAAGATGTTGCCGAACATGTTGTGGACCAAGTTTGGGGCCAGGTTGCATGCCGTGCCGGCCGTCATGCCGGTGCGGGGCGAACGCCACTGCAGCCGTCCCGCAACCGTCGCCACGACTCATCTATAAGCGGATCGCATGAGCCAACCTTCCCGATGCACCGAGAGATGATGCCCTCACGTCCCATCAAGCGCCGCTCGCCGCCGGATTCGGCGCGCGCCATCTGGCTGGCCTGTCTCCTGCTGGCGCTGGTCCCGCTGGCGTTCCTCGTCCGGCATGCGCCCCTGGGGGCCGGGGCCGCCTTCGCCCAGGCGGTCGGGGCCGAGCCGCCCGTGCAGGTTCCGGGCTTCTGGGATCCGCGGCGGCGGCCGGAGCGGCCCGATCTCAACCGGGTCGTGGTGATCCGCTTTCTGACCGAGATCGACTATCCGCCGTTCAATTTTGCCGGGCCCGACGGCAATCCGCAGGGCTTCAACGTCGATCTCGCCCGCATGCTGTGCGAGGAGCTCAAGCTCGCCTGCACCATCCAGATGCGCCGGTTCGAGACCCTGTTGGCCGCCCTCAACGAGAACCGCGGCGACGGCGTCATCGCCTCGATCGCGGTCACGCCCGAGATGCGCGCCAAGGTCGATTTCACCGATCCCTATTATCGCACGCCCGGCCGCTTCGTGGGGCGCCGCGATTCCCCGCTCGACAATCCGCTGCCCGAGAAGCTCGAGGGCAAGAAGGTGGCGGTGGTGGCCGGGACCGCGCACGAGGCCTACCTCAAGGCGCTGTTCACCGAAGCCGAGGTGCGGCCCTATCCGACCGCCGAGGTGGCGCGGCTGGCGCTGCGCCAAGGCGACGTCGATCTTCTGTTCGGCGACGCCGTGTCGCTGGCGTTCTGGCTCAACGGCACCGACTCGGCCAATTGCTGCGTCTTCCGGGGCGGCCCCTATATGGACAGCCGCTACTTCGGCGAAGGCGTCGGCATCGCGGTCAAGAAGGGCAACGACACCATCCGCCTCGCGCTGAATTGGGCGCTGTTCCGGGTGTGGGAGCAGGGCAAATTCACCGACCTCTGGCTGCGCTACTTCCCGGTCAGCCCGTTTTGAGGCCCCCTTGTTTCCGCTGGCCCGTCGCGCCTTAACCAGGCGGCAACGGAAGCGAGTGCGGGGCAGGCTTTTTGCCGAAAATGTCTTATTGTCCGGCCTCCAGGAGCGTCCATGACGATGACCGAAACCCCGCCCGCCGATCTGCGCGAGCTCGCCGAGCGCTCGAACGCCTGGCCGTTCGAGGAGGCGAGGCGCATCGTCGC
The DNA here is from genome assembly GCA_035552735.1 of Xanthobacteraceae bacterium. Lineage (GTDB taxonomy): Bacteria > Pseudomonadota > Alphaproteobacteria > Rhizobiales > Xanthobacteraceae > VAZQ01. Next base: position 1,565 of record DASZKX010000035.1, read on the forward strand.
GCGGCTGCAGCGCAGCCTCAAGAACGCCGACAAGATCGCCGCCAAGGACGCTGTCATCTTCGAGACCGGCTATGGGCCTTCCGGCCTGCCGCACATCGGCACCTTTGGGGAGGTCGCGCGCACCACCATGGTGCGCCATGCGTTCCGGGTGCTCACCGACGACAAGATCAAGACCCGGCTCATCGCCTTCTCGGACGACCTCGACGGGCTGCGCAAGGTGCCCGACAACATCCCCAACAAGGCGCTGGTGGCGGAACATCTGGGCAAGCCGCTCACGCAAGTGCCGGACCCGTTCGGTACCCATCCGAGCTTC
>DASZKX010000036.1:0-2317 GCA_035552735.1 Xanthobacteraceae bacterium
CCGCGAAGCCCGGGGAGGGGGAGCCCCGGGCCGCGGCCGCTATCGCTCCGCCCGCTGGTGTCGTATCCAGCTGGCATCCTATAAAGAGCGTCCGATGACCCAGAAAACAGCCACGCCGCGATCTGCAGAAAAAGGGGCCGAGCCGCGGCCGGCGCCGGAGGCGGCCGGATTCGACTGGCAGGATCCGCTCGGCCTCGAGCGCGAGCTGACCGAAGACGAACGCATGGTGCAGTCGACCGCGCGCAGCTACGCGCAGGACCGGCTGTTTCCGCGCGTGCTCACCGCCTATCGGGAGGAGCGCTTCGACCGCGAGATCATGACCGAGATGGGGGCGCTCGGGCTCTTGGGGCCCACACTGCCGGAGGAATATGGCGGCGCCGGCCTCGGAAATGTCGCCTATGGGCTGATCGCCCGGGAGATCGAGCGGGTCGATTCCGGCTACCGCTCGGTGCTCTCGGTGCAGTCCTCGCTGGTGATGCAGCCGATCTACGCTTACGGGAGCGAAGCGCAGCGCCGCAAATACCTGCCCGGCCTGGCGACCGGCGAGCTGGTCGGCTGCTTCGGCCTGACCGAGCCCGACCATGGTTCCGATCCGGGCGCCATGACGACGCGGGCCGAGCGGGTCGATGGCGGCTATCGGCTCACCGGCACCAAGACTTGGATCTCCAATGCGCCGATCGCCGATATCGCCGTGATCTGGGCCAAGCTCGACGGCGTCATCCGCGGCTTCATCGTCGAGCGCGGTGCGCACGGGTTCTCCACCAGCCCGATCGCCGGCAAGCTCAGCCTGCGCACCTCGCTCACCGGCGAGGTGGTGCTGGCGGGGGTTGTGGTGCCGGAGGAGAATCTGCTGCCGGACGCCGAGGGACTGGCGGGTCCGTTCGGCTGCCTCAACAATGCGCGCTACGGCATCGTCTGGGGCGCCATGGGGGCGGCCGAGTTCTGCTGGCACCGCGCCCGCCAATACGTGCTCGACCGCAAGCAGTTCGGCCGCCCGCTCGCCGCCAACCAGCTGATCCAGAAAAAGCTCGCCGACATGCAGACCGAGATCGCGCTGGGCCTCGCCGGCGCGCTGCGGCTCGGCCGGCTGATGGAAGCCGGCAATGCGGCCCCGCCCGCGATCTCGCTCATGAAGCGCAACAATTGCGGCAAGGCGCTCGAGATCGCCCGCCTGGCCCGCGACATGCACGGCGGCAACGGCATCTCCGACGAGTTCCATGTCATGCGGGTGCTCGCAAATCTCGAAACCGTGAACACCTATGAAGGCACCAGCGACATCCACGCCCTGATCCTGGGCCGCGCCATCACAGGCATCCAGGCGTTCTGCTGAGTGCGCGTTCCGGCGTCGTGGGGCCCGACTTTGCGGCCGCGCCGAACGGCGTTATGACTGCCGGCCATGAAAGTCGACGGCAAGCCCACCCGCAGCATCTGGCTCGAACCCGACGGTTGGTCGGTCGGCATCGTCGATCAGACGCTGCTGCCCCACCGTTTCGCGACCGCGCGCCTCACCTCGCTCGAGGATGCCGCCCACGCGATCCGTGCCATGCAGGTGCGCGGTGCGCCGCTGATCGGAGCCGCGGCCGCCTATGGGATTTGCCTGGCGCTGCGGGCGGACGCCTCCGACGAGGGGCTCGAGCGCGCGTCTGCGACCCTCATGCGCACGCGCCCGACCGCCATCAACCTCAAGTGGGCGCTCGACGAGATGACGGCGGCGGTGCGCAATCAGCCGCGGGCTGCGCGCGTCGAGGCCGCCTATCGCCGGGCGGCGGAGATCTGCGAGGAGGATGTGGCCATCAACCAGGCGATCGGCCGCCACGGCCTGGCGCTGATCGAGGCGATCGCGGCCAAGAAGCCCGGCAAGCGGGTCAACCTGCTCACCCATTGCAATGCCGGGTGGCTCGCCACCGTCGACGTCGGCACCGCGACGGCCGCCATTTACCTGGCGCATGATCGCGGGCTGCCGGTCCATGTCTGGGTCGACGAGACCCGACCGCGCAATCAGGGCGCTTCGCTCACCGCCTGGGAGCTCGGCCATCACGGCGTGCCCCACACGGTGATCCCGGACAACACCGGCGGCCATCTGATGCAGCACGCCATGGTCGACATGGCGATCGTGGGCACCGACCGGGTGGCCGCCAATGGCGACGTCTGCAACAAGATCGGCACCTATCTCAAGGCGCTCGCCGCCAAGGACAATGACGTGCCGTTCTATGTGGCGCTGCCGTCCCCCACCATCGACTTCTCGATCAAGGACGGGATCGCGGAAATTCCCATCGAGGAGCGCGACGGCGACGAGGTCGCCGCCATCACGGGCCGC
>DASZKX010000037.1:0-15248 GCA_035552735.1 Xanthobacteraceae bacterium
GCACCTGCAAGCGCAGGAGGTCCATATCTTCCCGGAGTCGATGCGCGGCACCGGCGAGGGCCATCGGCCGATGGCCGAGCCCGAGCAGAGCATGACCAATGCCACCGTCGACGGCGTCGCAACCGTGTCAAACGACCGCGAGCTGCATTTGCGCTACGATGGGGGCGAGCAGACCATCGATGTCGGACCGGATGTGCGGGTGGTCGAGCTCGTGCCCGGCGACCGGTCGCTGCTGGTGCCCGGCGCCGCGGTCTCGGTCCGCGGCACGACCGGGCCCGGCGAGGCGGTGACGGCGGTCTCGATCCAGGCGGAGAAGGACGGCGTCAAGCCCCTCCCCTGACCGCCGGGTCAGGTCCTGAAGTAGGGCTCGACCGGCCCCTGCAGCTTGACGGTCATCGGCTTGCCCTTACGGTCGACGGTGTTGCCGACGGTCAGGCGGACCCAGCCTTCGCTGACGCAGTATTCCTGCACGTTGGTCTTCTCGACGCCCTTGAAGCGGATGCCGATGCCGCGCTCGAGCAGTTGGGCATTGTAGTAGGGGCTGGCGGGGTCGTTCGAGAGGCGGTCCGGAGGCGTGTCGTTCATGGCAACGATCCTGCAAGCGAATGAGCATCGGGCGGACTGGATAGCGGCTCCGGGCCGGAATGCCAATTCGGCTGCCGGCGATATTTGTCCCGGCGAGGACCCGGGACGAGTGACGCGGCTGATCCGGGGCGCCCTTCGGCAGGTCGGACATGCCGACCGGCAGGCCCTCGAGAAACGCCAGTGCTTCGGCGGTCTTCACCACATCGGCGTATTTCGCGTCCATGTCGCAGAGATTGATGGCGTGGCTCGCCTGCGGGCGATCGAAGCAACCTTCCTCGGCGAGCGCGACGCGGTAATTTAGGCTTCCGGATCAATCTCGCGGCGCGATTTCGGGCTTCTCGTGCAGCAGCATATTCAGCAACGATCGGTGAACTTTGATGTCGCCGTTATACTCGATGAGGCCGAGCTGCCGAAATTTGTTCATGAAGAAATTGACGTGGGTGCGGGTGGTGCCGATCATCTCGGCCAGCGTTTCCTGATTGATCTTGGGCACGATCGGGTCCGGCCGCTCCTCCTTGCCGTAGTTCGCCAAAATCAGGAGCAGCCGCGCCAGGCGCTTCTCGGTCGAGTTGAGCAATTGATCGACCAGGTCCTCCTGCACCCGGATGTTGCGCTCCATGAGGTAGGTGATGAACAGCTCGGCGAACTGCCTGTCATCGTGCAGCGCGCTCACCGTGCTTGCCTTCGCCATCCGCACGAGCACCGTTTCGCTCAAGGTCTTGAGCGTGCTCAGGCGCAGCGCGTGCCCGGACAGGCATTCCTCGCCGCAGAAGCTGCCGGGCGCCAGTATGGCGACCACGGCCTCCTTGCCGCCTTCGGATACCACCGTGATCTTCACCCGGCCGGAGCGGAGGTAGAAGACGCAATCCGCGGGATCACCTTGGACATAGACGACCTGATCCTTATGAAATTTTGCGTCCGACCTGCCGCCGTTCAGCCGGGCGATGATGGTTTCCGGATCCAACGGCCGCTTGCTGGGATAGCTCACGCAGGCGCTCCAATCGCGAATGAACACTCCCTTACTGGTGGACGCTGGCAACCGGGTGCCGAGGACCACGACCAAAGAGCGCACGAAGGCTCATGTCGGTTCCCGACAGGCAACTTTGGCATAAAATGGGACGGCGTTGCCAGCCGTTTCCCAAGATTCCGGTCGGCGAACTATTGCACTGGTGGCAATGGGGACACGCGAACGCGCAAAAGCGGCAAGGCAAGTTGCCGAGCATAGCCGGGAGCGCTCCGCGGTGGGTGGGGTGTTGCGCCCGCCGGGGGCCACGGCGGCGAGATGGGAGGTGCCGCCTCCGGATGAACACGGAAAATCCACGAAGAAGACAGTTTTAATCCGAAGGCGTCTAGTTTTGGACAGCACAACCGTTTGGAGTGGGTAATTGTAGCATACGTGATTCTAGGTACTTTGCTGGACCCATGCGAAGGGAGGGCGAAATTGAACAAAGATCAGCCCAGCCGCGAAGTTTTCATTGTCGATGATGATCCCACGGTCCTGGATGTGTTGTCCGAGGTGTTCGCGCAAGCCGGCTACCAGGCCGTCAGCTTCGTCGATGGCGAATCGTTCATGGCCGCGGCGCGGGAGCGGATTCCGGCCTGCGTTATCCTCGACATCTACATGCCGGGGCGCTCCGGACTTGAGATTCTGCAGGACATCGACGCCCCCAACTATCCGGCCCCGATCTTCGTGGCTTCGGGTCGCGGAGATATCCCGAGCGCGGTCGAGGCGATCAAGAGCGGCGCCTTCGATTTCATCGAGAAACGGCTGGACGCCAGCACCCTGGTGGCGCGCGTGGGCGAAGCCATCCAGGCCCGGTCGCATTTGCAGCAAAACGGCAACGGTGCGGGCGACGCGGCAATTGGTTTCGCGGGGAGCGACCTCCTGACGCCCCGGGAGCATGAAGTCCTGGCCCTGATCGCGGCGAGCGCCACCAACAAGGAAGCAGCCCTGCGGCTCGGCATCAGCCAACGGACGGTCGAAATCCATCGCGCCCATATCATGCACAAGCTCGGCGCCAAGAATTCAGTCGATCTCGCCCGCAAGGTGATGAGGCAAGAGCGCCGGGCGTGATCGTCACGTAGGATCTGCAGGCGCGAGCCCTGCCGCCGCGGCAAGACAGCCGCGGCAAGACAATGGAGCAGCGCTCGCGGCGTTCACGCGGCATCGCCGCCCCAGATATCGGCAAGTAATAAACGCGCTATATTCCACATAGTAGTTTGTATTTAACCGGCTGTCGTTCTCCGAAATCTGATCGCAAGCGCAAAGAGAACGGTCTCCGATCCCGGTGGCCGACAGGGTGTGACCAATGACGCCGTCGAAACAGCTGATCGCCGCGATGATCGGCGTGGCCCTGCTTACCACCGCGCTTGGCGGGGTCGCCCTTGGCGGCACCAGCATGCCGGTCCTGCTGGCCGGGCTTGCGGTCTGTCCGGTCCTGTCGCTTCTGCTGGGATGGCGCATGGCGGGAAATGCGGCCACCGGGAATCGAATGGCGGCCGAGCTGCGCGACAAAACCGCCGCGCTCATTGAGGAGAGCGACGTGATCATCGGGATGGCCAAGATCGCCCGCGACATCACGGAGCAGAAGTTCGCCGAGGAGAAGTTCCGCCTGGCGGTCGAATCCTGCCCGAGCGGCATGCTCATGGTCGATTGCGCCGGCAAGATCGTCATGGTGAACACCGAGATCGAGCGCCTGTTCGGCTATCAGCGCGACGAGCTGATCGGCCAGAGCGTCGATATCCTGACGCCGGTGCGGCTGCGCGGGGCGCATGCGCGCCACCGCAGCGGTTTCACCCATCACCCCAAGACCCGCCACGCCGCCAGCGATCTGTTCGGGTTGCACAAGGACGGAACCGAGTTCCCGGTCGAGGTCGGCCTCAATCCGATCCAGACCCGGGAAGGTCTGCTCGTCCTCAGCGCCGTCGTCGACATCAGCGAGCGCAAGCGCCTGGAGCGGTTGAAGGACGAATTCGTCTCGACCGTCAGCCACGAGCTGCGCACGCCGCTCACCTCGATTTCGGGCTCGCTCGGCCTGCTCATCGGCGGCGCCACCGGAAAGCTGCCCGACGCGGCCACGCGTCTGCTCACGATCGCGCAAAGCAACAGCCAAAGGCTGGTCCGGCTGGTCAATGACATTCTCGACACCGAGAAGATGGAATCCAACCGGATCACCTTCCATTTCGGACCCGTCGAGGCGCGCGCGCTGGTCGAGCAGGCGATCGAGGCCAATCGCAGCTTCGCCGAGAGCTACGGGGTCCAGGTCCGGATGGATCCGGCGTCGCTCGGCGGCGAGGTGCACGTCGATCCGGATCGCCTGGTCCAGGTCGCGACCAACCTGCTTTCGAACGCGATCAAGTTTTCTCCGCCGGACGGTGAGGTCTTGGTCTCGGTTCAGCAGCGCACCCATCTGGTCCGCATCTCGGTGCGCGACCACGGCCCCGGAATCCCGGTCGACTTTCGGGCGCACATGTTCGCCAAATTCGCGCAGGCCGACGCCACCGATGCGCGCCGCAAAGGCGGCACCGGTCTCGGGCTCAGCATCGTGAAGCAGATCGTCACCCGGCTCGGCGGCACGGTCGACTTCGAGGATGCACCCGGCGGCGGCACCGTGTTTCACGTGGACCTGGCCGGACGGGCGCAGGTGACCGAAAGGGAGATCGACGGCGACACGGAACCGGGCGCCGCGCGGATATTGCTGTGCGCGGACGATCCCAACCGGGCGATCGGCGTCCGCGCCGGCCTCCGGCCATTCGGATTCGCCACCGATTTCGCGCATACCCGCACCGCCGCGATCACGCGCGGGACGGCAACGCTCTATCGGGCCTTTGTGGTCGATCTCGATCTCCCGGACGGCGAAAGCGGCCGCCTGATCCACGATTTGCGCAGCCTCCCGCGCGGGCGCGGCGAGACGCCGATCATCGGCATGACGGCCGATATCCGGCGCGACCACGCCGGACCGGCGTCATTCGAGCCCGATGGTTGGGTGGACAAGCCGGTGGACCCCGACCGTCTCGCCCAGATCCTCGAGCAGGCGGGGGCCGCCGACGCCAACGGACATCTCCACATCCTGCATGTCGACGCACAGGAGATTGCATGAGCGCCATTCGGATCCTCCATGTCGACGACGAGCCCGACATCCGGGAGATCGTCGAAATGTCGCTCGGCTTGCATGCCGATTTCGAGGTGCGGGCCTGTGCCAACGGCGCCGATGCGATCGCAGCGGCCGCCGAATGGTCGCCGTCCCTGATCCTCCTCGACGTCATGATGCCGGGCATGGACGGGCCCATGACGCTCACGCATCTGCGCAATAATCCGCGCACAGCTGACATCCCGGTCCTGTTCATGACCGCGCGCGCGCAGGCCCGCGAGCTCCAGCAATTCATTGCGATGGGCGCCCAGGGCGTGATCTCCAAGCCGTTCGATCCGATGACTCTCGCTTTCTCGGTGCGCAGCCATCTGCAGGCGATACGGCTGGAATCCTTGCGGGCCGTGTTCGTGCGCCGCGCCAAGGGCGACGCCGCCGTGCTGGCCTCTTGTCGCTCCGCGCTGCGCCGGGAAGCCGGCCCCGCGGTCGCCAGCCGGATCAGGGAGATCGCCCACGGCCTCGCGGGCGCGGCCGGCTTGTTTGGTTTCGATCAGATCAGCAGCGATGCCGCGGCCCTGGAGGAGGTGGTGGTGGCGAGGCTCGGCGGCGGCGGCACATCGCAGGATTTGACTCGGGCGCTCGACGACCTGATGTCCCGCTTGGAAGGCGGATGGGACACGCCGCGGACCAAGCGCGCGCAATCCGCCCAAGCCTGACGGCCGGCGCACGAGCGGCCGTCACGGTATCACGCGCGTCCCCCCCGCGCGCTCATGCCGCTATCCTTGCCCTTCACGCATCCCTAGAATGGCGCGCTCGTCCTGCCGCAACGGCACGGCGGGACGGAAGGTTTGGGAAGGTTTCATGTCCAGGCGCACGCCCTTGTTTGCCTCGTCAGCCGCGGTCGTCGCCTCGCTCTCTCTGGCCTGCTGCCTCGCGGGCCCGGCGCCCGCCTGGGCGCAGGCCGGTCCCAGTCTCGCCGGCAAGACCGTCCAGATGCTGATCGGTTTCGGGGCGGGCGGCGGCTACGACCTGTGGGGCCGTGTGGTCGCCCGCCACATCGGCAAGCATTTGCCCGGCAATCCGACGGTGGTGCCGCAGAACATGCCGGGGGCCGGCAGCTTCGTGGCCGCCAACAACATCTACAATCTCGCCCCCAAGGACGGCAGCGTGATGGGGATCATCGCGCGTGACGCGGCGCTGGGGCCGATCACCGGCGCCACCGGGGCCCGCTTCGACCCGACCAAGCTCACCTGGCTCGGTACGCCGACGACCGAGACCAACGTCTGCATCGCGTCCGCGACCGCCAAGGTGAAGACCGTCCAGGACCTCTACACCACGCAATTGATCGTGGGCGATACCGGCGTCGGCACCGGCACCCACTCCTACCCAAAGGCGCTCAATGCGCTGCTGGGCATGAAGTTCAAGATCATCGCCGGGTTTCCGGCGTCCTCCGACGTGTTTCTCGCCATGGAACGCGGCGAGGTCGACGGCATCTGCGAGAGCCTGGACAGCGTCACCGGCAAGCGGCCGGACTGGATCGCGAACAAGAAGGTCACGATCCTGTTCCAGGGTGGCGCCGCCCCCAACCCGCAGCTCAAGGGCGTGCCGTTCGTGGCCGATCTGGCCCACAATCCGGACGACCGGGTGGCGATCGAGTTTCTCTATGCCGGCCAGGGCATCGGCCGGCCGTTCGTGGCGCCGCCCGACATGCCGGCCGACCGCCTGAAGATGGTGCGCAACGCCTTCCGCGACACCATGCAGGACCCCGAGTTCCTGGAAGATGCCAAGCGCAACATGCTCGATGTGGAGCCCGAGGACGGCGAGCATCTCACCGCCTTGATCCAGAGGATCTATGCCACCCCCAAAGCGACCGTGGACAAGATCGGGGACTTGATCAAATAGCCGAAAATCCCGGGCCGGCGGCCGTTCTTGCGGCCGTTCTTGAACGTTTAACCAGTCAGCACCATATTGGCTCATAGCCGGTTGCGGTCGTGCCATGAGGGCGCGGGCGCCGCGCGGTCGAGGGGGCGCCGTAAGGGCCTCCGCCAAAGTCGCTTGCAAAGGGCTTTGAAACGATGTCCCGAGTTCCGTCCCTTTCCAGTCCGTTCCTGCTCGGATTCGACGAGATCGAGCGCGCGCTCGAGCGTGTCACGAAATCGTCGGACGGCTATCCGCCCTACAATATCGAGCGGGTCGCCCCGCAGGATTGCCGTCCCGAGCGCCTGCGGATCACGTTGGCGGTTGCGGGCTTCACCCGCGACCAGCTCGACGTGACGGTCGAGGAAAATCAGCTGGTCATCCGCGGCCGGCAGCAGGACGACAAGGCGCGGCAATATCTCCACCGCGGCATCGCGGCACGCCAGTTCCAGCGCACCTTCGTGCTGGCGGACGGCATGGAGGTCTTGGGCGCGGACCTGAACAACGGTCTCTTGTCGATCGATCTCGCCCGTCCCGAGCCGGGTCGATTGGTCAAGACGATCAGCATTACGGATCATGAATGAGAGCCGGACCGAAGGACTGAACTTAATCCAGGACTCGACCGTTAATATGGAAAGGAGTCGAGGGCCATGAACAGCAACACGAACGATCATACCTTCCACGACACCATGATCTCGCCCGAAGCGCTGGCGCTGCTCGGCGGCGGCAAGATCGCCTATGTGAGGAGCGTCCGTTCCGAGGACGTGCCGATATTGTTTCCGCAGGCGCCGGAGATCGCGCCCGGCCTCACGCTGTTCGCGCTGCACGCGGCCGACGGCACGCCGATCATGCTCACCGACAGCCGCGAGGCTGCGATCGCCAATGCCTGGAGCCAAGAGCTCGAAGCCGTCAGCGTACATTGAACCAGATCAGGCGGCGCTCGCCGGGGGCATCGCCAGCACGGCATAGAGCGCCGCCGCGTCACGCGAATCGCGCAGCCTGCGGGCGACCTCGGGATCGCGCAGTAGACGCGCCACGCGCGCCAGCGCCTTGAGATGGTCGGCGCCGGCGCCTTCCGGCGCCAGCAGCAGAAAGACCAGATCGACCGGCTGGCCGTCGAGCGCCTCGAAATCCACCGGCCGCGCGAGCCGCGCGAACAGACCGAACAGCTTGTTGAGCTTGGCGAGCTTGCCGTGCGGTATTGCAACGCCGTTGCCCACCCCGGTGGAGCCGAGCTTCTCCCGCTGCAGCAGAATCTCGAAGATGGCGCGCTCGCCCTGCCCACTCAATTCGGCCGCCTTGGCGGCAAGCTCCTGCAGCGCCTGTTTCTTGCCATTGACCTTGAGGGCCGGAATGATGGCATTGGGCGCGACGAGATCGGCAAGCGGCATGGAACTCTTCCAGGGATCCGGGAAGCTCTGCGGGCGGACGTCGCTAGAGTGGTTAGAGTTTTTCACCTTGTCGTATTTTCGGACGGAAAACCGGTTTCACGAGTCCTGAAAACACCCTAAAGGCGCCGGACCATAGGGAGCGACTTGTGCGCCGTCAAGACTTGTGCGCCCTCCAGACTTGGGCGCCGTCAATGAGCGTCCTCGGCCTCGATCATGGGCGGATCGATCCAGCCGATATGGCCGTCGCCGCGACGGTAAACCAAGTTGACGCGCCCGTGGCCGGCATGCCGGAAGACCACGACCGCGACCCCCGTGAGATCGAGCTCCACCACGGCGTCGCTGACGGAAAGGCGTTTGAGGGCGGTCGTGGATTCGGCGATGATGACCGGATCGAATCCTGCTGCCTCGTCGTCGTCGTCCTCATGCTCGGGCGTCGCGATGATGTAGCTCGGCGCCTCGATGGCCCGCACCGCGGGCGCGGCGCCGTCCGATGCCGCAGCCTGATGGTTCTTGAGCCGGCGCTTGTAGCGGCGCAGCCGCTTCTCGATCCGTCCCGCCACCTGGTCGGCGCTCGCATAGGCATCCGCCGCCAGCGCCTCGGCTTCGAGCACGATGCCGGAATCGAGATGGATCACGCACTCGGTCCGGAATCCGAAACCTTCCTTGCCGACCGTGACATGGCCGGAGAACCCGCCGTCGAAATATTTCGCGGTCGCTTCCGCGATCCGCGCGTTGATGCGCGCCCGCAAGGCCTCGCCGACGTCGATGTTCCTGCCCGAGACGCGAAACGACATAAAGGCCTCCGATCGCCGCTTTATTGAGCTTTGCCGCATTGAGCTTTGCCGCGACGACTTGCGCTTCGCCGCGACGCTGTCACCAACGCTGTTCAATCGATTCCAGTTTCACCGGCACTTACGGGCTTGTAAGTACGCGGGGATGCGCGCGCGATACACCCGCAGACCGGTACATAGGGTCACGCCCGGCGGCGCGCCAGATGACGCAGCGCCGCGTCGGCCGCTCATACGCCCGCCCGCATCGATGTCTGCTTCTCGCGCCGGCGCTGCACCGAGGATGGAATGCGCATGGCCTCGCGATACTTGGCGACGGTGCGGCGCGCGATCTCGATGCCGGCGACACGCAACTTCTCCACCAGCGTGTCGTCCGAAAGCACCGCCCGCGGGCTCTCGGCATCAATAAGCTGCTTGATGCGGTGACGCACCGCCTCGGCGGAATGCGCTTCGCTGCCGTCGGCGGCCGCGATCGCCGAGGTGAAGAAGTATTTCAGCTCGAAGATGCCGCGGCTGGTCGCCATATATTTGTTGGCGGTGACCCGCGAGACCGTCGACTCGTGCATGGCGATCGCGTCGGCGACCGTCTTGAGATTGAGCGGACGCAAGTGCTGGACCCCGTGCACGAAGAAGGCGTCCTGCTGCCGCACGATCTCGGTCGAGACTTTCAGTATGGTGCGGGCGCGCTGGTCGAGCGCGCGGATCAACCAGGTCGCGGTCTGCAGGCAATCAGCCAGATAAGTCTTGTCCTTGTCGTTGCGGGCGGTCTTGGCGACCTGCGCATAATAGCTCTGGTTGACCAGAACCTTGGGCAGCGTCTCCGAATTGAGCTCGACCAGGAAGCCGCCGTCGGCAGCCGCTCGAACAAACACATCCGGCACGATCGGCTGCACCAGCGTGGTTCCGAATGCGAGGCCCGGCTTCGGATTGAGGTGACGAATTTCCGCGATCATGTCGATGAGATCGTCTTCGCTCACCCCGCAGGTTTTCCTCAGGCCCTGAATATCGCGTTTCGCCAGCAGATCGAGATGGGCGACCAGCGCCTGCATGGCGGGATCAAAGCGGTCGCGCTCGCGCAGCTGAATTGAGAGGCATTCGGTCAGGTCGCGCGCGCATACGCCGGGCGGGTCGAAGGTCTGCAGGGTGGCCAGCATGGCCTCGATCTCCGGAAGCGGGGCGCCGAGCTTGTCGGCGACGTGCGCGAGATCGCCGGCCAGATAGCCGGCCTCGTCGACCAGATCGATGAGATATTGTCCGATCAAACGGCGCGCCGGATCGACCACCGCCAGCACGAGCTGCTCGGCGAGATGATCCGCGAGCGTCCGCTCGACCGAGACGAAAGCTTCCAGATTGTAATCGCCGTCGGGTTGCCGGCTGCTGCCGGCCCCGGTCCAGTCGGTGTAGCCCGCCGCCGCATCGACGCTCGCACGCGACGCCACCACCTCGCCATCATCCGCGCCGTTGACCTCGCCATCCGGGCGCTCCGCCACCACGTCGCCGCCGGCCGCGAAACTGCCCTCGGTCCAATCGGCGGCTGGGCGGTCGTCGGCCGCCGCGTCGCGTTCCGGCGCCGGCGGCTCGCTCTCGGCCTCGCTCTCGCCGGTGCGCTCAAGCAGCGGATTGCGCTCGAGCTCGCTCTCCACATAACCGACGAGGTCGAGGTTGGAGAGCTGCAGCAGCTTGATGGCCTGCATCAGCTGCGGCGTCATCACCAGCGCGTGGCTCTGCCGGAGTTGAAGTTTCTGGGATAGCGCCATATCGCCCGCGAAAACTGGTCCGGTTCTTGCTTATAGGGTTCCGGGTTCCGTGTATACCAGTTCGCGTGGCCACCGTTAAAGGCCTTCGGCATTCACCGGTCGCAAAAAATCCACCGGCCTCAGGAAATCTTGAACTCCTCGCCCAGATAGAGGCGGCGCACCTCCGGATCGTTCACGATCTGGTCTTTGCCCCCCTCCATCAGGACCGCGCCCGAATAAATAATGTAGGAGCGGTCCGTCAGGTCCAGGGTTTCGCGCACATTGTGGTCGGTAATAAGCACCCCGATACCGCGATTGGTGAGATGCCTGACCAGCTTCTGGATTTCCACCACGGCCTTCGGGTCGATGCCGGCGAACGGCTCGTCGAGCAGCATATAGCTTGGCCGACTGGCGAGCGCGCGCGCGATCTCGACGCGGCGGCGCTCCCCGCCCGACAGCGCGATCGAGGGCGTCTTGCGCAGGCGCGTAATGCCGAACTCCTCGAGCAACGCGTTCAGATCGGCGTCCCGGCGGCGGCGATCGGGCTCGATCACCTCCAGCACCGAGCGGATGTTCTCCTCCACGTTGAGGCCGCGAAAGATGGAGGCTTCCTGCGGCAGATAACCCACCCCGAGCCGCGCCCGCTGGTACATCGGCAGGCGGGTGACATCCTGGCCATCGAGCTCGATGCGGCCGCGGTCGGCCTTGACCAGCCCGGTGATCATGTAAAACACGGTGGTCTTGCCGGCCCCGTTGGGACCCAGCAGACCGACCGCCTCGCCGCGGCGGACATGGATGCTGACATTGTTGACCACTCTGCGTCCCGAAAAGCTCTTATCGAGACCATGGGCCGCGAGGCTGTCGGAGCGGCCGGACAGCTGATCCGGCCGGACCGCCTGCAGCCGCGGCCGCGCGGCCGGCGGTTCCGCCCGCGGCGGCGGCTCACGGGCTGCCTGCGGCTCCGGCCGCGGCTCTTGCAGCTCGGCCCGCAGCGCCGGCGGCTCGAGCTTGAGCTTGGGGGCCGGCTTGAGGGCAGGCTTAGAGGCAGGCTCGGCGCGGCGGCGGGGCGGCCTGGCGGGGCTCAAATTCATCGGTTCGCTGCGGATGTCCGGGATCGGGCCGCCGAGCGAGTCGATCTCTATCGGCATCGGCCACGGATCGTCGGCCCGGGCACGCCTCATGTGCGGTGGCCGGCGGCGCCGGAAGGAAGCCCAGAGATTGCGCACGCCGGTCTCAAATCCATGGATCGCCGGGTCAATTCGCCTGTGATGGTCGTGGCGGTTGGCCCGGGAGACTGATGTCGCCTTTCGGGGCCGATCCGAACAGAGCATCGACGCGGCCACCGTCCATGCGGGAGACGCCGGTGCCCATATCGACCACCAGGCGCTGGCCGCGCACGACATCCTTGCCGTGGGTCACCACCACGTTGCCGTTCAGCGTCACGGTGTTCGATTGCATGTCGAAGATGCCGCTGTCACCGGCTGCGTTTTGCTCTTTTTGGGTCACCAGCACACCGCCTGTGGCCTCGATACGGCGAATTTGCTGCTGATCGCCGGATCCGGGCGGCGCACCCGGCGCAGCCGTTTTCATCGCGGTTGCAGGCACCGGGCCGGGCTTGTTGGGATCCACATAGTAGACCACCAGGACCTTGCTGCGCATCTCGGTGTCGCCCTGGGTCACGTGCACGTTGCCGCTGAAGGTCGCCACCTTTTCCTTGTCGCGCACCACCAGGCCATCGGCCTGGATTTTCACCGGCTGGTCGCGATTCTGCGAGAAGCCCTGCAGCGCGTTGGGCGGCCCTTGCGGGCTCGGCCCTTTCTGCGCCGGCGCATCAGTCGTCGCGAAGACTCCCAGCAGCACCGCCACGGCGGCGGCGCGAATCCACGCGCCTGCTCTGGATCCTGCGCGCGAGCGGCAATCAACAGAGTGCAAGCCGGACCCATCCGGCCGGCGCGCGGATAACGTGGAGCGTGCTTTCACGGGACCCCCAGCTTGCCATCAAGGTGCATGACCTGGCTGTTCGAGGTCATCACCATCGTCACCCCGCCCCCGAAACGAATAGTATCGCCTGAATCGATCACTTCCATCCGGTTGGCGTTGATGGTCCCCTGTTGCATCCTGACCTGCACCGGCTTTTCAGAGACCATATTGCTGCTATGGACATCGACGACGGCCTCGCTGAGATACACCTCGAACCCGCTCGACGACTTGACCACGATGTTCTGCCGCAGCGTCATCATTTCGGTCTTGCTGTCGTAGACGCCGGCGTCCGCCGTCAGCTCGAACAGCGACTTGTCCGTCATCTCGGTCTTGCCGTGCAGGCCCTGCAGCTCGATCGTATCCGGATTGGCGACATCCTGGGCAGCCGCTCGAGCGGTCAGCTCGTAGGGCCGCGAATCGTTGGTAAAGCCGGCGATGCGGGGCGCCTGCATCGTAATTTTCGTGCCCGAGACCACCAGGCTGCTGAAGTCGACCGGCAGCGCGCTGAGCATTCGCAAAGGATTGAATCGAACGGCCAGCAAGCTGACCGCGATCACGGCCAGGATGCTGATCGGGATCGCCAGCCGCAAGGCGCGCACGCGGCGGCTGTGGCGCATCGCCTTGCGGAACAAGCGTCCGCCGTCGCCCCGGCGCGTCATCGCATAGCCGTGCGTATTTTGGTCGATGGGCGACGCGATGGTCAAACGGCTCACCCCGAATTCTCGCTTCAGGGACCTGGGCGGCGGTCGTCATTGATGGAATCACCCAACCCCATAAGGCCAGTGTAGCCTTTTCGGAGGTCAGAGTGGCCGACAAATGTGGCCCGGCCACGGCACCGCGGGGCGGTCGGTATTTGAGGCCGGCACGCCTCAAGAATGGGCAAAAATGTCTTCCATCGCCCAGCCGGCGGCATCAAGCCGGACCCGGTCGGGGAGGAAGCGGAAGCAAGCCTCCGCCAGCCCGTCACGGCCCTCGCGCGCCAGCATCGCATCGAGCCTGTCCTTGAGGGCGTGCAGGTGGAGAACGTCCGAGGCCGCATAAGCCACCTGCGAATCGGTGAGCTCGGGGGCACCCCAGTCGGACGACTGCTGCTGCTTCGACAGGTCGACGCCGAGCAGCTCGCGCGCCAGATCCTTCAGCCCATGCTTGTCCGTATAGGTCCGCGCCAGCCGCGATGCGATCTTGGTGCAATAGACCGGCCCCGGCATGACCCCCAGGGCCTGGCACAGCATCCCCAGATCGAAGCGCGCGAAATGAAATATTTTCAGGATGGTCGGGTCCGCCAGCAGCGCTTTGAGGTTGGGGGCTTCGATCCCCTCCGCCGGCAGCTGCACCACATCGGCGGAACCGTCGCCGGACGACAGCTGCACCACGCAGAGCCGGTCGCGGCGCAGCGCAAGCCCCATGGTCTCGGTATCGACCGCCACCGCCCGGCCACGATAGTGCGAAAGGTCCGGCAGATCGCCGCGGTGCAGGCGGATGGTCATTGCGGCTTCCGGTTGGGGCCCAGGAGAGGGATGGCACAAAGTAGCACAATCAATACCTTACCAAGTCCCACTCTTCTTCGATGCCCCATTGAATTTCAATGGCTCTTTTTGACATTGTCCTACTATTCCTCGTGCCGGTCCGGGCAGGCAAACGTCTTAGAATGCCGTGGGCACACCGGTCGGCCTCGATCGTCGCGCGGGAAGGCAGAGCCGCAGCCGCCAGCACCCATGCAAGGCCGTCTCAGTTGGCGGCCTCGCCCGCAGCCGCGCCCGGTGGGGCTCAGCGCCAATAACCGGAGCTACGCTGCAGACTTCAAAGCTGCGGGCTCGTCAACGATTAGACTATCAAAATTGGTTTTCGTCGTGGTGGCAATTATTGGCTCATGTGGCAGCGTATCTGAAGGCTCATACCACGGTTGTTTCTCTACAACTCCATCCCGGACGGATCGCGCAAGCAACGTTCCGATTTCATTGCCGTCCAGGGCAACTGGCTTGTTGTCGGAATCCAACTTGTACAACTGCCGGCAGAAATACAGAGCATGAATTCGTGGATCATAGCCTTCCAAAACGAGGAAGTGCTTTTTATGCAAGAAAATATTGTATTTCGTGACAATCTTTCTTTCCAATGTGGCCATAGCGACCCGAAGCTTTTCGGTCGAGCGACCGACGATGGTCCCCGCCTCCAAAAGGATGATCCAATCCTTTGTCGCGAAGTTATCGGGATGGATCGGGATATAGTGACGGGGGACCTTTCGTTTGAAGATGCCCATTTTCGACCTCCTCTTTGGCGATGTCCGCTCCAGTTCGCAGTGCGGCCGGATCGACCGGCTTCTTGACCAGCGACCCCTTGCACTAAGATACTGCCTATTCGCCCGAAGCGGTCATCCGCAAGGCGATTATCCACAGTCGTTGTAAACGACTCGTTGAAAAAGCGGCGACTCTCGATTCGACGTGAGAATCTTGGAGGTCGTTGGCAAGGTTGAACGCCGACAGTATTACGATCTACACCATGCGCGCGCGTTTTGTCCTCGTGTTGTCTCTAATCTCGCTCGGCGCTCCGTCCGCGCTCGGTCAAGGCAGCGCGCCGCCGGATCAAGCGCCCGTCGAGGGGGCCTTGCCACAGCCGCTACCCAAGTCAGGCGATTCGATTTGCCTCATGATCGAATCGGCCGCCCGGGCAAACGACCTGCCAGTTGATTACTTCGCGCGGGTCATCTGGCAGGAAAGCCGCTTCCAACCCGATGTGGTAGGACCGAGGACGCGCAACGGCCAACGC
>DASZKX010000038.1:0-8954 GCA_035552735.1 Xanthobacteraceae bacterium
CCACGGCTCGGACTGACGTCAGGACCGCTACGACAGCGCCGACGTCCCGATCAAGCAGTAACGGGAACGCCACGATGCTGATCGTCAGCACCGCGGCGGCGAACAGGAAGCCGACCCCGTTTCCGACGATGATCAGCGTCCATCCAGCTTGGGTTGTGAAGACCCGGCTTAGGAAATCCGGAATCAACAGCGCCGGTTCATAGCCGAAATTTGCTACGTAGATCGCCTGCGCGACGGCGACCCATAGAACGAAGATGAGGAGCAGCAATAGGCCAAGCGCAATGATGCCATCGGTGGACTGTGAGCGCAGCGCACCGAAGACATCCCTCCACGACACGTCAAGACCGAGCTCACGTCGCCGGCTCAATTCATAGAGGCCGATGGCCGCAAATGGGCCAACGAGGGCGAAGCCGGCGGCCAGTGGAAACAGCAACGGCAACAAGTGGTAGCTCAGCGTAAATCCGGCCAGAACGAGGCCGATGATCGGATAGATGATGCTGAGGAAAACTACATGGGTCGGGAATGCCCAGAAGTCATCGATTCCCTTGGCCAGCGCCCCCCTGAGATCGCTCATGGCGATTTTGCGGACAACCGGAAGGGCCGGGTTCGCTTCCGCGCCGGCAATAACATGTAGATAAGCCATGGCTAACCTCCCTGAGACTAACCTCTCCCTTAGCGACTAACCTCCCTGAGCCTTCCTCCGGCTCGCGCAATATTGAACAAGCCTCATTCTCGGCTGTGACGCCGCCGATATAAGTCTTCTTCCGCCTGTCCCGCGATTGCTCAAATGTGCCGATGTCCGCGCGGTTCAGGGCAACCGCTACAACGAGCGAGGCGAGGAAGAACCTTGCCTCACTGCCGCGACCCATAAGGCCGCTCCCGATGAACCGCTCCTATCGGCTTCGCCGCTACGCCGTGATATGAGCGAATACCTCAGCGATGATCGCGGCGTCAGGCCCCGGTGGCGTCATGCAGTCCTCCGGGCGATGGTTTGCCGTGCCGTCTCGCAATGAGACCGCCACTAGTAAACATTGGGACGACTCGATAAATGTCAAGCTGCGTCGGAGGACGTATGAAGCACGTTGTCGTAATCGGCGCGGGCAAAATAGGTGGCACCGTCGCCGGGCTGCTCGCCTCGACCGGCGATTACCAGGTGACCCTGGCCGATCGCTCTCCCGAAGTTCTTGGTCGCCTTGATAGTAACGAACGCATTCGCATCGCGGCCGCGGATGTGGAAGACAGCTCAAAGCTGGTTGATCTGCTCAACGGCCAGTTTGCCGTGCTCAATGCGGCCCCGTTTCATCTTACGACAATCATCGCGGAAGCGGCCCGCGCCGCGCGTACGCACTATCTCGACTTGACGGAAGACGTGGCGAGCATGCGTCGCGTAAGGGAACTCGCAGCCGATGCCGACGCGGCCTTCATTCCGCAGTGCGGGCTCGCCCCGGGGTTTGTGTCGATCGTCGCCTTCGATATGGCGAAGCGCTTCGAGGTCCTCGACAGCGTCAAGCTTCGGGTCGGAGCACTTCCTCAATACCCTTCCAATGCGCTCAACTACAACCTGACCTGGAGCACCGATGGGGTAATCAACGAATACTGCGAGCCTTGCGAGGCGATCGTGAATGGGGTTCGCCGCGAGGTGCCGCCGCTCGAGGAGCGAGAGGAGTTCTCGCTCGATGGTGTGACCTACGAGGCGTTCAATACCTCCGGCGGGCTCGGGACGCTTTGCGATACCCTCGACGGAAAGGTCCGAACGCTCAATTACCGCACGATCCGCTATCCGGGACATGCGGCGATCATGCGTGCACTCCTCAACGATCTGCGGTTGCGCGACCGCCGGGATGTGCTGAAGAATATCTTGGAGCATGCGGTACCAACCACCTTGCAGGACGTAGTGATCATTTTTGTGACGGTCAGCGGGCGCAACAATGGTCAACTCGTCCAGGAGACCTATGCAAGCAAGATCTACAGCCGAGATGTAGGCGGTCGCACATTGAGTGCCATTCAGATCACGACGGCCGCGGCAATCTGTACCGTGTTCGATCTGCTGGCGGACGGGCAGCTGCCGCAGAGTAAATTCGTTCGTCAGGAGGACATTTCGTTGAAGGTCTTCTTGGAGAACCGCTTCGGCCAGGTCTTCGCCAAGCCTGAAACGAGCGTCCCCCATGATCGCCTCGGAGGTTCCGGGCGATCATGAGCATGTCCTTGGTCCAATCCGCATCGGTCCGTGACGAAGTACTCGCCATCCTGTCGCGGCTTGGCGTGCCGGGGAGCGCGTTCACATCCGACGGAATTCCGGCCAAATCGCCAATCACGGGTGAGCTTATTGCCCACGTGCGAATCACAGGTCGCGAGGAGGCGAGCGCAGCCATTGGGCGGGCCACGCATGCCTTTTGCGCGTGGCGCACCGTCCCGGCGCCGCGGCGCGGAGAGTTCGTGCGGATTCTTGCGGAGGAACTGCGCGCCGCCAAAGATGATCTCGGTCGACTCGTGACGCTCGAGACGGGCAAGATCGTGTCGGAGGGACTCGGCGAAGTCCAAGAGATGATCGATATTTGCGACTTCGCCGTCGGCTTATCGCGCCAGCTCTACGGCCGCACCATTGCGACCGAGCGCGCCGAGCATCGGATGATGGAGACTTGGCATCCACTCGGTGTCTGTGGCGTCATCTCCGCTTTCAACTTCCCGGTGGCGGTATGGTCCTGGAATGCCGCGCTCGCTTTCGTCTGCGGCGATCCGGTGATCTGGAAACCCTCCGAAAAGGCGCCGCTCACGGCGGTGGCGACGCAGGCCATTGTCGAGCGCGCGATGCGTCGCTTTGGCGATGCATCTGTCGGGCTGTCCGGCGTTCTGATCGGCGGGCACGATATTGGTGAGGCGATGGTCGACGACGTCCGCGTCGCGGTCGTCTCGGCTACGGGTTCGACCGCCATGGGGCGCGCCATTGGTCCGCGCCTCGCCGCCCGTTTCGCTCGCGCGATCCTGGAGCTCGGCGGCAACAACGCGGCCGTGGTCGCGCCTTCAGCCGATCTCGATCTCAGTGTCCGCGCCATCGCCTTTGCGGCTATGGGGACGGCGGGCCAGCGCTGCACGACGCTGCGGCGGATCTTCGTGCACGACAGCGTCTACGACCGCTTAGTGAGCAGGCTGTCCCAGGTCTATGCGTCCGTGAAGGTTGGCGATCCGCGCGAGGCAGAAACTCTGGTCGGTCCGCTCATCGACACCCGCGCTTTTGAGAGCATGCAGGGGGCACTCGAGGAGGCACGCGAGGCCCGCGGCAACGTTCGTGGCGGAGAGCGCATTGAGGGAATCGGGGGCCGGAATGCCTATTATGTGCGTCCGGCCCTCTGCGAGATGCCGGCGCACACCGGTCCGGTCCTGCGCGAAACTTTTGCGCCGATTCTCTACGTCATGCGTTATTCCGAGCTCGATGAGGCAATTCGGTTGCACAACGTCGTCGGCGCCGGCCTGTCCTCCTCCATCTTCACTCTCGACATGCGCGAGGCGGAGCGTTTCCTATCCACCTCCGGGTCGGACTGCGGCATCGCAAACGTGAATATTGGACCCTCGGGAGCGGAGATCGGCGGCGCCTTTGGCGGTGAAAAGGAGACAGGCGGCGGTCGCGAGGCGGGCGCCGACGCTTGGAAGGGCTATATGCGGCGCGCCACCAACACGATCAATTTCGGGACGCAGCTTCCGCTTGCGCAAGGCGTGAAGTTCGAAATTGAGGAGTAACCAAAACCGCACTCTCGCCAAACGCAAGTCTCCTAGCTAATTTCCAAAATCCTCATCCGCCAGCGCGATCGGCCTGCCGTGAGGGGTGCGCTGCGCGGCGTGCCGCCAAGCCTGCCGATAGCGCGTGAGCGCGTCCGCGCCGGCGATCTTCTTTTCGGCTACCAGGCGTTCGAGCGCATTGAGCCAATGCCGGTAATAGGTATCGCCGCTGTCGGGATCGCCGGCCGCCTGCGCGGCCTTGATCTCGTCCGCGAGCGCCGCAGCCCATTCATTCCAGGTGAACAGGCTGCGCGCATGCAGGGCCAGCGCCATGGCGAACGCCTGCGCTTCCCAAGGTTCACGAAACATTGGCTCATGAAATGCTGGCCCGGCCGTATCGCGCGGCAGGTCGGGCAGTACGTCCGGCAAATCGAGGGCCATCAGATCGCTTCCAGATAGGGCTCGAAGGCTTCGATCGAGACCTTGAGGCTCGGGTCGCAGCGCTCGCCCCACAATTCGCGGCCGTCGAACCGCAGGGTGTAGAGCCATTGCGGATTTTCCCCTTGGCCGATCGCGACCGTGTCCGGAAAGACGTGGCAGCCGCGCACGCATTCGATGGTGCCGACCCGGCCGCGGGCGTAGCGCGGCAGGCGGGTATGGGTCGTCGGATTGATGTTGCGTGTCCGCGCCGTATCGCCGGCCTTGAAGCGGGCCGGTGCGCCGGGGGGGCGTGCGTAGGATCCGCGCGTCAGGGCCGCCGCCACGTCGGCGGCTCCGAGCTTGCGCGGCAGCGGCTTGCCCGGACGCAGCGCATGGCCGGCCGCGAGCTCATCGGTATCCACCAAATCGCGCTCGAGCAGGAGCTGCTCGAGCCGCAACAACCATTTCTCGTAATAGGGGGCCGTGAGGTAGACATCGGGCGGCAGGACCTCGATCGCGGCCCGCGACATGTCGATGCTCCACACCCTAGCATGCCCCATGGCCCGGTTGAGCGCGAGCGCCCGCGCCTCCCAGTCGCTGTGAAAGACCGGCTCGTTCGGTTCCGGTTCGACCGCTCCGAAGCACTGCAGGCCGCCCATGTCGTGAATGCCGTTCATGACGCGACCTCGCCGGCGGGTTTGGCCAAGCTGGACGTCACTAAGCCGGTGCCGATCATGCTGTCGCGGGTGACGAGCGCCGCGAGCTTCTGCTCACTCCACCCCTCCGTGCCGGACGGGCGCAGCGGCAGCACCATGAAGCGGGTTTCGGCGGTCGAATCCCACACCCTGATCTCGGTCCCGGCCGGCAGCGTCACGCCGAAATCGGCCAGCACGCCGCGCGGATCGATGACGGCGCGCGACCGATAGGGGGCGGATTTGTACCAGGTCGGCGGCAGGCCCAGCACCTCCCACGGATAACAGGAGCAGAGCGTGCACACGATCATGTTGTGGAGCTGCGGCG
The DNA here is from genome assembly GCA_035552735.1 of Xanthobacteraceae bacterium. GTDB lineage: Bacteria > Pseudomonadota > Alphaproteobacteria > Rhizobiales > Xanthobacteraceae > VAZQ01. Next base: position 5,155 of record DASZKX010000038.1, read on the forward strand.
TGTTCTCGACCGCCACCAGATGATCGCCCGCGCGGCTCGCGAAGCCGAGCGAGCCGACCGCCGCGGTGGCATCGGCGAGCAGCGCCCGCTTGAAGCCGGGATCCGCCCACGCTTTGGCGACCGCGCGGGCGCCGTTGTGGGGCCCGATCCGGGTCTCATAGGCCTCGATGATGAGATCGAGCGCGGCCGGATCCACGTAGCCCTTCTCGGTCAGGATCGACTCCAGGGCCCGCACCCGCAGCTGCATCTCGGACAGGTCCGAGCCGTGCTCGCCATGCGAACCATGATAATGGTTGCCTTCACCATGATCGTGATGATGCTGATGGTCGTCCCGATCCTGCGACATGAAGCGTCTCCGGCAGAGTCGAGCCGACACTATCCCTCCGCGCCGCGTCCAAGTCGAGGGCTGCCCGGGTGGCTGGTCCCACTCGCCCTGATTCCACTACCGGGTCTACGCTTCATCAGGGCGATCACCCGGTCGGTTCGGCTGCGGGCGCCATCGCGGTCCGCGCCAGATAGACGGTCTGGGTGAAGGGCCGGTCCTGCAGCGGATTGTGAAACGTCACCGGCTCGGCGCGCGCCTGCGCAAAGCAATCGGCGAGCCGGACGGTGAACGCGGCATCGGGCAGCGCATTGGACCACAGGCCGAACACGCCGCCGGGACGCAGCTTCGCGGTCAAGCGGCGCAGGGCCTCGGCTTGATAGAAGGACGCATGGCGCGGATCGAGCAGGCCCTCCGGCGAATGATCGATGTCGACCAGCACGGCGTCGAAGCGTCGGCTGGGCGCGTCCGGATCGAAGCCTTCGTCGGCGGCCGCCAGCGCAAAGAAGTCACCGTGAATGAGCCGGCAGCGCGGATCGCCGGTGAGCCCGGGGCCGAGCGGAACCAGTCCGCTGCGGTGCCAGTCGATGACGGCCGCGAGCGTCTCGACCACCAGCAGCGATCCGACCTCCTCGTGCTCCAGCACGGCGGCGGCGGTGTAGCCGAGCCCGAGGCCGCCGACCACGACATCGAGGCCGCGGCCGGACAATTCGGCCAATCCGAGCCGGGCCAGCGCGATCTCCGATGCGGTGAACAGGCTCGACATCAGGAAGTCTTCGCCGAGCTTGATCTCGAAGACATCGAGGCCGAGCCGTAGTTCGCGCCGCCGCCGCAGGCTGAGCGCCCCGATCGGCGTTTCCCGGTAGTCCAGCTCCTCGAACAGCGCGCTCATGCGGTTATCTTCCCCGGCGCGCGCGTTGCGCGACCGGCGATCCAGATGCAGTGACGGGCGCCGCCGCGCGCCCCGTTGGCGCGCACCGCAACCTCCTCCACCGCGAAACCGGACTTGCGCAGCCGTCGGGTGAAGCCGGCGTCCGGTCCTGATGACCATACCGCCAGCACGCCACCGGCACGCAAGGCCGCATGGGCGGCGTGCAATCCGTCAAGGTCATAGAGCCCGTCATTGCCGGTCCGGGTCAGCCCGGCCGGGCCGTTATCCACATCGAGCAGGATAGCATCGAACGCCGACCGCTCCTGCCCGATCAGCTGCGCGACGTCGGCTTCGCGCAGGCGCACGCGCGGATCGCTCAGGCTGTCGCCGAACACCTGCGCCATCGGACCGCGCGCCCAGGCCAAGACCGCCGGCACCAGCTCGGCCACCATGATCCGAGCCTGCGCTCCAAGCACGCAGAGCGCGGCGCGCAGCGTGAAGCCCATGCCCAATCCGCCGATCAACAGCTGCGGTCGCTTGACGGCGCGAATGCGCTCGCACGCCATGGTGGCGAGCGCCGCTTCGGATCCGCGGACGCGGCTGTTCATCAACTCGTTGTGGCCGAGCCTGATCGAGAATTCGGCGCCGCGGCGCATGAGGCGCAGCTCGCCGCCGCCGCCGGGCACCGGTGCGGTATCGATGAGGGACCAGGGAATCACGACTCCTCCTGCAGCGGCCGTTCCGCCATCAGCACCAGGGCGATCAGCGCGATTGTGATGCACGCGGCATCGGCATAGAAGATCCACGCGAAGGCCGCCGCCGCGCCGGTGGCGCCATGCTGCCAGCCGGCCGTCAGTGCCGGCGCCGATGCGCCCTGATCCGGCGTGGCCGCTCCGGCCAGCACGATCGCCCCGAACGCCGCCACCAGGATGGTGGCCAGCAGGTTGCGCAGGAAATTCATCGCCCCGAGCGAAATTCCGAGCTGGTGGCGCGGAACCGTATTCTGTATCGCGACCTGCGTCAGTGACGGCAGCGGCCCGAAGCCCGCGCCGATCAGGATCAACAGGATCTCGAATCCCCAAAGGTCGAGGCTCGCGGCCCGCCAGCCCAGAGCCACCACCGCCGCGATGGTGACCACGAGCCCGAGCATGGGCACCGTCTTGTAGTGGGTCACGCGGCACAGGATCTGGCCGGCCAGGCCCGCGCTGGTGTTGAGCGTCACCATGAGGACCATCAGGCTTAGGCCGGCGTCGGTGGGGGTGAGCCCGATGACGGTTTGCAGGTAGCTCGGCAGAAAAATGTTGAGCCCCACGATCGCTCCCCAGCCGCAGGCGTTGGCGATGAACGCGCAGCGCACCACCGGATCGAGCAGGACCGAGATCGGGATCAGCGGTTCAGGGGCCGTGATCAAGCGCGCCACGAACAGGACGCCCCCGGTCAGCGCGAAGCCGAACAACGCGAGGACGGGCAGCGACGTCCAGGGGAACCGCACGCCCGCCAGATTGAGGCCGAGCATGAACGCGATGCTGGCCGCCACGATCAGGGCGGCGCCGATCACGTCGAGCCGGTGCGGGCGCTCATGGCGCGGCAGCCCGCGCAGCAGCGTCGATGTCACCGCCAAGGCGGCGAGGCCGAGCGGGAGATTGAGCCAGAAGATCGCCGACCAATGCAGATGGTCGGCCAGAAATCCGCCCAGTGCCGGGCCGCAGGCGCCTGCCGTGGTGTAGGTCACGGCGAAATACGCATAATAGCGTCCGCGCTCGCGCGGCGCCGCGACGTCGCCGAGCACCACCATGCCCATCGAGGACAGCCCGCCGCCGCCAATGCCTTGCAGGCTGCGCCCCAGGATCAGGACCAGCATGGATGGCGCCAACGCGCACAGGAGCGAGCCGGCGAGATGCACCGCGATCGCGATGCGCAGCGCGAAGGCGCGCCCGCGGATATCGGCGATCTTGCCGTAGAGCGGGATCATGGCGGTCGATGCCAGCAGATAGGCGGTGATCAGCCACGGCAGATCATGGGCATCGTCCAGGTCGCGCCCGATGATCGGCAGGGCGCTCGCCAGGATGGTCTGATCGAGCGAGCCCATGAAGATCGGCAGCAACATGCCGAGCACGATGAGCTGCGTCTCCCGATGGGTGAGCCGCTTGATCTTGCTGGCGTCGGCGATGGCGTCCATGGGCGATCGGGAGGAGGCGGGAGGCGCGAAATCAGGCGGGCCGGCGGGGCGATTCGCACGCTTGTAGAGCAGGCCACCGCGCCCGGCCAGCGGCGCCCCCATATGCCGGTCCTGCGGCCGGCGCATGCTGCATTGCGCCAAAAATCGTGAGCCCGGGCGTTGCGGAAATTTCGTTGTGGCGCTGCCGCTGCAAGCGCAACGAATGACCGCGGCGGCGCGCCGGCATTGCTGAGGCATCGCCCCGCCTATATCTCTTGTCATGGCAATGGCCGCGACGATTCCGGCTTCCGCGCAGGTCTGCGATGACGCTCAAACAGGTCCGCCTCGACGACAAATTCGATCTGGCGCAAGCCAGGGTCTTCGTCACCGGCTACCAGGCCCTGGTGCGCCTGTGCCTGATGCAGAAGGAGCGTGACCGGCGCGCCGGC
>DASZKX010000039.1:0-6564 GCA_035552735.1 Xanthobacteraceae bacterium
CGCGATTCATCCCATCTTAAGCCGGCCTCGATATCCGGGGCCCAGTCGAGGAAACGATGACGGCCGCCTTCTACAACCTTGAAGCCGTGGTCTCGGTGTTGGCGACGATCCTGCTGTCGCTGCTTGTGATCGGCTTCGGCCTGCTCTTGGAACGGATCCGGCCGGTGCGCGGATCGCCGGACCGGGCCGCGATCTTCAACGTCGTCTACATGATGGCCGCGGTCTTCATCCAAGGCGCCATCGCGCCGCTCGTTCTGGCCGGCACCGCGACGGTTGTGAGCGCGCTCGGCGGCGGCCTGGTGGCGCTTCCGGCGGAGGAGCTAGGTCTCGTTCCAGCCGCCCTCGTTTATGTCGTCACCGTCGATTTCCTCGAATACCTTTTTCATCGCGCGCAACACGCCGTCCCGGCGCTCTGGGCCATGCATTCGTTGCACCATAGCGATCCGGCCATGAACGTCTCGACCACGAGCCGCCATTTCTGGCTCGAGCAGGCCATCAAGTCGGTCACCATCTATTTGGCGGTGTCTCTGATCTTCGCGGCGTCACCGCTCATCCTCCTCATCTATGGCGTCGTCTCATATTACAATTTCTTCCCTCACATGAATCTGCGCGTCGGCTTCGGCCGTTTTGTCTTGCTGAATTCCCCGCAAAATCACCGCATCCACCATTCATCGCAGCCCGTGCATCGGGACAAGAATTTCGCCGGGCTGTTTCCCGTTTTCGACCTCATGGGCGGCACGCAATACATGCCGGCGGCCGACGAATATCCGGCGACCGGGCTCGACGACGGCGACCAGCCGGTCAGCCTCACGGAGGCCATAGCCTGGCCGGCGCGCGGCGTGCTGCGCCGCGGTCTCCGCCAGCCTGCAGCGCCGGCGCGCTAGCTTCCGCGCGGCGGTCCGCAATCGCCATTCATCCCATCTTAAGCCTGCCGCGATATTCCGAAGGGTATTCGGGTCGCGTCTGCGTTCAGGTCGTCTCATGCTCGAGGAATTCATCGCGCTCTTCCAAAGCATGGGCGCGACCCTCTTCAAGCTCTTGCCGGCAACGATCGCCCTCGGTGCGGTGTTCGCGGTTCTGTCGTTCTTCTGGGCCTGCAATCCGGGCCGTCCCTGGTGGCGCAAGGGCCAGCTGGCCACCGATATGTGCTATTGGATCGCGATCCCGCTGCTCGCGCGCTATCTGCGGATCGGCTTGCTGGTGGTCGGGGCGGTGCTTCTCTTCGGCATCACCAGCGCGCCGGGCCTCATCGAGTTCTATGACAACGGCCACGGCCCGCTCGCGCAATTGCCGCTGGCGGTGCAGGCGGTGCTGTTCCTCGCCGGCTCGGATCTCATGAACTACTGGATTCACCGCGCTTTCCATGGTCCGGCCATGTGGAAGTATCATGCGGTGCATCATTCGTCGGAGCACCTCGACTGGCTTTCGGCGGCGCGCTTTCATCCGGTCAACATCTTCCTCGGCAGCGTGGCGACCGACGTGGTGCTGCTGCTGGCGGGGATTTCGCCGAACGTGCTGGTTTTCCTCGGGCCGTTCACGGTCGCGCATTCGACCTTCGTGCATGCCAATCTCAATTGGACGCTCGGGCCGTTGCGCTACGTGCTGGCGGGACCGGTGTTCCACCGCTGGCACCACACCGCCGCCGAGGAGGGCGGCGAGAGGAACTTTGCGTCGACGTTTCCGATCCTCGATGTCCTGTTCGGCACCTTCTACATGCCGCCGAGCAAGCTTCCGGCCGTCTACGGGGTCGCGGATCGAAGCTTTCCGCCCGGTTTCGGCGCGCAGATGATCTATCCGTTCCGCCGGTGAGCGCCCGGCCCACACCTGTTGCCGCGCGATCGATCCGGCGGCCTTTGCACTTCGTTCACCAATTTGGCGTCAAGTCGCTTGCGAAACCTGCCCAGTCGCAGCCCACCGTAGGGCTGACCGACGCGTAAGGTGCGGGAGTATGTGATGGCGTTCGTGTTCAGGCCCGGTGGGCCGCAAGTCGGCGTTGTTCGGGCGTCAGCCTTCAGGGCCGGCGTGACGGCCGTGGCCGTGCCGGACGTGACGCCGGCCGCCGACATCTCCATCCTTCCCGATCAAGCGCGGCACCCGCGGCTCCCCATTGCGGGCGGCTTGCCTTGCGCCACCCCATGCGGTCGCGGCTGGGCCCACCGTGAGCCTGGAAGGTCCAGCCTATGAAACCCGCCCGCATCATCGTGCTTTTCATCGCCGTCGCGGCCGGTGGCGTCGCGGCCCTCCTGGCCGGCCGCTCCGACCAGGCCCCGCCGCCGCCGGCCGCCCCGGTGGCGCAGCTCGAGACCGCCGAAGTGCTGGTCGCCAACACCGAGATCGGCATGGGCAGCTCGGTCTCCAACCAGGATCTGCGGTGGCAGACGTGGCCGGCGGCAGCCGCGAGCGCCAACTTCATTCGCAAGAACGAGCGGCCGGACGCCATCACCCAACTGGCGGGCTCGATCGCGCGCGCGCCGTTCTCCGACGGCGAGCCGATCCGGGAAGCCAAGCTGATCCACGCCAACGGGTCGGGCTACATGGCGGCCATCCTGCCCACCGGCATGCGGGCCGTCTCGACCGACATCTCGCCCGAGACCGGCGCAGGCGGGTTCATCCTTCCCAACGATCACGTCGACGTCATCCTGACGCGCCGCGACCGCGACGCCGAGCAGGCCAACGGCGGCATCGAAGCGCATGTCGCCGAGACGATCCTGACCAATGTGCGGGTGCTGGCGATCGACCAGACTGTCGAGGAAAAGAACGGCCAGCGCGTCGTGGTCGGCAAGACCGCCACGCTCGAGCTTTCATCCCAGCTGGCCGAACGGCTCACGCTCGCGCATCAGCTCGGCACTCTGTCCTTGGCGTTGCGCAGCTTGGTCGATTCCGGGATGCAACAGGAGGCCGAAGCCAAGCCGGCGCTGCGCTCCGACTCCATCACCATTTTTCGCGGTGGCGCCGTCGAAGCCTATACCTGCACGCCCAATTGCGACCACCGCGTGATCCCGGGGGGCTCCGCTTCCGATTTCAGCGCCGCGCCCGCCACCCCGGTACCGACACCGCTGCCGCCCAAATAGGCGGGTTGGGGCCGGCGAAGAATTGCAGGTCCCGCCGTCAGGGAATCGGCAGCGCGGTCGTGGACTTGATCTTCTCCATGGCGAAGCGCGAGGTGACGTTCTTGAGCGGCACCGCCGCGATCATTCGCTTGTAGAACGCGTCATAGCCCGCGATATCGGTCACCACCACGCGCAGCATGTAGTCGACGTCGCCGGCCATCCGGTAGAACTCCATGACCTCCGGCATCGAGCCGACCACCTGCGCGAAACGGTCGAGCCAATCCTGGGAATGATCGCCGGTCTCGATCGAGACGAACACCGTGACGCCGAGGCCGAGCTTGTCCTGATCGAGCAGCGCGACACGCTTGATCAGAACGCCGTCAGCCTCCAGGCGCTGGATTCGCTTCCAGCACGGCGTCGATGACAGCCCCACCCGGCTGCCGATCTCGGCGACCGACAACGACGAATCGTCTTGCAGCAAAGCAAGAATTTTGCGGTCGGTGGCATCCATCCGGTCGGAATCCGATTTTGATGAGCGCCTGTGTGGCGAGTGTCTGTGCAGAATTTGAAAGTTTATTCTTTTTGGAGTAGACTTTATCCTAATACATAGAAAACAATTCTATTTCAAGCCTCGTGGGGGGCTTCCTGGGCGGCCCTGAAGGCTTCGACCTCCGCCCGCCCCGGCGCCCCGGTGATCCCGCCGAAACGCGTGCACTTGATGGCCGCCGCCGCGGCCGCGAAGCGCATTGCATCTGTCTCCTCGCGGCCCTCGGCCAACGCAAGCGCGAACGCGCCGTGAAAGACGTCGCCGGCGGCCAGCGTATCGATCGGCTGGATCGGGAAGGCGGACATCCGGCGGACTTTTTCCTGCGGCCCGGGCATCCGCCAGAAAACCCCATGAGCACCGTCGGTGACCGCCAGGAAGGAGCGGCTGACGGCCGCGATTCGCCCGAGCCCCGCGTCCAGGTCGTCGGTGTCGACGGTGGCGCGCAGCCCCTCGGCGGAGAACACCAAATGGGTGGCGATGCGCAGCAAGCTGTCGGTCGCCCGCGTCGGCTTGTCGACGTCGAGCACCACCGGGATGCCGCGCGCGCGGGCCGCGTCGCAGATCGGCAGAACGAATTCCGGAAAGCGGTTGTCCGCCAGCACCGCATCGGCGGTCGCCACCAGGGCGGACGGGTCGCTCGGGCGCGCGGCGGCGAGCCGATCATCGCGGTAATTGACGATGGCGCGTTCGCCCAGCGGATCGATGCAGATCGCCGACATCGAGGAGGCAACGCCCGGCACCCGCGGGCACGCCGCGCAGTCCACCTGCTCGCCGGCGAGCGCAGCGACGATGCGGTCGCCGATCGCCTCCGCCCCGGCCGGGCCGCCGAGCGGTCCGGCGAAGCGCGCCCGTCCACCCAGGCGTGCGATCGCCACCGCCGCATTGGCGGCGCAGCCGCCGGAAATGATCATGAACGCCGAGGCCTGAGTCTTCGCCTCCGGCACCGGGAATTGCGCGACCCCGAACACGGCGTCCAGCACCGCGATCCCGGTGCAGAGCACCTGCGGCTCAGTCAAACTCAATGTCCTTCTCCACCCAGGCGCGCAGGATATGATGGGCGATCGCGATCGGCACCGGCGCGGTGAGGCCCTCGGGATGTCGTCCCGACAGCATCAGGGCGACCTCTTCGCGGTCGAACCAGCGGGCGCCGTCTAGCTCGGTTCGATCGATGACGATCGCGCGCGAGGTCGCCTGCGCGTAGCAGCCGATCATGAGCGACATCGGGAACGGCCAGGGCTGCGAGGCGAAATAGGCGACCCGCCCGCAGACGATGCCGGCCTCCTCGCGCGTCTCGCGCCGCACCGCCTCCTCGACCGTCTCGCCCGGCTCGACGAAGCCGGCGAGGCACGACCACATGCCGGGTTGGAACCGATGCGAGCGGCCGAGCACGCAAAGCTCGCCGGCGATCGCGAGCATGATCACGACCGGATCGGTGCGTGGAAAGTGCAAAGTCTTGCAGGCCGGACAGTCGCGCCGCCAGCCGGCCTCGACCGGCCGGGTAGGGGCGCCGCAATTCGGGCAGAAGCGATGGCGCGCATGCCAGTTGATGAGCGCCTTGCCCTCGGCCAGGGCGGCCAGATGGTCGCTGTCGACGAGCCCGCGGACCGCGATCGAGCGCAGATCGATGAGCTCAATCTCGGGACGCGCCTGCAACATGTCAATTGCCGCCGGCGCAAGCGCCACGGCGAACCGCGCGGCGCCGCCGAGGAGGCCGAGAAACGCCACCTCGATCGGATCGCCGAGCCGCAGCGCCTCAGCCGCCTCGAACAGAGGATCATGCCGGCTTGACGTTTTCTTCAGCGCTACCACGTCGCCGCCGATCAGGTAGGAACGGCTCGTGGGGTCCTGCGCGAGCGCCGCTAGAGCGGCCGGGTCGCCACGGCGTTCGGCAGCCCGCTCGATGCAGCTTCCGGAAAAGCCGAGACGCGGCCTGGGACCGAGATCGGGGCGTGGCGGCATGGGGGGCTCCGGCGGCGGGGGTGGATATCGGCACGACGAGCCCACCCTAACGGCCCGCTCGCCGGCGCGGGAGGGTCAGGCAAACGCGATCTTTCGGCGGATGGCTCGGAGCAACTGCTCGCGCTCGGCGGCCTCATAGGGGCGCGGCGGCTGTGCGCCCCAGACCGGCCGCGGCCAGAGCGGGTCGTCGCGCCGGCGGGCGACGACATGGACATGGAGCTGCGACACCACGTTGCCGATGGCCGCGATGTTGATCTTGTCGCAACCGGTCAGGTCCTTGAAGAGCCGCGCCAGGAGCGCCAGCTCGCTCATCAGTTGCGCGCGCTCGGCCTCGCCGAGGTCGAAGATCTCCATCGCGCCGGCATGCCGCGGCACGGCGATCAGCCAGGGAAAGCTGGCGTCGTTCATCAAGAGCACGCGCGACAGCGGCAGATCGCCGACCGCGACCGTGTCGTGCTCGAGATGCGGGTCGAGGAGAAAGGCTCCGGGAGATGCTGGTGCCGCTTCGCTCAATGGGGTGATTGCGCCAGCCTGCCGACTTCCGGGAGGGCGGATTTCGCCGCATGGCGCATGAGATCGGGCACCTTTCTCGCCAATAGTATTGCTGCAACCGCGACGCCTGCGCCTGCAATCATATCCACCAGGTAGTGCCCGCCGAAGAACGGAATGGCCGGAAGCATCGTGAGATTGATCGCGATCATGAGGTGGCCGATGGGTCCGGTGCGGCGGACGCCATAGGCGTAGACGAGCGCCATCGTGCAGTCCGTCTTGTGGAAGTCGGGCAATCTATTCCATGCGATGTTGACGAAGCGTTACTGGTTGTGATGAGCCTCTACCTGCCGTTGCTGGCTTCTGCGCGTCATGGGACGCGATGATCGCACGGGGTCCGGCTTGCGTTCCGGTCTCATTCGGCCGATATAGAAACGGGAGGTTGGCGGTGGACGAGCCACTCGCCAACCGGGTCAGGTCCGGAAGGAAGCAGCCCTAACGAGCTCCGGTTCGGGTCGC
>DASZKX010000040.1:0-15814 GCA_035552735.1 Xanthobacteraceae bacterium
TACCTCAACGGCCAGTACACCGTGGTCGGCCAAGTGGTTTCCGGCATGGATGTGGTCGACAAGCTCAAGAAGGGTGCGGGTCAGAGCGGCGCCGTCACTGATCCGGACCGCATGCTCAAGGTGCAGGTCGGGGCCGACGCCAAATGAGGAGGCCTGCATGCGCCCGATCTTGCTCGTGATCGCGGCCATAGCGGGGGCAGTTGAGGCGATGGGCGGGGATGTGGCGGACGCGCAGTGCAGCGTGTTCAGCCGCCGTCCCTGCGTGCCCGGCGTGTGCAGCGTCTTCAGCCGGCACCCCTGCGTGGGCGCGCCCGTCTATCCCTACGGCGAGGATCTGCGAGTGACGATCGTCAGCAGCGCGCCCGACCAGCCGGCCGATGGCCCCACCCATGGGGCGGACGTCAGGTCCGGCGCGGACACGCCGGCCCGCGACTCCGGCGGGGAGCACCAGCTCGGTACCATCCGCGAGATGTATGCGGCCCTGCGGGCCTGCTGGGTGCCGCCGCCGCAGGACGAAGCGCGTCCCGGCATGCAGATGTCGGTGCGGCTGAGCTTCAAGCGCAGCGGGGAGATGATCGGGGCGCCGCGAACGACGTTTGTGAGTCCGGACGCGCCGCCCGGGGCCAGACGCCTGTACCACGATGCGATCGTGGCCGCGCTCGACCGCTGCACGCCGTTGCGGTTCAGCGCCGGGCTGGGCGGCGCGCTCGCCGGGCGACCGCTCGCCATCCGCTACGTCGACGACCGGACCATACGATGATGCTGCCGGTTCTCACCCGCATGATGTGCATGAGCGTCACGGCGGCGGTCTTGGCGGCCGGCGCGAACGTATCGGCGCAGGAGCCGGGCGAAGGCCAACAGCCGGCGGCGCCGCTCAACACCATCGCCGAGGTCTTTGCCGCCTTGGAGGCCTGCTGGATCCCGCCCGGTCTCGAGCAGGCGCGGGCCGGCATGCAGATCACGGTGATGCTCAGCTTCAAGCGCAACGGCGAGCTGCTCGGCAAGCCGCGCATCACCTACGAGACGCCGGGCGCGTCCGACGACGAGCGGATGTCCTACCGGGTCGCGATGGCGCAGGCGCTGCGGCGCTGCACGCCGTTGCGGTTCACCGATGCGCTCGGCGGCGCGCTCGCCGGGCGCCCGCTCACCATGCGATTCATCGACAACCGAAAACTCAAGCAAGCAGGGACGACAGATGGCAGAGAAGCCTGAAGGCGAAGACAAGCTCATCCTGGAGACCACAAAAGGCCCGGTCACGATCGCGCTGCGACCTGATCTGGCGCCGGCGCACGTCGCGCGCATCAAGGAGCTGGTGGGGGAGGGGTTCTACGACGGCGTCGCGTTCCACCGCGTGATCGACGGCTTCATGGCGCAGACCGGCTGTCCGCAGGGAACCGGCACCGGCGGCTCGGGCCAGAAGCTCAAGGCCGAGTTCTCCAAAGAGAAACACGTACGCGGTACCGTATCGATGGCCCGCTCGCAAAGTCCGGACTCCGGCGACAGCCAGTTCTTCATCTGCTTCGAGGAGTCGCCCTGGCTCAATGGCCAATACACGGTCTGGGGCCTGGTGGTCGACGGCATGGAGAACATCGACAAGATTAAGCGCGGCGAGCCGGTGAGCGATCCGGACCGGATCGTTTCGGCCCGGCTGGCCAACGCCGCATAAGCGGCTGTTATGACTGATGCCTTGCTTTGGAGCTGCGTCGGCGCAAGGACGCGATCACGTTTGCGTCATGCAGCTCTGCGTCAGACAGCCCAGCGTCAAGCAGCCCATTGCGGCGGTGGGACAGGTTCAGAATCGCAAACCCAGGCTTCCTTGGCGAACCATTCGTGCTCGGCGCGGCACGACGGACAATAGACCCGCGCAAAAAATACCGGCGTCGCATTGAAGCTGTCACGATCGGCAACAATGCCGGTCGAGATGTCGTGTCCTGTATCTGGACATTTGACCATGACGATGCCCATTGAATGCTCCTGTTGCCAAACGTCGTGGTGCCGGGGTCGCCTCGTATGATCGGAACACTAGCGCGCGCATGCGAAGATAGTTTGACAGCGCAAAGGTCATATTGAGAATTAGATGACATTAAGGCGACACTCCATGGTGCAGCGCACTCGCGCGTCAAGGCGACACTCCATTGGTGCAGCGCACGCGCCGCGTCCGGAAAAATTCAATTGATTTTGATGCGTCGAATTAACGCGGATTGATGGAACAGGACGGTAGGGAGCGCGTTATTCGATCTTGCGAGCCAAACCTCGCGAGCCATGAAGGGGAGACCATGCCTGGAACTCACAGCGCGAAGCACGCCCGAACCGCTGCCCCGGTTCAGCCAGTGTCACGCACGCGCTACCTTGTGACGCGGCGGGAGGATGTCTGGTTCATCGCGTTCGGCGGCGAAGAGTTCGGCCCCTACAAGACCGAGCGGGAGGCGAAGCTGTTTGCCATCGACGCCGCCTTCAAGCTGGGCGAGCAGGGCGAGCAGACGGAAGTGCTGGTGTCGGACGAGGCCGGCGCGGTTTCGTCGGTCTGGATCTACGGACAGCACCCTTATCCGCCGCGCGAGTAGCCGGCGTCCGGGCCCCGAAAAGGGGGCGGAGGCGCGGGCCTTGTTGCAGGACCGGACGGTTTGTGCGAACCGCGGTTGCGCGATAAGCGCAAACCCGGCTCCTGCGATGCACACTGATCTGTTCGATTTCGATCTGCCGGCCGAGCGGATCGCGCTGCGCCCGAGCGCGCCGCGCGACGCCGCGCGGCTCCTGGTGGTGCGCCCCGGCGCGGCGCCATTATTCGAAGACCGCAGCGTGCGCGATCTCCCGGGGCTGCTGCGGCCCGGCGATGCCCTCGTGGTGAATGACAGCAAGGTCATTCCGGCGCGCCTGAGCGGGCGGCGGATCGGGCGCGGCGATACCGAGCCCGGCATCGAGGCGACCCTGCACCAGCGTCTCGATGGCGCGCGCTGGCGCGCATTCGCGAAACCCGGCAAGCGGCTGGCCCCGGGCGACGTCATCCGGTTCGGCACCGAGGGCAGGGTGTGCCTGCTCGGCCAGCTCGACGCCACGGTCGAGGAAAAGGGCGAGGGCGGTGAGGTGACGCTCGCCTTCGCGTTCCACGGCGCGGTGCTGGATCAGGCGCTGGAGGAACGCGGCACCATGCCGTTACCGCCCTATATCGCGGCGCGGCGCCCGGCCGACGAGCGCGATCGCGACGACTACCAGACCATGTTTGCGCTTGAGGACGGCGCGGTCGCGGCCCCGACCGCGGGGCTGCATTTCACCCCCGAGCTGGTCGTTGCCCTGCAAGCCCGCGGCATCGCGCTCCACCGGGTGACCCTGCATGTGGGGGCCGGTACCTTTCTCCCCGTCAAGGCGGCGGACACCGCCGACCACCGCATGCATTCCGAGCGCGGCAGCGTGAGCCCGGATACGGCAGCGGCGCTCAACCAGGTCCGCCGATCGGGCGGGCGCATTGTGGCGGTCGGCTCGACCTCGCTGCGGCTCATCGAAAGCGCGAGCCAGGAGGACGGAGTCATTCAGCCGTTCGCCGGCGAAACCGCGATGTTCATCACCCCCGGCTATCGCTTCCGGGCGGTCGACGTGATGATGACCAATTTCCATCTGCCGCGCTCGACCCTGTTCATGCTGGTCTCCGCCTTCTGCGGCCTCGAAGTGATGCAACAGGCCTATGCGCGTGCGATCGCGGCGGATTACCGGTTCTACTCCTATGGGGATGCGTGCTTGCTGTTCCGCGCGTAAACCCGGATAGCCAAGCGACAGGCAAGCGCGGTGCGATTCCCGATCCTCCGGCGGTGCCGGTGCAAATAGTCACTCAAGCAGCCGCCCGAGTAACGACAACTGATGCCCGAACCCTTCCAATTCCGCCTGCTCGCCACCGACGGCGCCGCGCGCCGTGGCGAGATCGCGACGCCCCATGGGGTGGTGGCGACGCCGGCGTTCATGCCGGTCGGCACCCAGGCCAGCGTCAAGGGCATGTTGCCGCAGGCGGTGCGCGCCGGCGGCGCCGACATCGTCCTGGGCAATACCTATCATCTGATGCTGCGCCCGGGCGCCGAGCGCATCGCGGCGCTGGGGGGCCTGCACACGTTCATGAGCTGGCCACACCCGATCCTCACCGATTCCGGCGGCTTCCAGGTCATGTCGCTGTCCGGGCTACGCAAGGTCGAGGAGCGGGCGGTCACCTTCCGGTCGCATCTGGACGGCGCCATGGTCGAGCTCACGCCCGAGCGCGCGATCGAGGTGCAGGCCCTGCTCGGCTCCGACATCGCCATGCAGCTCGACGAGTGCGTGCGCCTGCCGGCGCCGCGCCCCGATCTCGATCGCGCCATGCGGTTGTCGTTGCGCTGGGCCGAGCGCTCGAAGCGCGCCTTCGAAGGCGTGCCGGCCGGCCGCGCTCTGTTCGGCATCGTGCAGGGCGGTGATGATCCGGCGCTGCGCCTGGAAAGCCTCGCCGCGCTCGTCGATATCGACTTTCAAGGCTATGCGATCGGCGGGCTCGCGGTCGGCGAGGCGCCCGAGGTGATGCTCAGGACGATCGAAGGGCTCGCCCCGGCGCTGCCGGCGGACCGGCCGCATTATCTGATGGGGGTCGGCACGCCCACCGACCTGCTCGCGGCGGTGGCGCGCGGCATCGACATGTTCGACTGCGTCACGCCGACCCGAAACGGCCGGCATGGTCTCGCCTACACGCGCCGGGGGCCGGTCAGCCTGAAGAACGCGCGGCACGTGGAGGATCCGCGGCCACTGGACGCGGAAAGCGCGTGCCCGGTAGCGCGGGACTACTCGCGCGCCTATCTGCACCATCTGATCAAAGCCGGCGAGATGCTCGGCGCCATCCTGCTGACCATGGTCAATCTGTCTTATTACCAGGAGTTGATGGCCGGCACGCGCACCGCCATCTCGGCCGGCCGATTCGAGGATTTCCGGGCCGAAACCCAGGCGGCATGGGCACAGGGCGACCTCCCGGCGCGGTAAAATACCGCTTTCAGGGGCCTCGACGGCCGACTTGCGGCGACGCAAGATGCGAATGAATCTCACCCAATGACGGCGTTGCAACCGCCGCCCTGCGAGGACTGCCAATGGCCATCAGCCTGAAGGTCAACGGGGTCGTACACTCGGTCACGGCCGAGCCCGATACGCCCTTGCTCTACGTGCTGCGCAACGATCTCGCCCTCAATGGCGCCAAGTTCGGCTGTGGGCTCGAGCAGTGCGGCGCCTGCACGGTCCTGGTCGACGGGGTGCCGACGCGCTCGTGCGTGCGCGCCATCCAGGACATCGGCGAGCAGGAAATCACCACCATCGAGGGCCTCGGCACCATCGACAAGCCGCATCCGCTGCAAAAGGCCTTCATGGACGAGCAGGCGGCGCAGTGCGGCTATTGCATCAACGGCATGATCATGACCGCCAAGGGATTGCTCGACCGCATGCCGCATCCGACCGAAGCAGACGTGCGCGCCACCCTGGCGCCCAATCTGTGCCGCTGCGGCACCCACAACCGCATCATCCGGGCGGTCTTGCGGGCCGCGCAGGCGAACGGGAAGACCTGACCATGAACGCACCCGACCTGTCCCGGCGTCAATTCACGGCCGCGCTCGGCGGCATCGCGATCTCGTTCTGCCTGTCGCCGCGTCTGGCGCTCGGCCAGCAGGCGACGCTGCCCGGAAGCCTCAACGGCAATCGCATGCTCGATGCCTGGCTGCGCATCAATCCGGACGGCAGCGCGACCGTGTTCACCGGCAAGGTGGAGCTTGGGCAGGGCATCGTCACCGCGCTCGCCCAGATCGCGGCCGAGGAGCTCGACCTGCCGATCGGGCGCATCAAGATGATCTCCGGCGACACCGGCCAAACCCCCAACGAGGGCCAGACGGCGGGCAGCCAATCGATCGAGGCGAGCGGCACGGCGCTGCGGATGGCGGGCGCGGAGGCGCGCTCGATCCTCGTCGATCTCGCTGCCAAGCGGTTCTCCGTTGCGGCCGACACCCTGACCGTTACCGACGGCGTCATCACGTCCCGCGACGGCCGCAAGGTCGGCTATGGGGAGGTCGCCGGCGAAGTCGATCTGCATCGCGAGGCGACC
This sequence comes from Xanthobacteraceae bacterium, assembly GCA_035552735.1. Classification (GTDB taxonomy): domain Bacteria; phylum Pseudomonadota; class Alphaproteobacteria; order Rhizobiales; family Xanthobacteraceae; genus VAZQ01. The sequence continues at coordinate 6,089 of DASZKX010000040.1, forward strand.
GCCAAGGTGGCCCCCAAGCCGCCGGCCGAGCACAAGATCGTGGGCAAGGCGATCCCGCGCCGCGACATACCGGCCAAGGTGACGGGCGGCGTCGCCTATGTGCAGGACCTGCGGCTGCCCGGCATGCTGCACGGCCGGGTGGTGCGTCCGCCGCGCTACGGCGCCAAGCTCGAGAGCTTCGACCGGGCGGCCATCAAGGCGCCGCCGGGCGTGACCGTGATCGTGCGCGACGGCAGCTTCCTGGGCGTGGTCGCCGAGCGCGAGGAGCAGGCCATCAAGGCACGCGATGCGCTCAAGGCTTCGGCCCGCTGGTCCGGCGGCGCGGAGCTGCCCGACCCGGCGAAGATCTATGAGCACCTGCTGTCGCTTTCGATGGAGGACAAGGTCATCAGCGACAAGCAGGCGCCGCTCCCGGACGGCGCCAAGCTTCTGGATGCCACCTATCACCGGCCCTACATGGCGCATGCCTCGATCGGCCCGTCCTGCTCGGTCGCGCAGGTCCAGGACGGCAAGGTCACGATCTGGACCCATAGCCAAGGCGTGTTCCCGCTACGCGCCACCATGGCCAAGGCGCTCGACCTGCCGGCCTCCGCCATCCGCTGCATCCATGCCGAAGGCTCCGGCTGCTACGGCCACAACGCGGCCGACGACGTTGCCCTCGACGCGGTCTTGCTGGCGCGCGCCACGGCCGGACGGCCGGTGCGGGTGCAATGGATGCGCGACGACGAGTTCATGTGGGAGCCCTACGGGCCCGCGATGGTGATGCGGGCGCGAGCCGGCCTCAAGGACGGCCGTATCGTGGATTGGAACTACGATGTGTGGAGCAACACCCACAACATGCGGCCGGGCGATCCGGACGGCGTCAATCTGCTGGCGAGCTGGTATCTGGAAAAGCCGAAGCAGCCCGGTCCGCCGCGAGCGCTGGCGCAACCAGCGGGCGGCGGCGATCGCAATGCCATCCCTCTCTACGACATGCCGCGCCAGCGCATCACCAGCCACCTGATCAAGGAGATGCCGCTGCGGGTGTCGGCGCTGCGCACGCTCGGCGCCTATGCCAACGTGTTCGCGATCGAATCCTTCATGGACGAGCTGGCCGCGGAGGCGCAGGCCGATCCGGTCGCGTTCCGGCTCGCGCATCTCAAGGATCCGCGCGCGAAGGCGGTGATCGAAGCCGCCGCCAAGGCCGCCGACTGGAAGCCGGGCCAGAAAGGCAACGGTACCAGCGGGCGGGGTTTCGCGTTCGCGAAATACAAGACGCTCGCCACCTATGTGGCGATCGTCGTCGACCTCGAGCTCGATCGCGAGAGCGGCCGGATCAAGGTGCCGCGCGCCTTCGCGGCGGTCGATTCCGGGCAGATCATCAACCCGGACGGTCTCACCAACCAGATCGAGGGCGGCATCGTGCAGTCCACGAGCTGGACCCTGCATGAGCAAGTGCGTTTCGACAAAGGCGGCATCCTGTCCCAGAGTTGGGACAGCTATCCGATCCTCACCATGAACGAGGCCCCCAGCGTCACCACCGTGCTGATCGACCGGCCGAGCGAGCATCCGCTCGGGGCCGGCGAGGCCGCGCAAGGACCGACCGGAGCCGCCATCGCCAACGCGTTCATGGCGGCCACCGGCAAGCGCATCCGCGAGTTGCCGCTGCTTCCGGAGCGGGTCAAGGCGGCGCTGGCATAGGGGCATTCCACCCGATGCGGCCACCGGTCGGGGCGGCTTTACGGCCTGCCCCCGACGTGAAATTGTCCGGGCTCATGCAATCCGGGTGGTTGGCCGCGCGCGGCCGATCGCCCGCAAAAACGACAGCAGGGAGATTGGTTCAATGAAAGTGAGCTTCGCGGTTCGCGCCATCGCGCTGTTGGTGATGGCCGGGTCGGCAACGTCCGCGTGGGCGCAGATGCAGAAGATCGGCGATCCGCCGGAAGCCGAGAATATGGAGCTCGTGGGCTACGACGATCTGCAAAGCCGCAGCGCCTACCAGCCGGTGATCCAGCATCAGGGCAACCGCTACATCGCCTATATCGGGCATCACGGCGGCACCCGGGACATCCCCAAGCCGTTCAATCCGCTGACCGGGCAGATGGAATCGAGCGGCACCTCGATCGTCGACGTCACCGATCCGGCACATCCGAAATATCTCGCGCACATCCCGGGCCAGGACGGCACCTACGAGCAGGGTGGAGCCCAGATGGCGCGCGTCTGCGACGGCAAGAGCCTGCCGCGGGCCGATCACGACGCGGTCTATCTGCTGCGCGCGGTCGGCAAGCTCGGGCATGAAATCTACAACGTCGCCGATCCGGCCAATCCCAAGCTGGTGGCGCGCATCACCAATGATTACACCGACACCCACAAGAACTTCTGGGAATGCGACACCGGCATCGCCTATCTGGTGTCCGGCGTCCCGGGCTGGCGCGTGCGCCGCATGACCGAGGTGTTCGATCTCAGCGATCCGGCCCACCCGGTGAAGATCCGCGACTTCGGGCTGCCCGGCCAGGAGCCGGGCGCGACCGGCGTGATACCGGAAATGATGCATGGCGCGGTGTCGCTCGGGCCGCAGGCCAATCGGGTCTATATCGGCTACGGCACCAACAAGGGCGGCATCATGCAGATCGTCGACCGCGAGAAGCTGCTGAAGGGTCCGAAGGATCCGACCCCGGCCAATCTGCTCTATCCCGAGGTCGGGCGCCTGGTCATGAGCCCGCTCAATGGCGCGCACACGACCTTTCCGCTCCCCAAAATGCCGATCGCCGAGTTCAGCCGCAACAAGCAAGGTCAGACGCGCGACATCGTCATGATCACCGACGAGCAGATCGCCAACGAATGCCAGGAGGCGCGTCAGATGGTGTGGTTCGCTGACGTCACCATCGAGGCGCATCCGACCATGATCTCGACCTGGACGGTGCCGGAGGCGAGCGGCCATTTCTGCGAGCGGGGCGGGCGCTTCGGCTCCCATTCGGTGAACGAGAGCATGGATCCGATCTACTACAAAAAGCTCGCTTTCGTGACCTTCTTCAATGCCGGCGTGCGCGTGCTCGACATCCGCAATCCGTACCAGCCGAAGGAGGTCGGCTATTTCATCCCGGCGATCACCAAGGCGACCGACAAGCGCTGCATCAAGGTCAACGGCGAGGACCGCTGCAAGGTGGCGATCCAGACCAACAACGCGGAAACCGACGATCGCGGCTACATCTACATCGTCGATCGCGCCAATACCGGCATGCATATCCTGCGGTTGACCGGCGAGGCTCGCGCGGCCGCCGGGCTGCAGTAGAGCTGGGTGCGGTCGCGCCGGGCTCGGGAGGACGCCAATGATCCTTGACGGTCTCATCGGCCGCCGGCTTGCCGCCTTTGTAGCGGCGAGCTTGCGGATCGCGCCGTGAGCATCGCGACCATGAGGCGACGCAGAACGAATGCAAGCCGCAGGGCCGCGAGATGGCCTGGTTCGCCGACGTCACCATCTACATCGTGGATCGCGCCAATACCGGCATGCACGTGCTCGAGCTCACCGGCGAGCCGCGCGCGATCGCCGGGCTGAAGCCATAGAGGCGGAACCCGGTTCCGTCCGAAATTTGGAAAAATGCTGGTGCGGCTTCCATTGAGCCGCATCAGGTACAACAGGAGACCACATGAAGCTCACCCCCAGCACGTCCGGAACCTTCGCGATTGCGCCGACGCCATTTCATGAAGACGGCCGCATCGATGCGACCTCGATCGACCGGATGACCGACTTCTACCTGGAGGCCGGCTGCACCGGCATCACGGTGCTCGGCATCATGGGGGAGGCGCCCAAGCTCGAGCCCCAGGAGGCGCTCGATATCGCTTCGCGGATGATCAAGCGGGCCGGCGCTGCCCCCATCATCGTCGGCGTTTCGGCGCCCGGCTTCGCGGCCATGCGCTCGCTCGCGCGCAGCGTCATGGAGGCGGGCGCGGCCGGCGTGATGATCGCGCCGGTGCCGTCGCTGCGGACCGATGATCAGATCGTCGGCTATTTCCGCCAGGCGGTGGAGGCGATCGGGACCGATATTCCCTGGGTGTTGCAGGACTATCCGTTGACCCTGACGGTGCAGATGACGCCGGGGGTCATTCGCCGCGTCATCCAGGACAATCCGTCCTGCCAGATGCTCAAGCACGAGGACTGGCCCGGGCTCGAGAAGATCACCGCGTTGCGCGGCTTCCAGAAGGACGGCTCGATGCGGCCGATCTCCATCCTGACCGGCAACGGCGCCCTCTTTCTCGATTTCGAGATGGAGCGTGGGGCTGACGGCGCGATGACCGGCTACGCCTTCCCGGACATGCTGGTCGACGTGGTGCGGTTGTCGAAGGCGGGGCAGCGCGACGCCGCACATGATCTGTTCGACGCCCACCTTCCGCTCTTGCGCTACGAGCAGCAACAGGGCGTCGGCCTGGCGGTGCGCAAATATGTAATGATGCGCCGTGGCGCCATCGCGTGCGATGCGCAACGCAAGCCCGGCTCGAACCTCAGCCCCACGGCCAAGACCGAGGTCGACTATCTGCTCACGCGGCTCGCCCGCACCGACAAGCGCGCCGCGCTCAAGCCCAGGCTGGCGCAAGCGTCCTGAGCGGTTTCACACAGGTCGGAAGCAGAAACCGCTCAGGCATTTTTGCATTGTCGCATTTTCGGACGGAAAACCGGCGTCCACTTTTCCTGAAAATGCTCTGAGCGTCTCACATCTCGCCGTAGAGCCAAGCCATGCCGTCATAGGCCTGCTCGGGGCCGCGGCCGCCCAGCATCTGGTCGCGCAGCTCGGCGGCGGGACCGCGCGCGTGATAGAAGTCACCGTAGACGCGGGCCATGATCTGCACGCGGGCGGTGCGCAGGTAGCGTTGCTGGACATAGGCCTGCAACGCGGCCGGCAGGTCATTCGGCTGCGCCGCCACCTTCTCGGCGAGCCAGACCGCGTCCTCGGTCGCCATGCAGGCGCCTTGCGCCAGGTATTGCAGCATCGGATGGGCGGCATCGCCCAAAAGTGCGACCCGCTTCCGGCTCCAGTCCTTGACCGGCTCGCGGTCGCACAGCACCCACATGCGCCAGGTCTCGATGCGCTCCAGCATGCGCAGGACCTCGGGCCGCTGGCCCTTGAAATGGGCCCAAAGAAGATCGGCGTCGGCCTCCGCGTTCCAGCCCTCGACATAACGGTCGGAGTGGAAGACGGCGACCAAGTTGTAGAGCTCGCCCCGCCGCAGCGGATAATGCACCAGATGGGTGCGCGGTCCGGCCCATAGGACCACGTCCGGCTGCCAGAGATCGGCCGGCACCTCATCGCGCTTGAGCACGGCCCGATAGGCGATGTGGCCCGACACGCGCGGCTTTCCGTCGCCGACGATCTGCTCGCGGATCTTGGACCACACGCCGTCACAGCCGATCAGCGCGCGTCCGGTGATCCGCTCGCCGGTCTGCAGCGTGACGGTGACGCCGCCATCGTGCTGCTCGAAGCCCTCGACCTGCCGCTGCGTCTCCAGCGTGACCAGGTTGTTGCCCTGGCAGGCCTTGAGGAACACGGCATGGATGTCGGCCCGATGGGTGACCGCGTAAGGCTGCCCGAAACGTTCAGTAAAGCGCTGATCGAGGGGAACGCGGGTCACCTGCCGGCCGCTTAGCGCGCAGCGCATCTCGAGCGCCCCGGGGCGCCAGACATCGGCCAGCAATTCTTGGGTGAGGCCGAGCTTCTCGACCGCCCGGAAAATATTGGGACCGAGCTGGATGCCGGCGCCGAGCTCTTTGAATTCCGGCGTCTGCTCGAGCACCCGCACCGGGAAGCCCTTGCGGGCGAGCGCGTAGGCGGCGGCGAGGCCGCCGATGCCGCCGCCCGCGATCAGGATCGGCTCGCCTTGTTGGTTCGTATTGGCCATCGTGGCTCCCACCGTGCCGACCCGGACCGGCCGGGCCGGTGGAAGCCGCTCTTGGTCGGGTGGACTTTGGAGGGTTGAATCGCGCTACGGAACCCGCTCCGCCGAAGGACTGCGCAAGCACGTGCTCGCGGGCCTCCCGCGGAGCGGGATCAACCTACCAGATCAGTTCGTGACCTGGATCGTCTTGATTTGATCATTTCGCGACTTGGCCGCGAATCTCGCCGCCCTTGTGCGCGTCGGTGTGGATGTTGACGTACCATTTGCCGGCCATCAGGTCGGCGGCCTGGGCGTCGGTCAGATCGGCCGAGCCCTGGAATGGGCTGCTGCTGGCCGTGATCGGCACCGCCACGCCGGCATTCTTGCCGGGGTCGGCCGGACCATGGAAATGACCGGCGGTCGCGGGGCCGGTGAGCCCCGAATAGGTGCCCTGCCAGGTGAGCTTCTTGGTCGCGGTGTCGTAGGTGGCGGTGACGGTGCCGGTCGCCTTGCTGTCGTTGGGTGGCACCTCGGTCGCGGCCGCCAGATTGGCCTTGAACGTCAAAGTGTCGGCGAGCAGCGGCGAAGCGGCCGCCAAGCAGGCTGCCAGCGCCAATCCGGCGATGCTTGTGCGCAACATCGTCTTCTGAGTCATGTTTTCCTCCCTAGGGGGTGTTGGTATCGCTTGCATTATAACGCCTCCGCGCCGCACTTCACCCCCCATGAACGCCGCCCCCACGGCACGGTTCCGGACGTCGCCATCCGGATCCAATTTCTTCAGAAATCCATATCCCACTCGAACTCGGGCAGCAGCTCATATTCCTGTTGCAAAGTCGTGACCGTCGCGGCGCACAGGCTTTGGCACGGCGCCGGCACCGCCCCGCCAAGCGCGTTGATGTGGGCTACGGCCCAATTGGTTCCGGCCCGGTCCGAGGTCTCGCGCACCGTTACGGCGGCGATGCCGGCGCACACGGCGTGCCGCCGCATTTCAATCAGGATCAGCCGTTCAAGCTCGGGTGCGGTCTTGAGCCGTTTTGCCATGATGTCCTTGGGGGTCGCCCATTCCAATCGATCGGATCTTGCCGTAAAGCTGACGCACGGCAGAGTTGAGGTAGGTCTTCGTCCATCAGGAAAGCGTTCATGCCCAATTTCACAGCCTTTGTCATTCTCCTCGCCGTGATCCTTTATTTTTGGACCGGCTTCCGGGTCGGCCAGGCGCGAGCGAAATTCAAGATCAAGGCGCCGGCGACGACCGGCAATCCGGATTTCGAACGCGTCTTCCGGATCCAGATGAACATGCTGGAATGGATGCCCATCTTCCTGCCGGCGATTTATCTTTCGGCGATCTATGTCAGCGACATCGGCGCGGCGTTGCTCGGCGTCGTTTGGATCGCCGGACGGGTGCTGTACATGCGCGGCTACACCGAAGCGGCGGAGAAGCGCGAGACCGGCTTTTTCGTGCAGGCGATTGCGGCGGGGTTGCTCTGGCTGGCGGCACTGGTCGGCGCGGTGGTGTCGATGCTGCACGCGTAGGACGTATCGCGGGACTCGAATGCGGAGGCGCGCAGTGTCTATTTTACGCGGCAGCAGCGCGTGCGGTAATGCCGTAGGCTGCGCGACAATTGGAACGGATCGACAACATTCCGGTGGCGGGGCTTTGCCTCATTCGGGCCGGCAGCCATCCCAGGTGACGCGGTCGTTTTTGTCTTGAACCCGCGCGAGCCATCCGGTAGCACCGTCCAAGGGGCCACTCTCACGGAGCCGATCATGCTCAAAATTGTCTTTGCTTCGCTGCTCGCAGCCGCTTTGGTCGCGGCCACGTTTGCGAGCCCGTCCGATGCCGCCACGCGCCGCAAGCACGTGGAGAGGCAACAAGTCGAGGTCGTGCGAGATCGCACGGCGCCGGCGCGATATGGAATGCCTGCCAACTACTATCCGGCTCCGCCGTTTCCGTTCTTTCTGCTGCCGGGTCCGTGGTGGCTGCCGGCCCATTCTTGAATTCGGGCCGCTCGTTCGCCACGCGCGCGCTTGAAATCGGCCGCGTACGCCCGGCCGATTTCCCGCGAGGGAGGGAGTAAATGGATCTCAATTCACTGCTCGGTTATCTGACGAGCCTTGCAATGCTCTATGCCTGGACGTTGTTCGCCGCCGGAGTGTTTGCATTGGGCGAAAGAGTTTGTCGCAGCTTCTTCGGACAGAGGCAGCCGGCCGCAGGCTCCGTCAAGGAGCCCGCCAAGGGCTGAGCTCCAGTCGGCGCGCCGCGCCGGCATCGCTGGCCCGCTGCCACCTTTTTTAAAAAATGCGCGAGCTGACCGTGCGGCTTATGGAAGCCGAGCGCGGGCCTGTGATGAAAAAGCCACAGCCGATGACGATGGACTCCTCATTTGTGAAAAGGAAGTGACGAATCACTCGGCGCTGCCTATCCAGAGGCTGTGAACCAGGAGCCGCTCGCGTAGCGGTACAGTACTGAGCGGTCCCGCCCAACGGAGGACCGACATGAAGGTACGCATCGCGTTACTTATGTTCGCGCTCTGCGCGCCCGCCGAGGCGCGGGACAACGGTCAGTGGGGCAACTCGCCCACGCTTATCCGCGAGTGGTTTCAGAGCCTGATGCAGCCCGACAATCCTGCAGTGTCATGCTGCGGCGAGGCCGACGCGTTCGAGGCCGACACCTTCGAAGTCGCCGGCGATCACTATGTCGCCATCATCACCGACGGCCGGGGCGTGCTGCCGAACGGAATGCGGATTGCCGTGCCCAATTCCAAGATGAAATGGGACCGAGGCAATCCCACCGGTCATGGAATCATCTTCATCGGGGCCGCCGGCGCGCTCTACTGCTACGTCGCACCGGGAGGCGCGTAGCAGGCATCGCGCGCGCCGAGGCGCCGGCGAAGCCGGATGCCTGAAGCTATGGGCTTACGGAAACGCCCAGGTCGGCTAATTGCAAACCCACACGCGGCGCCATCGCCAGCCGTATCGGGTCGGCACCTGGCGGGCCTGATAGCACCCGTCATCGTAACCGTAGTCGTAATAGCCGTAGTCGTAGCCCGGATAGAATCCGAAGGCGAAGCCGCGGCCATCGCGGTCGCGACCGCGATCACGATCACGATCCATCCCGCCCATCCGCGAATCGCCGCGGGCGCTCATATTTCCGCCGTTGAACGATCCGCCGCTGCTGCGGGACGCGCTGAAATTGCCGCCCGGGCCGCCACCACCACCGCCGCCACGAGACATCATCCCACCGCCACCACCGCCGCCACGAGACATCATCCCACCGCCACCGCCGCCGCCACCGCCACCACCACCGCTACCATGAGACATGGCGCCACCACCGCCGCCGCCCTTACCGGCGCTGACCGCCGAGGTGACGGTGGCAAGACCGAGGAACAGGGCCGCACCGGCCGATAACAGAACGCGTTTCATTGCCGTCTCTCCATGAATGTGACTCCCGTGTGATGGGAAAACGCCGAAGGCGCGAAATCGTTCAAGCATCAGGACGCGCGAATGCCGGCATCGCGGCGCCGGCACTATAAGACGGCGACCGCAACCGAAACGTGTCACACCACGGGAGGCGCACTGCCGCCGGCTCAGTCCCGCAAATCGCCTCGGCCCGACAGCGCGAACCCGCGTTCATCACCGCAAGCCTCAAGGAGCAGACGGACAGCACACACGCCTGGGCGAGCCAATTCAAGGCCGATCGAGCCGTCGCGTCTCGCCGTGGGCGAGCGTCCAATTGGTGCTCTCGGGAAGTCCGGCCGCGCGCCATTCGTGGGCGAACCGCGCCGGCGGCTCCTCGACCGGCTCGTCAGTCAACCGGAAGGTCCCCCAGTGCAACGCGAGACATGGCGGAGCGACCGCGCCGGCGGCGGCGAGTGCTCC
>DASZKX010000041.1:0-12828 GCA_035552735.1 Xanthobacteraceae bacterium
GTCTCCTCGGTGCGCGGCGCCGGCTATCCGCAGGCGGCCTTCGCCATGGAGCGGCTGATGGACCGCCTCGCGCGCGAGCTTCATCTCGACCGCGCCGAGCTGCGCCGGCGCAACCTCATTCCGCCGGAGAAGATGCCCTACAAGAAGCCGCTGAAGACGCGCGCCGGCGCCAACGTGCAATATGACAGCGGCGACTATCCGGCCTGCCAGGCCGACGTGCTGGCCGCCGCCGGCTGGACCGATTTCCCGCACCGGCAGGCGCAGGCGCGCGAAGCCGGACGTTATATCGGCATGGGCTTGTCGCATGGCCTCAAAGGCACCGGGCGCGGTCCTTTCGAGTCCGGCCTGGTGCGCGTGTCGCCGACCGGCCGGGTCAGCGTCTTCACCGGCGCCGCCGCCATCGGCCAGGGACTGTGCACCGCGCTGGCGCAAATCTGCGCGAGCGAGCTCGGCATCAGGCCGCAAGACGTTACCGTCATGCCGGGCGACACGTCGGGCGTTTCGCTCGGGCTCGGCGCGTTCGCCAGCCGCCAGACCGTCACGGCCGGCAATTCCGTGCTGCTGGCGGCGCGCGCGGTCGCCGACAAGGCCAAGAAGCTCGCCAGCCATGTGCTCGAGGCAGCCGAGCACGATCTCGAGATCGCCGACGGCGAGGTGCGGGTGATCGGCGCCCGCCAGCTTTCGGTCAAGCTCGGCGAGCTCTCGCGCATCCTGCGCGGAGCGCCCGGTTACGGTTTCCCGCCCGGCATGGAGCCCGGGCTCGAGGCCGACCGGCAATTCCGCATCGATGATCTGGCCTATGCGAACGGCTGCCACGTGGCCGAGGTCGAGGTCGACGTGGAGACCGGCGCGGTTCGCGTCGTCAAATATTACGCCTTGCAGGATTCCGGCCGGCTGATCAATCCAATGATCGTCGACGGCCAAGTCCATGGCGGCATCGCGCATGGGATCGGCAACGCGCTGTTCGAGTGGATGGGCTATGACGACAGCGGCCAGCCGCTGACCACTACCTTCGCCGACTACCTGCTGCCGACCGCGACCGAGCTGCCCCGGCTCACGACCCTCTATCGGGAGACCCCCTCCCCGCTTAATCCGCTGGGCGTGAAGGGCGTGGGCGAGGTCGGCACCATTCCGGCCGCGGCGGCGATCATCTCCGCGGTCGAGGACGCGCTCGCGCCGTTTGGGGTGCATATCGCGCAGGTGCCCATCATGCCGTACAAGCTGGTCGAGCTGATCGCGGCGGCACGGCAAGCGGGCGGCCATTGATTCAGATTCTGAACTGGCGCACCTAGTTTGTCATTGCCGGGCACAGCCCGGCAATGACATGGAGAAACTGTCGGATATCGGCAGGCTTGAGGACTCGAAATGGGTGAATTTGCTATCGGGCAAGGCGTTCCGCGCTTCGAGGATCCGCGGCTGGTCAGGGGCGAAGGACGCTATGTGGGCGACATCGCGTTGCCCGGCATGGCGTACGGACATGTGCTGCGCTCGCCGCACGCCCATGCCCGCATTCGCGCGATCGATGTGAGCCGCGCCAAGGCGGCGCCCGGCGTGCTGGCGGTGCTGACCGGGGCGGACTGGCAGGCGTCCGGGTTCGGCGACCTGCCGGTGCCGGGCGGCTTGAAGCGCCGCGACGGCACGCCGCTCTACCGGCCGCCGTTTCCGGCGCTGGTCAAGGACCGGGTGCGCTGGGTGGGCGATTATGTGGCGTTCGTGGTCGCCGAAAGCATCCATCAAGCCCTGGACGCGGCCGAGCTGATCGCGGTCGACTACGAGCCGCTTCCCGCCATCACCTCGGCGACCGCTGCGGTCATGCCGGGCGCGCCGCTGGTGTTCGACGATTGCCCGAACAATATCTGCTTCGTGCAGCTGGAGGGCGACAAGGCTGCCACCGACTTGGCCTTCGCGCGCGCCGATCACGTGGTCAAGCATCGCCTGGTGATCAATCGGGTCACCGCCGCCAGCATGGAGCCGCGCGGCTCCATCGGGATCTATCATCCGGCCGATGGCCGCTACACCATCCACACAACGCTGCAGCGCGCGCACACCTTCCGGGAAGAGCTGTCGAAGTTCGTGCTGCGGGTTCCGGAGAATAGGGTCCGCGTCGTCGCCGGTGATATCGGCGGCAGCTTCGGCATGAAGTCGGCGGTCTACAACGAGGTCGCCCTGGTGCTGCTGGGCGCCAAGCTCACCGGCCGGCCGGTCAAGTGGATCAGCACCCGCTCGGAGGCCTTCCTGGGCGATGCGCAAGCGCGCGACAATGTCACCGATGCGGAGCTCGCGCTCGATCGCGACGGCAATTTCCTGGCCGTGCGGGTCAAGACCATCGCCAATCTGGGCGCCTATCTGCAGGTCGGCGGCCAATCCTTCATCACCAATATCGGCACGCTGGCGGGCGTCTATAAGACGCCGGCGCTGCATGCCGATATCACCGCCGTGTTCACCCATACCAATCCGGTGCGCCCCTACCGGGGCAATGGGCGCCCCGAAGCCGCCTATGTGATCGAACGGCTGGTCGATCTCGCGGCCGATCAGCTCGGCCTCGATCCGGCGGAGCTGCGCCGGCGCAATACCGTTCCGCCGCAGGCCATGCCGTTTCGCACCGGCCTCACCTTCACCTATGACAGCGGCGAATTCGCCCAGAACATGGACATGGCGCTCGAGCTTGCCGACGTCGCAGGCTATGAAGCGCGCCGCACGGACTCGCACCGGCGCGGCAAGCTGCGCGGCATCGGAATCTCCAACACGATCGAGAAGGCCGCCGCGCCGAGCTACGAGGGCGCCGAGATCAGGTTCGACCGTTCCGGCGCCGTCACTTTGCTGTCCGGCACCGTCAATCAGGGCCAGGGCCACGAAACCGCTTTCAAGCAAATCGTCTGCGACCGGCTCGGGCTCGATCCGCGCCAGGTTCAGTATCTGCAAGGCGACACCGACCAGATCTTTTTCGGCGAAGGCACCGGCGGCTCGCGCTCGGCCACGATCGGCGGGTCGGCCTTCCTCAAGGCGACCGAGAAGATCCTGGTCAAGGCGACGGCGCTCGCCGCCCACCTCATGAAGGTCCCGCTCGACGACACCAAGTTCTCCGACGGCATCTTCTCGAGCCCCAGGACCAACCAGACCGTCACCATCGAGGAGGTGGCGAAAGCCGCGGCCATTCCGGCCAAGCTTCCCAAGGGCATGGAGCCGGGCCTGGTCGCCACCGCGGTGTTCAACCTGGAGGTCGAGAATTTTCCCAACGGCTGCCATGTCTGCGAGCTCGAGATCGATCCCGACATCGGCCGCGTCGAGATTCTGCGCTACAGTGTGGTCGACGATGTCGGCACCGTGATCAACCCGCTGCTGGTGCACGGCCAGATCGTCGGCGGCATCGCCCAAGGGGTGGGCCAGATCCTGATGGAGGACATCGCCTTCGACGCCGATTCGGGTCAGCTCATCAGCGGCTCGTTCATGGACTATGCGATGCCGCGGGCCGACGATCTGAGCGCCGTCCAGGTCAAGAGCAACCCGGTGCCGACCCCGACCAATCCGCTCGGCGTCAAGGGCTGCGGCGAGGCTGGCTGCGTGGGCGCCATGCCGGCGGTCGCCAATGCGATCGTGGACGCGCTCTCGGGTTTCGGCATCCGGCACATCGAGATGCCGGCGACGCCGGAGCGCATCTGGCGCGCGATCAATGGTTCAGCCGGCGGGAACGGTCAGCCGAAACCGTAACCCGCCGCTTCACCGAAACGGCAGATCACCGCTTTCGCTCCTCCACGCCTACACTCATGCGCACCGACATGCGCACCAACGCAGCGCCCAGACGCCCCGCAGCTTTTTGAAACTGAACAGGAACGGGCCAACCGTTTCATGAGTTGGCCGGATACCCTCCGGCCGATAACTCCGCACGGCTCCCAATTTTGTCGAGCGCAGATTCCGAGAATCACTTTATCCTATCCCCTCGCCAGCGCTGTGGCAGTGCCGGGGGCCTATGCAGCGTCCTGTTTCTGAGACGAAGGAGGCTCCGCGTGAACAGCAAGACGTCCCGGTTTGCGATTGCGACCACGGCCGCGCTGACGGCAGTGGCTTTTGCATGGCCCGCCTGGTCGGACAGTTGGTTCGACCGGCAGACGCTCAACCCGCCCACCATGAAGCGGCTGAACGTCGGTTGGAATTCCTGTTGCCTCGGCTCCGAAGTCGTCAAGACCCGTTTCCGCGTCGACAAGACGAGCAATGGTGACGAATGGTACTACCTGAAGGACGGCGCGTGGAAACGCGTACCCGCCGACACGATCCATTGGGGCCAACACGCTCCGGACGGCCAGGCGACGCTGTTCGTGTATTTCATGACCGGCGACGAAACCTGCTTCTACCCTCCCCAAGAGGGCATCTGATCGAGGGATCATCCCCGCACGTTTCGCGGCCGAGTTGGGACGAGAGGATGCGGTCGCCTTCCGCGACCGCGTCCGCAATCTCGCCCTGCGCTGCCGCCGATCAAAGCCTCCAGCCACTGACCACGCGGTTCGGCCTCAACAACCACCCCGGTTGGCGTCTGGTTCGACCGCAGGTCGACCGCCGCGGCGCTCCGGAATTCCCACGTAGAGGCAAGGCTTTAACCCGCTCCTCGGGAACCCCTGAGCTGCCCCTTGACACGTGACTAATTAGTCACGTATTAACGCTCCCATGGACGATGTGTTCAGAGCCCTCGCGGACCCGACGCGTCGCGGCCTGCTGGACGAGCTGTTCAAGCAAGACGGACAGACGTTGAGCGCGCTCGACGCACGGCTGCCGATGACGCGCTTCGGCGTCATGAAGCACCTCAAGGTGCTGGAGGAGGCTGGGCTCATCGTGACTAGGCGGCGCGGGCGCGAGAAGCTGCACTTCCTCAATGCCGTCCCGATCCGGCTCATCCACGACCGTTGGGTGAGCAAATACGCCGAGCGCTGGGCCGCGGCGCTGAGCGACCTCAAGCAAAGACTGGAGAGCACGATGGTGAAAGTATTCGAGATCTACATCAAGACGACGCCCGAGCGCCTCTGGCAGGCGATCACCGATACCGAGATGCGGCGCAAGTACAGCTTCGGCGCCGTCGTCACCTCGGACTGGACACCCGGCTCCCGCTACCAGGCCCGCGGCGGTGGAGATTTGATCGCCGAGGGCGAAAATCTGGAGATCGATCCGCCGCGCCGGCTGGTCCAAAGCTTCCGAGCCCTGTGGGACGAAGACGTCAAACGCGAGGGCACCTCGCAGGTGACCTGGGAGATCGAGCCGATCGGCGATTCGTGTCGCCTGACCGTCACCCACGATCAGTTGCGCGAAGACGCCAACAACCAGCTCTATGGCGGCTGGCCGATGGTGCTGTCGGGCCTCAAGACGCTACTCGAGACCGGCGAGATACTGACGACGCCCGGATCGCTGCGCTGGTTGGCGGACCCGAAATCGGCGGCGTGAAACAGCAGTGTTTTCACGCCCGGTTCATCACGCCACCGCGAGACTCAAGGCCTCCGCCAGATCGAGCATGCGCGGCTTTTGCCCGTCGAAAAAAACCAGGCGCAGGCGCTTCCGGCGCGAGACCATGCGGGCCGGCAGCGGGTCGTAGCGGAACGAGGCGCCGCCGAGATGGGGCGTGATCGAGCCGACGTCGGCGACGTTGTCGACCTCGACACGCAAGAGCGCGAGCTTCACCCCATCGGCCGCCGTCCCCTCGAACGGCACCCGCGCCAGCCGCAGGAAGCTGGTCGCATCGCTGGCGGCCAGGAAGCCCTCGACGAACGCGGCCTCGACGAGATCGAGATCGGTCTCGGCGCGATGAGGCCCCTCCGGGTTCGCCGGCGCAACGTTGCGGTGTGGCGTCTGCCACTGCACCGGTCGCTTCGGCTCGCTTGGCCGATTGTGGCCGATGCCCGCCGGCGTGGCGGCGAGCGGACCGCCGCCACCATTGGAATGATGATGGGAATGATCGTGATCATGTCCGCCGTGCATGGCTGTCACCTCAGTAAGAGACCGGCTTGTCGATCATGTGCTTATGCGAGCCGAGCTTGCCGTGCGCCACCATCGAGCCGAGCGCCTCGACCACCACCCGCACCCCTACCAGCGCGGTGATGTCCGACGTATCGTAGGGCGGCGAGACTTCGACCACCTCGAAACCGCACAGGCCCTCCGCCGCCACCAGCCCCAAGAGCTTGAGGGCTTCGCGCGGCAGGAAGCCTCCGGGCTCCGGCCAACCGGTGCCGGGCACGAAGCCGCAATCGAGCGAATCGACGTCGAACGAGATATAGACCGCATCGGCGTCTTTCCAGGCCAGCTCGAGCGCGATCTCGGCGGTCTTCTCCAGGCCGATTCTCTCGATGTCCTCGATCGTCAGCACGTTGGTGCCGCGCTTGCGTGCCTCCTGCACGCCGTAACGCGGCACCTGCCAGCCGCCGATGCCGAGCTGCACCAGATTGGACGCCGGCACGTTCGGCAGATTGGTCGCCCAGTACCAGGGCGTGGTGTGCATGCGCTCGTCGAGGTCCTTTTCCTGGATGTCGATATGCCGGTCGAAATGAATGATGCCGATCCGCTTCGAGGTGCATTGAGCGATGCCGCGCATGCAGGGAAATCCGATCGAGTGATCGCCGCCCAGCATCACCGGCAGCGCGCCGGAGGAGAACACATGCGCGACGCCGCGCGAGATCTGGTCGAAGCTCTTCTCCAGATTGGCCGGAATGGTGAACACGTCGCCGGCGTCGCACAGCGTCATCTGCTCGCGCAGATCGACGCCGAGCTCGTAATTGTAGGGCGTATAGAGAGCCGAGATGCGCCGGATGCCCTGCGGTCCGAAGCGCGTGCCGGGCCGATAGGTGGTGCCGGAGTCGAACGGGATGCCGATCACGGCCGCGTCGTATTTGCCGACGTCGCGCACGTTCTCCACATAGGGCGCCTTGAGGAACGTGTTGATCCCGGCAAAATGCGGCAGCTCGCCGCGCGAGAAGGTCGGAATGGTCCGGTCGGTCAGACACTCTGCCCCCGGCAACCCCATGTCGAGCGCCCATTTCTGCTCCTTGCGCCAGCCCTGCTCGGAGAGCTTGCCTTCGGCATCGGCCGCCTTCCAACCCTGCGTCGCTAGCCGGTCGAAGTCGGGATGATGGCGGCGCAGGCGCGCGGGCGGCGGCCGGAGCCCGGCCTTGCGGGAATACCGGTCAAAATGGTGGAAGGTCATGAAGCCGCTCCTTGTGGTTGTTTGTTGCCGCCAATGAATGGGTGCAATTGCGGAATGAGCGCCGCGATCAGGTGCATCTTGCCGGAGGTGACGCCGCGGCGGGACGTCATCTCGTCGGCGATCATCTGCAGCTTGCGGGCCGGGCCCTGGACCAGGATCACCTCCATGGTCTGGTTATGCATGAGATGGACGTGCAGCGATGAGATCACCTCGTCGATATATTGAAACTGAAGGTCTGCCAGCTGTTTCTGCAAGCCGGGCACCGAGTTCTTGTAGAACAGCGCCACGATACCGACCATGACGTCGTCACCCTGATCGCATTTGTGCTCGAGCAGGAACTGGTGGAGCATGTCGTTGACGGCCTGCGAGCGGCTCTCAAAGCCGCGCGCCTCGACCATGCGATCGAGATCGCTCAGCAAATCCTCGGGCAGCGATATGCTGATGCGGCTGACAGGCCGGCTTCGGGCAGTGGCGCGCATGATCAGCTCCTGGTGCGGGAAGCGCCGGACCTGATCGCGCAACAACCGATCGAGCTAGAACAAATGGCTATAGCGCTCGATCTCCCAGGGGCTGACGGTGAGGTGATACGATTCCCATTCCGCCGTCTTGTATTTGACGAATTCATCGCGCAGCTCCTTTCCGAGCGTTGCCTCCATCAGGGGATCGGTGGCAAAGGCCGCCACCGCCTCCTGCAGCGTCTGCGGCAGGAAGTCGATATTGCGCCGGCGCCGCGCCGCTTCGGAGATCGTATAGAGGTTGTCTTCGTTGGGATCGCCGGGATCGATCTTTTCCTTGATGCCTTCGAGGCCGGCCGCGAGCGCGAGCGCGGCGGCGAGATAGGGATTGACCGCTCCGTCCGCGTTGCGCGATTCGCAACGACCTCCGGCAGCCGGAACGCGGACCGAATTGGTGCGATTGTTCGAGCCGTAGGAATTGAACACCGGCGCCCAGGAAAAGGTCGCCATCGCGCCCTGGCGGACCAGCCGCTTGTAGCTGTTGACGGTCGGGGCGAAGGCGGCGCACAGGGCCCGCCCGTGCCGGAGGATGCCGCCGATGAAATGGTAGCCGGTCTCGCTCAAGCCGAGACCGCGCCGGTCCTCGGACGGTGCGGCCGCAAACAGGTTGCGACCGCTCGCCAGATCATAGAGCGACATGTTGAAATGGGCGCCGGTGCCGGTGCGGTTTGGGAACGGCTTGGGCATCATGGTCGCCAGCAGACCTTCCTCCTTGGCATAGTGCTTGATCATATGCCGAAAGAAAATGAAGCGGTCACACATGGTCAGGGCGTCGGCGTATTTGAAATCGAACTCGTATTGGCCGTTAGCGTCCTCGTGATCGAACGAGTAGAGATCCCAGCCGAGGCCCGTGATGCAAGTCGCGACCTTGTCGAGCCAGCTGAAATTGTCGAGAAAGCCGCGCAGGTCGTAGCAGGGTTTGACCAGCTTGTCGTCGGGATTGGGGATCGAGAGCGTGCCGTCGCCGTCCTGCTTGAGCACGAACACCTCGCACTCGATCCCGAGGTTGAAGCCCATTTCGAGCTCGGCCGCGTGGGCGAGCACGTTTTTCAGAGCCACCCGAGTGTTCAGAGCGTAGGGCTTTCCCCGAAAGACGTTGTCGGCGGGCATCCAGGCAATCCTGGGTTCCCACGGCAATTGGATGATATGATCGAGGTCCGGCACCGAAGCGATCTCATCCTCGTTCGGTTCCTGGCCGAGACCGTCGAGCGCGTAGCCGGTGTAGAGCTCGGAACCGTGCGCCATGTGGTGCAGGTGATCGAGCGGCACGACCTTGGCCTTCGGCACGCCGTGAATGTCGACATAGGCGCCGATGCAATACTTGACGCCCTCTTGCCGCAGCTTCTCCCGGGTCTCATTGATTTTTTCATCAGTGTACATGGTCAAGCTTGCCCCTGGAGTATGCGACTGCACCGCGGCATCAGCCGGTCTGCGTGAAATACGAGTGGTCGAGCGGCGGCGTTTCCGTCATGCCGCGCCGGATAAGCTCGCTCAGATCTTCCACCATCCAGTCGAACCATAGGCCCCCGTTGCCGGCGTTGGCCCGGCTCGGAGAGCCGGTTACGCCATTGCGGCTCGTGCGGTTCACCGGATGGGCAAAAACCAGACCCGCGGTCCGGTCCGGATCGTCCGCCGCTGCCGACAGATCGGCGCGGACCATTTCGGGTGCGACCGCCAGCATCAGCGAGGTCTCGGCATCGTTGGCGTGCCAGTCCTCGCCATCGGCGAAATGCACCTGCCGCACGCGCGGGCTCAGCGTCGCGGAGTTGAACAGCGCCACCATCATGTCGTCGTGCTCGGCGCGCAGCATTTCGAGCGCGCAGCGCAGAGGCGCCGCGTTGGTCACATGGGTGTTGACGATGAACAGACGCCGCACTCCGGCGTAGTAGGCCCAATCGCCGATCTGCTTGACCAGCTCGATCAGCGTGATGGGTTGCACCGAGAGCGTGCCCGGCCATCGTCGGCTGTGCCCGAGCGAGCAACCGTAGGGCAGCGTGGGCAGCGCCGGCACCTTGATGCGGGACGCGACCGCCGCGCACAGCCGGTCGGCCAATACGGCGTCCATCCCGCAGCCCAGATGCGGCCCGTGCTGCTCGGTCGCGCCCACCGGCAAGATCGCTGACCGGCACGCCGCCTCCAGATCCGCGCGCAATTCCATCGATGTTCGCTGCGACCACAGCATGGTCGCGGGCCCTAATCCACATTGTCGGAGACATCGGTGAGGCGCGCCACCATGGCGTAGCTCTCGGCCTCCTCGTCGTCGTCGGATTTGGATTGGTGGATCAGCTCCTCGAGCCTCGCCTTGGTGGCGAGGAAGGCAGGCGAGATCAGCTGCGCGGCGCTGCGCGGGCGCGGCACCGGCACCTCGATCAATTCACGCACCTCGCCCGGATGCGCCGACAGCACCAGGATGCGATCGGCGAGGAAGATCGCCTCGTCGAGATCGTGAGTGATGAACACAATGGTGATGTCGATTTTGCGCCAGATTTCCAGCAGGTGCGCCTGCATCCGGCAGCGCGTCTGCGCGTCGAGCGCGCCGAAGGGCTCGTCCATCAGCAGAATGGGCGGCTGGTTGGCAAGCGCCCGCACGATCGCCACGCGCTGCTTCATGCCGCCCGACAGCTGGTTCGGATAGGCATCGGCGAATCGCTCCAGCCCGATCAGTTGCAGCCATTGCAGCGCCTGACGCTCGGCTTCGTCCTTGCCGCGCCCGTTGACCTCGAGACCGAACATCACGTTCTTCTTGACCGTCAGCCACGGAAACAGCGTATAGCCCTGGAACACCATGCCGCGGTCGCTGCCCGGCTCGGTCACGGCCTTGCCCTGCAGCAGAACTTGCCCCGAGCTCTTCTCCTCCAGGCCGGCCAGGATGCGCACCAGCGTGGTCTTGCCGCAGCCGGAAGGCCCGACGATGCAGAGGAATTCGCGGCGATGCGTTTGGAAGTTGATGTCCTTGAGCGCAGTCGTCGAGCGCGGCGCGGACCCGAAGAACTTGTTCAAATGCTGCACGTCCAGGATGACCTCACGCGCCTTGATGCGATCGAAGCGCGCACGGACATCCGCGGTCTGCTCGAGATAGGACGGCAGGGCGACCGGCGATATCATCTGATCCATCTTGTTGCCCGATCCTTCAGCTGCCCTTCTCGAGCGAACGATCCCATGGGAAGAAACGGCGGCCGAGCAGCCCCAAGGTCATGTCGGTTCCCACCCCGATGATGCCGATGATGATGATCGCGGCGTAGACATTGGCGAAATGCTGGTAGCGCGCCTGCAACGTGATGAACCAGGTGATGCCCGACGTCGTGCCGATGAGCTCGGCGACGATCAGGTAGGTCCAGGCCCAGCCGAGCAGGATGCGCTGGTCGCGATAGAGGTCGGGCAGGATCCCCGGAATGACGACCCGGGTCAGCAGCTTGGCGTTCTTGGTGCCGAGCGTAAGGGCGGCCTCCACCAGCGCGACATCGAGCTTTCGGGTCGTATTGGCGATGATCAGGATCTGCTGGAACAAGGTGCCGATGACGATGATGGTAATCTTCGGCCCGTCATAGATGCCGAGGATGGCGACCGCGAGCGCCCCGAAGGCCGGCGCCGGAAGATAGCGGAAGAACTCGACGAACGGCTCGTTCAGGCGCGAGAGCAGCCCAAAGGTACCGCACAGCACGCCCAGCGGCACGCCGATGATCGAGGAGATCACGAACCCCCAGAAGATAATCTGGATGCTGTGCCAAAGGCTTTGATGCAGCCATTGGCCGTCCTGCGAGACCGGCGGAGTCATGAAGGAGGTGTAGAGCGCGATCGCCACCTCGTGGGGCGCCGGCAGGTAGATCGGATTGGCCGGGTAACCTTCGGGCGGCGCCTTACCGTCGTTGCGCGCATCCGCCACCTCGGCTTCGAAGTCCTCCCGGTCCATCCGCATGCCGGACTCGACAAATTCGACCGAGCCCGGCTTGGTGATCAGGACCTGTGGATGCCACACGGCCGGGACGTAGCTCACGACGCACCACAGCAAGATCGGCAGCACGAAGGACAGGCATCCCAGCACGCGCCGCGCGCGGGGCGACAGCGGTTTGAGGACTTGCAGCCACCTTGTCTTCATGACGCCGACTTGCCTCGCGGGCTGCGCCCGTCCGGGTTGGACTATTGGCCTTCAGTCAGCGAGGGATCGATATAGCTGTTGATGTCCTGTGCCTTCTTGTAGACCTCGTTGTCGACGTTGAAACCGTCGGCGATCTTCGACGAGCCGTAGAGTGACGTGAGGCCAGGGCCCTTCGCGAAAGTCTTCTTGCCTTCCGCCACGTCGATCAAGTGGGTGCCCGCAAGCAGGGGCTTGTAGTCTTCCGGCGTCAATTCGACACGCGCCGCCATGATCTTGACCGCATCGTCCTGGGTCGCTGGATTGTTGATGTAGTGGACCACCTTGTCCCAGACGCCGATCAGCTTCATCCAGTCGGCGCGGTGGGCGTTCAAGCTGGCCGGGCTGACCGCCAGCACATCATAGATCAGGCCTGGCGCTTGCGTCGATGTGTAGATGGGATGCGAGCCGGGCGAGGCCTTCATGGCCTGACCGGAGATGGGCTGCCAGGCGCCGATCGCCGAGACTTGGCCCGAGCCCAGAACTTGCGGGGTCTCGTTAGTCTTGGCGTTCACCAGCTTGACATCCTTTTCCTTCATGCCGACGCTATTGAGCCCATGGAGCAGCAGCAGGTGCTCCACCAGGCCGACCTCGATGCCGATCTTCTTGCCCTTGAGATCCTTCAGGCTCTTGATGCCTGGCTTAGCGACGATCATGTCGTTGCCGCTCGAATAGTCCGTCAGCATCACCATGATGCCCTTGCCGCCGCCGGCGCCGGTGACCAAGGTGTCGCCGTTGGTCATCAGGTTGGCGTCGAGCTTGCCGGCCGCGAACGCGTCCATCGAGGCCGAGTAGTCGAACCACTGGAACGTGAGGTCGAGCCCGGCCTCCTTGATCCAGCCCTTGTCGATGGCGACCTGCCAGGCAACCCAGCCGGGCCAATCGCTATAACCGACCGTGAGCGGTGCCGCCGAAACGGGTCGCACCGCGATCGCGGCAAGACCCAGGACGAGGCCCATTGTCCATCCGAAGTTCGCTTTGCGGCTCATCGCAGTCTCCTGGTT
>DASZKX010000042.1:0-4843 GCA_035552735.1 Xanthobacteraceae bacterium
TGCGGCCTGTCGACGGGGGTGGACGATGCTGCTTCGCAGCATTCGATCGAGACTCTTGGTGCTGGTGCTCGCGACCGTGGTGCCGTTCATGGCTCTGGTCGGGGCCGGCCTATGGAGCCAATGGCGGGAGGATCGGGCCGCCGCGATCGAGCGCGCGCTCAGCGAGGCACGGCTCCTCGCCGCCCAGCTCGACGACCACCTGAGCAATCTCGAAAACCTGCTAGTGGGCCTCAGCGGCGCCGTCTCGACAAATCCGGCCGACACCAGCGCCAACGACGCCTTGCTG
The DNA here is from genome assembly GCA_035552735.1 of Xanthobacteraceae bacterium. GTDB lineage: Bacteria > Pseudomonadota > Alphaproteobacteria > Rhizobiales > Xanthobacteraceae > VAZQ01. The sequence goes on from DASZKX010000042.1 coordinate 287, forward strand.
CGGCAAATCAAGACAAAACTGCCGGACTTCGCCGCCAATATCCTACTTTTTTCCCTTGATGGATCCAACATCGGAACTTCGGCCGACCCCGAGGTTGGTCGTTCTTATGCCAACGACCGTGCGTTTTTCAAACAGATATTGGCCGGCCACCGCCTTTCGATCGGCGAGGTCATCCGCACCCACCTGACCGGACAATGGGTGCTCGCCATCGGCTACCCGGTCGAGGATCCGTCCGGGCAATTGCGAGGGATTATCGCCGTCGGCACCCAGCTCAAACTCTTCCAAGACGCGTTTCGGTTGGAGGGGCTTCCACTTGGCACCGTTGTTCGTGTCATCAACGAACGTGGAATCGTGGTCGCGCGGAGCGAGAACGGCCCCGATTGGATCGGCCGGGACCTCTCCAATTCGGAGCACGTCACCCAACAGCTGGCCGCCAAGGAGGCGAGCGGGGTCGAGGTCTGGACCGATCAGGTCGAGCGTATCACCGGCTCGTCCACCGCCCACCAGGCGCCCTGGATGGTGTCGGTCGGGCTGCCGATGGACGTGGCCTTCGCGGCGCTGGTCTCGCGGCTGGCCTGGGGTGCTCTCCTGGGCGGCGGCGCGCTGCTTGCGGCATTCGCCATCGCGTGGATGATCTCGGGGCGCATCGTGCGCCCGCTGCAGCAGCTCGAGAAGGATGCCTCCGCGCTCGCGGCCGGGGGGCTCAGCCATCGCAGCGCCGTGCGCACGCGCGACGAGGTCGGGAATCTCGCCGACACCTTCAACCGGATGGCGACCTCGCTGGAGCGGCGCCAATACGAGGTGCAGCAATCCAACGACACCCTCTCGGCCGTCATCGACGCCTCGCCGGTCGCGATCGTCTGCTCGGATCTCGATCGGCGGATCATGCTGTGGAGCCGTGCCGCGGAGCAGCTCTACGGATATTCCGCCGAGCAGACGATCGGCACGCCGATCAAGATCGTGCCGCCGGAAGGCCGGGCGGACTCGCGGGCGCTCTACGAGCGGGCGCTTAGCGGCGAGAGCATCCGCGACATCGAGGTCAGGCGCAGGCGCAAGGACGGCTCCTTCGTCGAGGTCAAGATCGCGGCCGCGCCGATGTATCATCCCGACGGCACGGTGCGGGGCGTCGCCTGGGCGCACGAGGACATCACCGACCGCAAGCGCGCCGAGGAGCAATTGAAGCGCCTCGCGCACTATGATCCGCTCACCGGCTTGCCGAATCGACTTTCGCTGCAGAAGGAGCTGGAGCGGCTGCTGTCGACCGAGGAGAGCAGCCGGCCGACGTCGATCGCGCTGTTCGACCTCGACGGCTTCAAGGACGTCAACGACACGCTCGGCCACTCGATCGGCGACCGCCTGCTGATCGAGGTCGGCCAACGTTTGATCGCCTCGGCCGAGCGCCGCGGCCGGAGCGATCAGGTGTTCCGGCTCGGCGGCGACGAGTTCGTGGTGATCTTTCCGGATTGCGGCGATCCGCGCCTGGTCGGCAAGATCGTCGAGGCCATGCTCAAGCGGCTGGCCGAGCCGTTCCGCATCAACGACCAGGCACTGCACCTCGGCGGCAGCGCCGGCGTCGCCATCGCGCCCAACGACGGGGTGAATGTCGATGACCTGATCGCCAACGCCGACTTGGCGCTCTATCAGGCCAAATCCGGCGGCGGCCGCACCCATCGGCTGTTCATGCCGATCCTGCGGGCCCAGGCCCAGGCCCGACGCGGGCTCGATCTCGAGCTGCGGCGAGCCTTCGCGGAGAACGAGCTCGAGCTCTATTTTCAGCCGGAGATCCGTCTCTGCGACCGCGCCGTGGTGGGCGCCGAGGCGCTGCTGCGGTGGCGGCATCCCGAGCGCGGCGTCCTGGCGCCGTGGGCGTTCATCGAGACCCTGGCGGGAAGCTCCATCGCGCCGGACGTCGGCCGCTGGATCATCAATGCCGCCTGCACGCAGGCGGCGGCTTGGCGCGCCATGGGGTTGCGGCTCGGCCGCATCGGCGTCAATCTGTTTCCGGCCCAGCTCAACGGCGAAGCCTTGCTGAAGAGCGTCGAGGATGCGTTGCACCACACCGGCCTGCCGGGCGAAGCGCTCGAGCTCGAGATCACCGAGAACGTCGCGCTCGACTACGAGGACGCGATCGGGATTCTGCAGAAGCTGTCCGAGCGCGGCGTCAAGCTCGCGTTCGACGATTTCGGCACCGGCTATGCCTCGCTGAGCTATCTCACGCGCTTCCCGCTCGCGCGCATCAAGATCGACCGCAGCTTCGTGCGCAACATCACCGACAACGCCGAGCACGCCGCCATCGTGCGCTCGCTGATCGCCATGGCGCACAATCTCGGGCTCGAGGTGATCGCCGAGGGAGTCGAGACCGAGGCGCAGGCGGCATTTCTGCTCAACGAGCATTGCGAGGAGGCGCAGGGCTTTCTCTATGCCAAGCCGCTGCCGGCGGGCGAGTTCGAGGACTATCTGCGCACCACAAAGCACGCGCTCGAAACCACCGAGCCGGCCAAGCAATGGCTCGAGGCCGAGGCGCCGCGGGAACGAAGCCTGGCGCAGTCCCCTAGGCGGCGAAGATTTCCGAAGGTATAGAGGATTCAATCGTTCTGTCGTCCCATTGCCGGGGAACGTCATGAACCGTCCTCGCCGTCGATTTCTGCAGCTGGCGACAGCTGCCCTGGCTCTGTCGGCCTGGTGGCCGGCCGCTTGGGCGCAATCCTATCCGTCGCGGCCGGTGCATTGGATCGTCTCGTTCGCGGCCGGCGGCGCCAACGACATCGTGGCGCGGCTGATGGGGCAATTCCTGTCCGAGAAGCTCGGCCAGCAATTCATCATCGAGGACCGGGGCGGCGGCGCCGGCGGCAATATCGGCATGGCGGCCGTGCTGAGCGCCGCGCCCGACGGCTATACGATCGGCTTCGCAGCCCCCAACAACGCCATCAACGCGACCTTCTACGACAAGCTTCCGTTCGATTTCCTGCGCGACAGCGCGCCGGTCGCCGGCACCATGCTGCTGACCAACGTGATGGAGGTGCATCCTTCGGTGCCGGCCCACACGGTCGCGGAATTCATCGAATATGCGAAGGCCAATCCGGGCCGGATCTATTTCGCCTCCTCGGGCACCGGGGCCTCGCCGCACATGTCGGGGGAGCTGTTCAAGGCCATGACCGGCGTCAACATCGTGCACGTGCCGTATCGCGGCGCCGGTCCCGCGATGTCGGATCTGCTGCCCGGCCGCGTGCAGTTGATGTTCGACAATCTGCCGAGCTCGATCGAGCACATCAGGGCTGGCCGGCTGCGTGCGCTCGGCGTGACGGCGGGCAAGCGGTCCGACGCGCTGCCGGACGTGCCGACCATCAGCGAGACCGTGCCGGGATATGAGGTCGACGTGTGGAACGGAATCGTGGTCCCGCGCGGCACCCCGCGGGAGATCATCGGCACGCTCAACCGCGCCGTCAACGCGGTGCTGGCAGACCCACGATTGCAGGCGCGGTTCGCCGACCTCGGCGGCGTCCCGATGCCGATGACGCCGGGCGAATTCGGCGATCTCCTGGTGGCCGAAACCGCGAAGTGGGCGAAGGTGGTCAAATTCTCGGGCGCCAAGCCGGAGTGAGCGCGGGTGCTGCCCTCGGCGGACGCACGGCGTTCCGCGCCCCGCACGCGGGGCGAGGAATGCCGTGCCCGCCGCCAGGCTCACAAGAGATGTGTTCATGCCTTCGCAGGGACGACGCAGCGGACGTATTGAGGCTTGAGCCTGCTGCCAAAGCTCCATACATGCGCTCAGCACGGTTCAGAGCTGCGACGGAGACACCATGAAGCTTCCAGGCCCCGACCATCCGATCACGATCGAGCCCAATCCCAAGCGTGTGCGCGTCCTGCTCAACGGCCGCGTGGTCGCCGACAGCACGCGGGCGTTGACGCTGCGGGAGGCGAGCCTGCGGCCGGTGCAATACATTCCGCGCACCGACGCCGACATGAGCCTGCTCGTGCGCAGCACGCATGCGAGCCATTGTCCGTACAAGGGCGATGCCGCCTATTACAACCTGACCGTCGATGGCCGCACCGCCGAGAACGCGGTGTGGACCTATGAGACGCCGTATCCCGCCATGGCTGCGATCAAGGAGCACCTGGCCTTCTATCCGGACCGCGTCGACCGGATCGAGGAGTGAAGCTCATGTCGTCCGCCCCGGCCTTGCCGGTGATGAGGAAGATGGGCCTGGAGCCGTGGTAGCGCCGCGGCATTGCGGGCCCGGCCGCAGATAAGCAGCGCATCGAAATGTCGCAGCGGCGCGCGCGTTGATGTGCGGGGCGCCTCACGGCGTCGTGACAGCGCGTGAATTGCGCGTCTGTGCGTTTGGTGCGTAGCTTGGGAAACGGCTGCTGGGGCGACCGACATCGAGGGTACCCATGTCCGCCCGTCCCGAGACGACCACTTCGCCCAATCGCGAAACGCTCAATCGAGAGGCCCTCAATCGGCTGCTGCGCTGGGGTCTGCGACCCGGATCGGCCGCCGCCATGACCTTTGCGGTCTGTTGCGTCATGGTGGCGCTCGGGGTGCGGTTGCTGTTT
>DASZKX010000043.1:0-6793 GCA_035552735.1 Xanthobacteraceae bacterium
GTTCTATCTCATCACCGTGTACACGCCGACTTTCGGCAGCAGCGTGCTCAAGCTCACGGAGGCTGACAGCCTTCTGGTCACCCTGTGCGTTGCGGCCACGAATTTCCTCTGGCTGCCGGTCGGCGGCGCGCTCTCCGACCGGATCGGCCGCAGGGCCGTGCTCCTGACGATCGCCATTTTGGCGTTCTTTACCGCCTATCCGGCCTTGGCATGGCTGGTTGCTTCACCGACGTTTGCCAAGATGCTCGCGGTCGAGCTGCTGTTCTCGTTCTACTTCGGTGTCTACAACGGCGCGATGGTGGCGGCGCTGTCGGAGCTGGTGCCCGCTCACGTGCGTGCAACCTGCTTCTCGCTGGCCTTCAGCCTGGCGGCGGCGCTGTTCGGCACCGCCACCCCGCTGGTGTCGACCAAGTTGATCGACTTGACCGGGGACAAGGCTTCGCCGGGCTTCTGGCTGATGGCCGCGGGCCTGTGCGGGATCGTGTCGACGCTGGCGCTCTATCGCGGCGGTGCCGCCATGCAGGTGCGGGTCGCGGCCAGCGCGTAGGGCCAACAAGCTCTGGCCTGTCATGCCCCGCGAATGCGGGGCATCCAGTAGTCGCAAACGCCGGTCTTCTATTTGAATGCTGGTGGGTGCTGGGTCGTCCGCCTTCGCGGACGATGACAACCGAGAGGCATCACTCTAATTCGAACCCACCGCCGCCTTGTAACGGGCGATCACGGCGGGCGGGGTCTGGGCGATGCGCGTCATGAGCTTTTGTATCTCGTCGCCCGCCAGCGGGCTGACGTCGAGTTGCATCTCCTTGGCCTCCGCCAAGTAATCCGGGTCTTTGTGTGCCTGCATGAAGGCCTGCTTGAGAACGGACGCCTGCGCGGGCGGAAGCGCGGGCGGCGCCATGAAGGGGCGCGACATCAGGAATGGGATCTCGGCGAGCTCAAGCACGGCCTTGTCTTCCGGCGTCGGCGCGAGCTCGCGGGCGGTCGGTACGTCCGGCAAGCCCTTCCAACGGGTCTCGTGACCGAACTGCATGAGATAGTGCAGCATCCCGCGTTCCAGCCAATCCGCCATGCTCTTCTGTAACGTCGAGGTCGTGATCGCGCGCCCTTCGATCTCGCCGCGCCGCAGCGCCAGCAAGGTATCGGTGCTGCTGCGATAGCCGCGAATGTACTGGAGATTGAGCTTGAACACGTCGCGCGCGATCAGCACGATATCGGTCTCCGAGCCGCCGGCCGCCTGTCCGCCGAAGATCGCCGGTCGCCCGGGCTTCTGCAGGTCGGCGACATCGGCGATGCCGGTGTCGGACCGGATGACGAGGCAGAAGGCATCGTCCTCATAGCGCGACGAGGTGCCGAGCCAGGTGAAGCTCTCCGGCTTGAACTTGGCGGCGGAATTTCCCAAGAGCGGCTGGAGCGGATTGTCGCGCGCCATCATGCCGAAGGTGAGACCGTCGCGCGGCACGGTCGTGTACATGGCATTGGCCATTGCCATTCCTCCGGCGGCGGGCTGGTTCTTGACCACGATGCTGGGCTCGCCGGCGATGTATTTTCCCATGTGACGGGCGAGCAGCCGGGCATACTGATCGTAGCCGCCGCCCTCCGCCGAGCCGACCAGGAGGGTGATGGTCTTTCCTTTGTAGAAGTCCTCGGCCCGGGTGGGCCGGCTCAGCGCCGCCAGAAGGCACGCGAGAGCGAGCAGCAGGCGGGTGGGCCGCGGCATGGTCTTCTCCCTGCGTGGCTTGGCTCTTTCGTCAGCTGCGGCGGAGGTTCGCGATCCAGCGTATCATCACATAGAACACCGGGGTGAACATCAGCCCGAAGAGTGTCACCCCCAGCATGCCGAAGAACACCGCGGTGCCGAGTGCCTGACGCATTTCGGCGCCGGCGCCGGTCGCCAGGACCAGCGGCACCACGCCCAGCACGAAGGCCAGCGACGTCATCAGGATCGGGCGCAAACGGGTGCGGGCGGCGCCCACGGCGGCCTCCCAGCGATCGGCGCCCTGCTCCTCGGCCTGCCGGGCGAACTCGACGATGAGGATCGCGTTCTTCGCCGCCAGCCCGATCAGGACGACGAAGCCGATCTGGGTCAGGATGTTGTTGTCCATGCCGCGCAGCAGCACGCCGCTGATGGCGGCGAGCAGGCACATCGGCACGATCAGGATGACGGCGAGCGGCAGCAGCACGCTCTCGTACTGCGCCGCCAAAAGCAAAAAGACGAATACCACCGCAAGGCTGAATGCCACCACGGCGGTATTGCCGGCGATCTTTTCCTGCAGCGCGATCTCGGTCCATTCGAAGCCGAAGCCGGCCGGCAGGTTGGTGGCGATGAGGCCCTCCATGGCGGCGATCGCCTGACCGGTGGAGAATCCCGGCAGGGTCGAGCCTTGCACCTCGGCGGCCGGGAACAAGTTGTAGCGCGGCACGCGATAGGGGCCGGTGATCTCCCGGAAGGTCGCGACCGATCCGAGCGGCACCATGTCGCCGGCGCTCGAGCGGGTGCGCAGATTCTGCACGTCGCGCACCGAAAGGCGGAACGGGTTGTCGGCCTGCGCGGTGACCCGATAGGTGCGTCCCAGGATGTTGAAGTCGTTGACGAAGGTCGACCCCATATAGGTCGAGAGCGTGTCGAAGAAGCGCGTGATCGGCACGCCCAGCATTTCCGCCTTGGTGCGGTCGATATCGGCGTAGATCTGCGGCGTCAGCGTGTTGAACAGGGTGAAGACCTGGACCAGGCCGGGCGTCCGGTTGGCGGGGCCGATGATGGTTCCGAGGGCCTGCTCGAGCGCGCGCGGGCCACGCCCGGCGCGATCCTGGACATAGAGCTTGAAGCCGCCGCCGGTTCCGATCCCGGGGACCGACGGGGGCGGGATGACCAGCACGAACGCTTCACGCAGCGTCTGCATCTGGCCGCGCAGATCATTCAGGATGGTCGCGGTGGCGAGCCCGGCTTTGACCCGTTCGTCGAACGGTTTCAGCGTGACGAAGATCACGCCGGCGTTGGGGGCGTTGGTGAAAGTCGCGCCGTCGAAGCCCGCGAAGGCGACCGCGTGGGCGACGCCGGGCCGCTTGAGCAAGAGGTCGGCGGCCTTGCGCACGACCTGATCGGTGCGCTCGAGCGTGGCGCCCGGCGGCAGCGAGATCGCCGCGATGAAGTAGGCGCGGTCGAGCGAGGGGATGAAGCCCGACGGGGTGCGGGCGAACTGGAAATAGGTGAGCCCGATGAGGCCGCCGTAGACCATCAGCATCAGCACCGATACGCGCAGCAACCGCCGTGTCAGGCCGCCATAGCCCGACGACAGCCGATCGAACAACCGGTTGAAGCCGGCGAAGAAGGCGTTGAACGGCAGGCTCAACGTCCGCCGGATGCCGGTCTTCGGGGCCTCCCCGTGCGGCTTCAGCAGCAATGCCGCCAGCGCCGGCGACAGCGTCAGCGACACCGTCGCCGAGATGATGGTCGAGGCCGTGATGGTGAGCGCGAACTGCCGGTAGAACGCCCCCGATATGCCGGCGATGAAGGCGCTGGGGATGAACACCGCGCACAGCACCAGCGCGATCGCGATCAGCGCGCCGCCGACCTCGTCCATGGTCTTGTGGGCGGCTTCGCGCGGGCTCAGGCCCGCGCGCAATTCCCGCTCGACGTTCTCCACCACCACGATGGCGTCGTCCACCACGATGCCGATGGCGAGCACCAGGCCGAACAGCGTCAGATTGTTCAGCGAGAAGCCGAAGGCGGTCATCACAAAGAAGGTCCCGATCAACGATACCGGGATGGCAACGATCGGAATGACGGCCGCCCGCCAGGTCTGCAGGAACAGCAGGATCACCAGCACCACCAGCACGACCGCCTCGAACAGGGTCTTGATCACCTCGTCGACCGACTGCTGGATGAACTCGGTGGTGTTGTAGGCGACCCGGTAGCTCATTCCGGCCGGGAAGCTCTTGGCCAGCTCGTCCATGGTGGCGAGCACGCTGGCGGCGGTTGCGAGCGCGTTGGAGCCCGGCCGCTGGAAGATCGCGATGGCGGTCGCTACTTGGTTGTCGAGATAGGCGTTGGTCGTATAGTCGAGCGAGCCGAGCTCTACCCGGGCAATGTCGCGCACGCGCGTGACCCGGCCGTCGGTGTCGGTCGCGACCACGATCTCCTGGAATTGCTCCGGGCTCGACAGCCGGCCGAGCGTCTGCACCGCGAGCTCGAAGCCGCCGGGCGATGCCGCCGGCGGCTGGTTGATTGAGCCGGCCGCCACCTGGATGTTGGCGGCCCGCAGCGCCGTGACGACGTCGTCGGCGGTCAATCCGCGGGCCTGCACCTTGGCGGGATCGAGCCAGACTCGCATCGAATAGTCGCGTGCGCCGAACACGATGGTGTCGCCCACGCCGTCGATGCGCGTGATGACGTCCTTGATGTTGATGGTCGCGTAGTTCGAGATGTATTGCTGGTTCAAGCTGCCGTCCGGCGAGATCAGGTGGATCACGAGCATCAGGTCGGGCGATTTCTTGCGCACCGTCACGCCGACGCGCTGCACCTCGTCCGGCAGGCGCGGCAGCGCGACCGAGACTCGGTTCTGCACCAGCACTTGCGCCTGATCCACGTCGGTCCCGGGCTTGAACACGACGCTGATCGACAGCGCGCCGTTGCCGGTCGATTGCGAGATCACGTAGAGCATGTTGTCGACGCCGTTGATCTCCTGCTCGATCGGCGCCGCGACCGTCTCGGCGATCACCTCGGCGGAGGCGCCCGCATAAGTGGCGTTCACCGTCACGGTGGGGGGCGCGATCTCGGGGAACTCGGTTATCGGCAGCGCCCGAAACGAGATGATGCCGACCAGCGTCACGATGATCGACATCACGCTCGCGAAAATCGGCCGGTCGACGAAGAAATGGGAAAATCGCATGCCAGATGCCCCCTCTGGTGGCCGCACTTTTCGCATTGCGCGCCTATGGGGCGCTGGCCGCCGGCGTCGCGGTCGCTGGCGCCGGCGCGGTGGCCGCGGCCTCTTCGATCTTGCCGTCCTGGGCCGTGACTTTTCCGCCGGGCCGCGCCCGCTGCAGGCCGTCGATGACGATCCGATCGGTCGCCGTCAGGCCGGAGCGGATGACGCGCAAGCCGTCGACTATCGGCCCGAGCTCGACCAGCTTGGTGCCGACCGTGCCGTCGTCGGCGACCGTGAAGACGATCTTGCTGGCCTGATCGGAGGCGATGGCGCCGTCGGGCACCAACAGCGCCGCGTGCTCGCCGCCGAACAGGCGAAGCCGCCCGAAGAAGCCGGGGGTCAGAAGTCCGTCCTTGTTCTCGAAGATGGCGCGGCCCCGGATGGTGCCGGTCTTGGGATTGATCACGTTGTCGACGAAGTCCATGTGGCCCTGATGCGTGTAGTCGGTCTCGTCCGCGAGCCGGACCGAGACCGGGTTCTGCGCATCGCGGGAGGAGGGCCGCCCGCCGGCGGCGGCGAGCCGCACGTAGTGCAGGAAGTCGGCCTCGCTGCCGTCGAAGACGAAGTGGATGGGATCGATCGACACGATCACGGTCAAAAGCGTCGCGCCGGTCGGGCCGCCGGTGATGAGGTTGCCGGCATCGACCCGCTTGTCGGAGATGCGCCCCCCGATCGGCGCGCGCACCTCGGTCCATTCGAGATTGAGCTGGGCCTGCTTCACGGCCGCCTGCGCCGAGGCGACCTGACCGGCGGCGTCGTGCTGGGTCGACGTCCTGGTATCGAATTCACGCTCGGTCAGGCTCTGGTTGCGCACCAGCGGCGTGGCGCGCTGAACATCGAGGGTGGCGATCTCGAGCTTGGCCTGCGCGCGGTCCACGTCGGCCTTGGCCTGCTCGACCGCGAGCGAGTAGGGGCGTGGATCGATGACGAACAGGAGGTCGCCCTGCTTGACGATCTGGCCCTCCTGGAAATGGACGGAGTCGATGAAGCCGGAAACGCGGGCGCGGACCTCGACGGATTCCAGCGCCGTAAAGCGGCCGGTATATTCGTCCCATTCGGTAATGGTCTTCTGCAGCGGACGCGCGACGGTGACGGGCGGGGGCGGGGGCGCCGAGCTGGCGACCGGCTTGCTGTCGCAACCGGCCAGCAACTGGGCTGCGAGCATGATCGAGCCGAGAACAATTGCGCGGGTCATTGCGTTCTCCTCCACACCGGCGCGGATCGCGCCCCCGGCCGAGCATTCAGACCCGAGGCACCCTGATATTGTACAGTGATATTTTGACAGATATCCGGCCCTGCCAAGTCATTCCAGGTTCTGTTCCCCGATGTCCAGCACGAGCTCTTTGATCACGCCATTTCCATGGGCAAGCTGCGGCAAACCGCCGAGCTCAAGCGCCTGATCGCCCGCTTCCTGCACCAGCACAATAAAGATCAAGAACCGGGTTGAGCCGGCGCCGCAGGGCGCGACATCACGACCGCAGGCCGCGTCCCCGGCGGTCAGGCGTACAGCTTTTCCAAGAGCCCCTTGAGGGCCTCTTTTCCGGCTCGGCTGGCCATCGCCATGGTGTTGAAATAGACCGATGACTGCTTTATCGCGCTCGACCGGCCGGCGCGATAGATCTCCCATCGCCATGGATCCGGGGGATTGCCCCGGTTTTTCACCACGACGGAATAATCGGTAGGTTCAAATCCGCTCATGCGGCGAATATGCAGCAATCAGCTCCCAATTGCCAGCTAATGTGAGGCGCACGACGGTCATTTATGGTGCTGCGGCAGAGGTTTGGGTCGAGGATCCGGGCGCAGCCGGCACCTTCACGGCGCCCTATGGGATTGATCGTGATCGGTTTTCGTCGGCTCGCCGGGCG
>DASZKX010000044.1:0-5850 GCA_035552735.1 Xanthobacteraceae bacterium
GAGGCCTTGTCCGATCTCACCATGCTGCTGCGCCGCCTGATCGGCGAGAACGTCTCGCTCAGCGTCGTGCATGGCCGCGATCTGTGGCCCGTCAAGGTCGACATCGCCCAGTTCGAGCAGGTGATCGTCAATCTCGCGGTCAATGCCCGCGACGCCATGCCGGACGGCGGCAAGCTCACCTTGCGGACCGCCAACATCTCGGCCGAGGAGGGCGCCCGTTTCAACTACAAAGGCATGCCGATCGGCGAATATGTGCTGATCGAGGTGGCGGACAACGGCACCGGCATCGCGCCGGAGATCATCGACAAGATTTTCGATCCGTTCTTCACCACCAAGGAGGTCAACAAGGGCACTGGCCTCGGGCTCTCCACCGTCTACGGCATCGTCAAGCAGACCGGCGGCTTCATTTATCTCGATTCCGAGATCGGCAAGGGCACGACCTTCCGCATATTTCTGCCGCGCTACATCCCGGGTGTCGACGACGTGCAGGCGCCGCAACTGCCCGAGACCACGGCGCCGGCGCTGGCCGGCATCATGGCGGCGGCCGAGGAGGTGCGGCGCACGGCCGCCTCCGATCTCACCGGCCACGGCACCATTCTGCTGGTCGAGGACGAAGAAGGCTTGCGCGCGCTCAATGCCCGCGGCCTCAAGTCGCGCGGCTATACCGTGATCGAGGCCGGCAACGGGGTCGAGGCGATCGAGGCGCTGGCGCGCGAGGGCGGCCGCGTCGATCTCGTGGTCTCCGACGTGGTGATGCCGGAGATGGACGGGCCGACGCTGCTCAAGGAATTGCGCAAGGACGACCCCGGCCTCAAGATCATCTTCGTGTCCGGCTACGCCGAGGATGCCTTCGAGAAGAGCCTGCCGGATTCGAGCCAGTATAATTTCCTGCCCAAGCCCTTCACCCTCAAGCAGCTGGTCAGCGCCGTGAAGGAAGCCATGGGGAAGTGAGCCGCAGGCTCCGTGTTTTGGAGTCACCTGTAGGGGGCAAAGGCGCGCTCTTCGCGCCGTGCCCATGCGAAGTCTCTCGCCAGATTGAGCTGCTCCGCGTGGGCACGGCGGAGCCGGCGGGGTGCATCAATCAAAGTCTCGCGGCCGCCCATAGCCCGCGAAGACGGGCGTAAACGCCCTGATGTGCCCACCCTACGGGGCAGCGTCGACTCCGTCGGAAAAACGCTAAAAATCCGGCTTGGCTGCTTGCGGGATCGGTACGGTTGCAAAGTTGAACGGGTTGACGTTGTTCTCGGCGCAAATGGCCTCCTCCATCGCGCCGGCACGCACCTGCCGGAAGCGCTGGATCGCGGACCACGGCATGGTGAAAGCGCCCGGGTCGTCGACCGTGATCAAGACCTCCAGCATCTCCCCGCCGCCGGTCAATTTGAAGCGCTCCACGACGTGCAGCGCCTCGGTGTGGGGCGTGCGGTAATTGTCGACGAAGCTCTTCGTGGTGATGCCGATCGTGTCGACCACCAGCGTGTCGCCGCCCTCGTAGTGGCCGACCGATTCGCCGTACCAGCTCGGCGTCACATGGGCGGAATGCGGCACGTTCAAATAGACCCGACGCAACTCGGGGCCGCCCGGATTGATGATCGTCACCTGATTGTCGGTTTGCAAAAAGCGATTTGGAAAGACGAGGTTGTAGATCAGGAAGCCCGGAACGCCGCCGGGATAGCAGCTCTCGCGCGCTCGGAATGGAACCTTGCCCGCCAGCACCTCCTCGTTGGCCTTGCGCATCTGCTCGGCCACCCAAGGCTGCAGAATGGGATTGCTGAGATCGGCGACCCGATATGTGGGCCGCGTGCCGGTCCGCCGGGCGGTAGGATTGTCCACATAGGGATGGCGCTTGTCGAACGTCACGGGCCCGGGGCCACTCGGCGGCGGCAGGAAATCATCGCCTACCGGAAGCCAGCCCGTGTCGCTGTTGACGAAGAGGTCCGGAACGGCGCCGTTGCCTTCGGCGCGGGCCGGCAGCGAAAGCGTGGGTGCGGTGCAAGCAAGAGCGCCGAGGGCGACGCCCGCGACTCGTGCCATGAAGCACGAATTCTTGCTGGACGAGGATTCGAGCGTGACGCCATCGGGCATGGCGGTTTCCTCCCTGGTGCAAATGTTGCTCACTCGAGCTTGATCCCGGTCTCCTTCACGATGCCGTCCCATTCTCGCGCATCGTCGACGATCGCGGCCGTGAAATCGCCCGGCGTTCCTACTTTCACCTCCAGCCCGAGCCGTGCGAAGCTCTCGCGCAGGTCGGAAGACTGCAGGCATTGGTTGATCGCGGCGTTGAGCTTGCCCACGATCGCGGGAGGCGTCGCGGCCGGGGCGAGCAAGCCGAACCAGATGTCCGAAGGATAGCCGGCAAAGCCGCTCTCGCGCATGGTGGGAACCGCGGGAAGCTCCGGCCAGCGGCTCATGCTGGTCACGGCGAGCGGGCGCAGCTTGCCGGCTTGGATATAGGGCAGCAGCACCGACTTGGCGGCCGCGCTCACCTGGATCTGCCCGCCCAGCAAATCCGCGATGGCCGGGGCCGCGCCTTTGTAGGGCACGAAAATCATGTCGATCTCGGTTCTGACCTTGAGCAGCTCGAGCGCGAAATGCGGAAAGATGCCGAGCGCGGCGCCCGAGACCAGCTTGCCGGGGTTGGCCTTCGCATAGGAAACGAGCTCCGCGATCGTCTGGGCGGGGAGGGCGGGGGTGACCACCAGAGCGTTCGAGTCGGTCGCGATTGCGGCGACCGCGACAAAGTCCTTGATCGGGTCGTAGGTGAGAGTTTTATAAAGTGCTCCCGCCATGGCATTGGAGTTGGTGCCTCCCAGCAACAATGTGTAGCCGTCCGGATTGGCGCGCGCGACCGCTTGCGTTCCGGTCCTCCCGCCCGCGCCCGCTTCGTTCTCGACGATGACTCCCTGCCCGAGAATCGAGGAAAGCCGCTGCGAAACCTGGCGCGCCAGAAGGTCGGTCGGGCCGCCCGCCGGGAACGGGACGATGATCCTGACTACGCGGTTTGGAAACGTTTGGGCGCACGATGGGCCTGCCGCAACGGTGCCGAAGGTGACCGCCAGGAGGACGAGGAGCGCGCGTATCATGTTATCCTCCGCCAATCGGAACAGCAGGAAGACTTAAACCTTTGCCTCGATCGAGAGTGCGAGCCGAGCCCGCAGTGTAGCGAGATTCTCCGGAAAGGGACATGCGAGCGCGCCCTGTTCCTCCGGCGCCCTTCCGCACGCGCGCGCAACATAATAATGTGCCAACAGCCGGCGGATTTTCAATATTTCGGGTCGGCACGGAGGTGAAATGATCACGCGTCGCAATTTCGTTCTTGTCAGCGCGCTGGCGGTGGCCTGCGCGTCCGCCGATACCGCCGTCGCTGATGCCGCCGCCAAGGCGTTTCTGGAAAAGATCTATGCCGCCTACAGGGGAAAGAGCTCCAAAGGCATCCCGCTCGACAGTGATGCCATGCTGCGGCTCTATTTCGAGCCTACGCTCGCGGCCCTGATGATCAAGGATCGCAGGGCTGCGCAGAAGCGCGGCGATGTCCCCGAATTCGACGCCGACCCGTTCGTCGGCGGGCAGGATTGGGAGATCGGTCAGGTTGATATCGCGGTGCGCGACATCGCGCCCGACAAAGCAAGCGCCACCGCCAAGTTCCGCAATATCAAGGTTGCGACTACGGTGGACTACGACCTTGTCAAGCTCAAGGACGGCTGGCGCATCGCCGACATCACTTGGGACGGCAAGGACACATTGCGCGGCGTCTTCGAGAAGAAGTGAGCGGGTTCGCGCCTTCGTGGCCCCGGCTCATAGCGCGTCGAAGACGCGCGTGAGCGCGCTAACGGAGCCGAGACAGCCGATCGAGAAGACACGGCGTATGGGTCCCTGCTTTCCGCAGGGACGACCGCGTGGAGAGGCATTCGAACAATATCATTCGAACAATATAAGGTGACGCGTGGACTTAGAGCGCTTTCCGTTTAGATTGACTGTTAAATCGCTCAGGTCGCGGGCGGAAAGCGCTCTAGATTCAAGCGTTGTCGCATTTCCTTTCGGAAAACCGGTGGCCACTTTTCCGGGAAATGCTCTAGCCCACCGCGCTTCACTTCACGAACGTGAAGACGTCGTGGTAGGGCGCGCTCACTTCCAGTCCGCTGCCGGCTGATTGGACGTCGCCGCTCACCAGATGCAGTTGATCCCCGGTGACGCCGGCCGCCATGCCGTGACGCGATACCGGCATCGCGGGCATCACGGTCCAGGTGTTGGTGGCCGGATCGTAGCCCTCGAAGGCGCGGAAGGTCGCGCTCTTTTGCGTGTCCTGCATCTCGCCGCCCGCCACATAGATGCGGCTGCCATGCACCCCGCCGGCGATCGCGCTGCGCGCGGTCGGCATGCGCGCCTTGATGCGCCACAGATCGTCGGCCGGATTGTACTCCTCGACCACGTCGGTATCGCTGGCGAGCCCGATGAAGGCGGCGCCCAAGCGGCCCCCGATGGCGTAGAGCTTTCCGCCGACCGCGCCGGCCATCAGGTGGTTGCGCGCGGTCGGCATCGGCCGGCGCGCCCGCCAGGTATTGGTGGCGATGTCGTATTCCTCAAGCGTGCCGACCGCGAGATGCGGACGCGTCGGCAGTACCGAAGGCTCGTCGGTGCCGGACGGGGTGGTGGCACCGCCCACCACATAGACCTTGCCGTCGATGACGGCCGCGGCCGCTGCGCCGCGCTTGGTCGGCATGGGGGCCAGCGCTTTCCAGGTGTCGGTCGCCGGGTCGTATTCCCAGGAATTGTCGATCGGGACCCAAGCGGGCGGTCCCGACACCGGCGGCACGAAGCCGCCGAACGCGTAGATCTTGCCTTGATACTCGGCGAAGGCGACGTGGTGGGATGGCAACGCCATCTTCTTCTTCTCGGTCCATTTGTCGGACGCCGGATCGTATTCGTAGACCAGGGCCTTGGGTTTCCAGACCGGCGCCAGGCCGGCGAAGACGTACATCTTGCCGCCGGCCGCCATGCCCAGCACCTCCTCGGAGGGATCCGGGAATGCCGCCTTGCGCTCCCATTTCCCTTGCGCATTGGCGTTGGTCATGAGCGACAACGAGCCCAACAGGCCAACCAGGGCCACGCGCAACAATGTCTTCGGCGAGATCATTTCTTCCTCCCAGGTTCCGGCCGGGAGATTAGCATGCATCCGACTTGACGCGATGGTGCAAATGAGAGTGCTGGTTTGGCGCCGTTCGCCGGCCCGCCCGCGACTGCGAGCTATGAGAATATCTCATGGAATTTCTTCTTCAGCGCCGGCGTGGCGTCCTGGATATAGGGGAAGTCCATCGGGATCACCTTGACGCGCGGTGGCGACCTTCTGGGCTGCCGCGATCGGCGCCGACGCGTAGAGCGAAACCTTGCCCTCGCGCCTGGCGGCATCGAGGTCGACCTCCGCCGCCGCGGCGGCCGGGCGCAGTACCGACGGCAGGCCGAGCGCCGCCCCGACCGCCAGCACCGCTCGGCGCGTCAAACCGTCCGTGGCCTTGATCATGATCTTGTCCGACCTGGCATTGTGCGCCGGCGAACGATCGGGATATTGCAGGCTCGACGCAAGCTCGGCGAATTGACGCAGGAGACGGCAATGAAGCTTTACGATTGCGCGAGCGCCCCGAGCCCGCGACGGGTGCGCATCTTCCTGGCCGAGAAGGGCATCACGGCGCCGACCGTGCAGGTCGACCTGCGGGGCGGCGAGCAGTTCACGGACGCCTTCCGGGCCATCAATCCCGACTGCACCGTGCCGGTGCTCGAGCTCGATGACGGCACCCGTATCGCGGATGCGGTCGGCATCTGTGTGTTTTTCGAGGCGACGCAGCCGACCCCGCCGCT
>DASZKX010000045.1:0-4369 GCA_035552735.1 Xanthobacteraceae bacterium
CCGCAAAAGCGCCATGGAGACGCCGCAGAGCTGAGGCCGGTGTCCCGGGCGCGGCGCAGCACGGAGCTCATAAGGGCGTTTACGCCCGTCGGAGTTTATCATCGGGCCGGCCGAAGGCCGGACCCGTTGGCGGGCTAAGCGAAGTGGTGCGCTGCAGGCCCGGGACCGTTCCACCATGGCGTTTGGAACGACCCCGGATCAGCGGTGCATCACCTCGTGCTGCACCGCGTCCGGGGTAAGTCCAAAGGACCTGCCCCCGCCTGACGAACCCTGATTGTAGGACCCGAGTGGCGAGCGCCCACAGGGGGCGCCCCTACTCCGCGGCCTGCACGTCGGCGGCGTCGAGGAAGCCGCCCGATTGCCGGCGCCAGAGCGCAGCGTAGTGGCCATCGAGGCGCAGCAGCGCCGCATGTGAGCCCTGCTCGACGATGTGGCCACGGTCGAGCACCACCAGCCGGTCCATGCGGGCAATGGTGGAGAGCCGGTGCGCGATGGCGATCACGGTCTTTCCGGTCATCAGGGTGCCGAGGCTCGACTGGATGGCGGCCTCGATCTCGCTGTCGAGCGCGGAGGTCGCCTCGTCCAGCACCAGGATGGGGGCGTTGCGCAGGATCACGCGCGCGATGGCGATGCGCTGGCGCTGGCCGCCCGAGAGCTTGACGCCACGCTCGCCGACCTCTGCGTCGTAGCCGCGGCGCTCCTTCCAGTCCACCAGATCGAGGATGAACTCGTGCGCATGGGCGAGCTTGGCGGCGGCGATCACCTCGGCGTCGCTCGCTTCCGGGCGGCCATAGCGGATATTGTCGCAGATGGAGCGGTGCAGCAGCGAGGTATCCTGCGTGACCACCGAGATCTGCGCCCGCAGGCTCTCCTGCGTCACGGCGGCGATGTCCTGCCCGTCGATCAGGATGCGGCCGCGTTCGAGATCGAAGAAGCGCAGCAGCAGGTTGACCACGGTCGACTTGCCGGCCCCGGAGCGGCCGACCAGGCCGATCTTCTCGCCGGGCGCGACCTTCAGGCTGAAATCCTGCAACACAGCATTAGGGCGTAGACGCCCGTCTTCGCGGGCGACAAAAGGGCGTTCACGCCCGTCTTCGCGGGCTGACGCATCGCGACCGTAGTGGAAGCGCACGTCCTCGAACGCGATCTCGCCGCGCGCAACCTCGAGCTCCGCCGCCTGCGGCCGATCGATGAGCGTGATCGGCTGTGCGATGGTCATCATGCCCTCCTGCACCACGCCGATATTCTCGAATATGGCGGTCACCTGCCAGGCCACCCAGCCCGAGATGTTGATGATCTGCCAGGCGAGCGGCAGCGCCATCGCGACCGTGCCGACCGCGACCTGCCCGCGCGTCCACAACACCAGGGCGAGCCCGGCGGTGCCGGTGACCATGAGGGCGTTGAGCAACGACAGCGTCAGGCCGAACAGGGTGTTGAGCCGCAGCGAGGCATGGAACCGGCCGGTATGCTGGTCGAGCGCCTCGCGCACATAGGCGTCCTCCTGCCAGGCGCGGGCGAACAGCTTGACGGTCAGGATGTTGGTGTAGCTGTCGACGATCCGCCCGGTGACCAGCGAGCGCGACTCCGACATGATCTTGGAGCGGTCGCGCATGCGCGGCACGAAAAGCCGCAACATCGCCAGATAGCCGGCGAGCCAGACGAGGATCGGCAGCGCCAGCCAGCGGTCGGCGGCGGTCAGCAGCAATACCGCGCTGGTTCCGTATACCAGGATGTACCAAACAGCCGTCAGCAGCGCGACCAGGCTCTCGCGGATCGCCGGCCCGGTCTGCATCACCCGGTTGGCGATGCGGCCGGCGAAATCGTTCTGGAAGAACGTCCAGCTCTGGCGCACCACATGCCAATGACTCTGCCAGCGGATCAGGGTGGTGACATTGGCGGCGATCGCCTGGTTGGCCATGACGTTCTGCATGGTCAGCGCCAGCGGCCGCAGCACCAGCAGCACCAGGGCCATCCCGGCGAGCAGCGGCCAGAACGTGGCAAACAGCGTTTCGGGACGGCTCGACGTGATCAAGGTGACGATGCGGCCCATGAAGACCGGGATCAGCGAATCGAGCAGCGCGACCGCGAAGCCGGCCGCGAACAACCCGGCGAGCAGGCCTTTGGCTTGGCGGGCAAAATGCCAATAGAACGCGATCAGCCCGGGCGGCGGCTCGGGATCCCGGGGCGTAGTGGTCGGCTGCAGCCGCCGTTCGAACAAGGCAAACATGACGCGCTCACAAAAGCGATCGTGCCGCGTGGCGGTGTTCGGGCGCCGCGCGGCAGGACTGCCAGGGTAAAAGGGACGCGGGTACCTAAGGGGCTTTCGTGACCGGACTGTGGCGGCTTGGCACAAACTTTCCCGCGAGTACCTTGCAGCTCGCATGAAGGGCCACGGCTCCGGACCAGCGGAATATCTCTATTCCGCCGCCTGCATGTCGGCGGCGTCGAGGAAGCCGCCCGATTGCCGGCGCCAGAGCGCGGCGTAGTGGCCATCGAGGCGCAGCAACGCCGCATGGGTGCCCTGCTCGGCGATGCGGCCGTGGTCGAGCACCACCAGCCGGTCCATGCGGGCGATGGTGGAGAGCCGGTGCGCGATGGCGATCACGGTCTTGCCGGCCATCAGGGTATCGAGGCTCGATTGGATGGCGGCCTCGATCTCGCTGTCGAGCGCGGAGGTCGCCTCGTCGAGCACCAGGATGGGAGCGTTGCGCAGGATCACGCGCGCGATGGCGATGCGCTGGCGCTGGCCGCCCGAGAGCTTGACGCCGCGCTCGCCCACATGGGCGTCGTAGCTGTGGTTGCCGCGCCAGTCTTCCAGGATGGGAATGAATTCGTCCGCGTGCGCGAGCCGTGCGGCCTCGACGATCTCGCCCTCGGTCGCATCCGGGCGGCCATAGCGGATGTTCTCACGGATCGAGCGATGCAGCAGCGACGTGTCCTGGGTCACCACGGAGATCTGGGCGCGCAGGCTCTCCTGCGTGGCTTGGGAAATGTCCTGCCCGTCGATCAGGATGCGGCCGCTTTCGAGATCGAAGAAGCGTAGCAGCAGATTGACCACGGTCGACTTGCCGGCGCCGGAGCGGCCGATCAGGCCGATTTTCTCGCCGGGCGCGATCCGCAGGTTGAAATCCTGCAGCACGGCATAAGGGCTCAGACGCCCGTCTGCGCGGGCTGATGTCGCGCGGCCGTAGTCGAAGCGCACGTCCTCGAACGCGACGCGGCCCTCGCGCACCACGAGCGGCTTGGCGTCCGCCGAATCGATCAGGCGCAACGGCTGGGCGATGGTCATCATGCCCTCCTGCACCACGCCGATATCCTCGAAGATGTCGGTGATCTGGCTGGCGATCTGGCGCGACATGTTGGTGAGCTGCAGCGTGAGCGGCAGCACCAGGGCGATGGCGCCGACCTCGACCGCGCCGCGCCGCCACAGCAGCAGCACGAGCGCACCGGCGCCCACGATCAGCAGGGCGTTTAGGACATTGAGCAGCGTCCCGAACGCCGTCATCAGCCGCTGGGCGGAGATGAACAGCCGCATGTGGCGCTCGATCGCGTCGCGGATATATCGATCTTCGTCGCGCGGGCGCGCGAACAGCTTGACGGTGAGGATGTTGGTGTAGCTGTCGACGATGCGACCCATCAGGGCCGAGCGCGCCTCCGAGTTCACCTTGGAGCGCTGCCGCATGCGCGGCACGAAATAGCCGAGCAGCCCCACATAGCCGGCGAACCACGCCAGGATCGGCAGCGTCAGCCACAGGTCGGCCGAGGCCATCATGCCGATCGCGGTCACGCCGTAGATCAGAATGTACCAGAGCGCGGTGACCGAGGCCGTCAGCGTCGAGCGCACCGCGGCTCCGGTCTGCATCACGCGGTTGGAGATGCGCCCGGCGAAGTCGTTCTGGAAGAAGGCCCAGCTCTGCCGCACCACATGCCAGTGCGCCTGCCAGCGGATCAGGCTGGTGAACGGTGCCGCGATCGCCTGGTTGGTGATGAGGTAGCGCGCGAGCGCCACGGCCGGCCGTGCCACCAGCACGACCAGCCCCATGCCGGTCAGGACCGGCCAGGTAACGGCGAGGAAGCGATCGGGCGGAACGGTGGTCACCAGGGTGACGATGCGCCCCATGAACCAGGGCACGGCGCTGTCGGTCAGCGCCTGCAGCATCTCGATCACGAACAGGGCGACGAACAGCCATCTCGCCTGGCGGGCGAAATGCCAGAAGAACGCGATGAGCCCGGCCGGCGGCTCCGGGTGCTCCGGAGTGTCGGTCGGCCGTAGCAGTCTTTCGAACAGGGCGAACATGATTCCGTGGCGTCCCGGCGCCGTGCCCTCATGGGTTACCGTTGTGGCCGGCGTGGTGCAAGGCGGGGCCCA
>DASZKX010000046.1:0-3879 GCA_035552735.1 Xanthobacteraceae bacterium
ACGCTCCATCCGGACCACAAGAAAAACGGCGCTCCGCATGACCATTCGCATCGGCACCTCGGAACGTGACGGCACCTTTCACAGCCAGGGCCGCGCCCTTGCGACGAGCCTCGGTCAGCACGCCCGGCTCGGCTCCATCGCGGTGCTGGAATCGCAATCCGCCAGTGTCGACAACGCCAGGCGCCTGCACGCCGGCGAGATCGAGCTCGGCTTCATGGCATCGAACTGGATCGGCCGCGCCAAGAACGGCGAAGCCCCGTTCGTCGAGCCGATCGATCTGCGCATGGCGGCGCCCATGAATGCGGGCCCGCTGTTCTTCATTACGCCCGCCGATTCGTCCCTTCGTGTGGTCGGTGACTTGCGCGGCCAACGTGTCGCGGTCGGCCTGCGCACCAGCGGGATGGTGCAGCACGTGCATGCTATTTTTGGCGCGCTCGGCTTGAGCTTTGCCGACATCACGCCGCTCTATCTCGATTTCGCCGCCGGCGCCGACGCGCTTGCGGCCGGCGAGGTCGACGCCCAATTCCAATGCCCCATCCCCAACCAGGTGATGACCGATCTGGCCGCGCGCATCGACCTGCGGGTTCTCTCCTACGCCCCGGGCCAGATCGACACCGTGATGCGGGCGGTCCCGCATTATCGCTCGACCGTGATGCGCGGGCAGGCCATCCGCGGTCTCGATGAGGATGTGGCGCAGCTCGCCGTGGTGAACGTGCTCGTCACCCACGCACGCGTGCCCGAGGCCGTGGTCCGCGACGTGGTGAGCGCCGTGCTCAAGCAGGCCGAAGAGCTCGGACACCTCAACCCGTTGTTCGTCGGATTGCAGGATTTGTTTGCACCGCTGCGCTCCCAGGGCCCCGCCGCCCTCGAATTCGGCGGCGTAGCGCTGCATCCG
The DNA here is from genome assembly GCA_035552735.1 of Xanthobacteraceae bacterium. GTDB lineage: Bacteria > Pseudomonadota > Alphaproteobacteria > Rhizobiales > Xanthobacteraceae > VAZQ01. The sequence goes on from DASZKX010000046.1 coordinate 896, forward strand.
GGAGCGTTGTGCGCCTATCGTGAGGCCGGATTGGTGGGGTGAATTTAGAGCGACGCGATCCCACCCCCCGTTCGTCCCCGCCTATGCGCCTTCGCGGGGACGAGCGGTTGAGCGTGCGGCGCGTCTACTGCGGCTCGATTTTCGCTTGTTTGATCACCCCGCTCCAGAGTGCGGTTTCCTCGGCGAAGAATTTGGCGGTGTCGGCGCGCGAGGTGGCGCCGGGGTCGAGCGAGAGGTCGCGCAACTTGTCGCCGACGTCCCGGCTGCCCAGCACGTCGACCACATCATGATTGATCCGCTCGGCGAGCGCCGCAGGCGTGCCGGGCGGCGCCACCAGGGCGAACCAGGTGATGGAGCGGAAGCCGGGCAGGCCCGCCTCCGAGAAGGTCGGCACCTCGGGCAGCGCGGCCGTGCGCTTGAGGTCGGCCACGGCCAGGATCTTGAGCATCTTGTTGCGGTAGAGTGGCACCGAGGTAGTCGGCGTGTCGAAGAACAGATCCACGTTGCCGGCCATCACGTCGGTCAAGGCGGGCTGCGCGCCCCGATAGGGCACGTGCACCATTTTGATGCCGGCGAGCGCCTCGAGCTGGCTCGCCGATAGATGCGCGGTCGAGCCGACGCCCTGGGATGCATAGGAGAGCTTGCCCGGATTGGCCTTGGCATAAGCGATCAGCTCGCCCAGCGATGCCGCCGGGAAGCTGTTGCGGACCACCAGGATGTTGGGAATTTTTGCGAGCAGCGTAATAGGCACGAATTGGCTCGGCTGGTAACCGAGGTCGCGGAACAACAGATCGTTGAAGGTGAGCGGCGCCGGCGGCGCCACCAGGAGGGTCGCGCCATCGGGTGCGGCGCGCGCCACGTTGGCGGCGCCCGCGTTCATGGCGCCGCCCGCCATGTTCTCCACGATCACCGACCGGCCCCATTTGCGGGCGAGCTGGTCCGCCACGATCCGGGCCAGCGTGTCGGTGGTCGAGCCGGGCGCGGAGGGAACCACGATTCGCACCGTGCGGGCCGGATAGGAGTCCTGGGCACGGCACCGGGTGCCGCACAGCGTCGCCCCCAGGGCCGCCAAGATCGCGAGCGTGATTCGGATCATGCGCAACATGCCGGGCTTTCCCCTGCGGTCCTGTCACCCTCGCGGGCGCGGACGCCCATCGTATCGTTTGCCACCCTATGCGTAAATTTCGGATCGGGCGCTATAACGTGTGCGGACACGCATGGGAGAACAGGAGACCGCCATGGCCTACACGCTCAAGCAGTTCTGCACCGAAAGCCACGCGATCCTCAAATCGAAGCCGCTCGCAAGCGCGCTGACCCAGATGGCCGATCGCTTGGCGCGCCTGCTCGCCAATCCGGCCTTCGTGGCCGAGGCATTCAACCTCGACATGAAGCCTGGCAAGCGCGAGCTGTTTCACGACCCCGAGCTCGATTTCTACGTCATGGCGCACGTGCAGGAAGTCGGCAAGGCCGGCAAGCCGCACAGCCACGGCGCGTCGTGGGCGATCTACGGCAATGCGCGCAACACGACCGAGATGACCGAATGGCGGCGCACCAATCCGGAGAGCGACGACCACGCCGAGCTGGTGGCGATGAGCAAATACAGCCTCGCGCCCGGCCAGACCCGGGCCTATGGGCCGGGCGTGATCCACTCGACCGTGCACCCGAAGGACGCCTGGGTGATCCGCATCACCGGCGCCGACCTCGACAAGCTGCCGCGCTACCACTTCGGCAAGAAGGACAAGATTCTGGAGCGCACGTGAGGAGGGCGGGCACCGTAGCGTTTCTCTGCCCGCTCGTCCCCGCGTCCGGCATGCGCACCTCTCTTGTTGGCGTGGGGACGTACGCGGCGTTCCTCGCCCCGCGCGCGGGGAGAGGGCCAACGGCAAGAGCGAAAACCCGAACTCGGCTCGGTGAGGGGGCGTTTCAGCGAGTCTGAGCGTGCGGAGAGATCACCTGCGTTTCCGAAAGCTCAGACTCGCCGAACGGCCCCCTCATCCCACCTTCTCCCCGCACGCGGGGCGAAGGAGGGAGAGGCCCTGCGTCCCTCACGCAAAGTTTTGAGCCGCGTCCTACTTCCTCTCCGCTCCGATCGCGGTGTAGCGCGTGATCACGTCCTTCGGGGTGGCGGCGGTCGTGGTGAGCAGTTTCAAGATTCCGGCGCCGTCGACCGGGCTCATGTCGATGCCGATCTTCTCGGCCTCCGTCACGAAAGTGGGATCGCGGCTCATGTCCATGAATGCGGTCTGCAGCGCCTTGGCGCGGTCGGCCGGGATGCCGGGCGGCGCCGCGAACGGCAGCGCCATGAAGAACGGCAGCTCGGCGAAGCCGATCAGCGCCAGCGCCTTGGGGTCGCTGGTCAGCTCGCGGCCGATCGGAACGTCCGGAAAATCCGGGTGCCGGCTGGTGCGGCCGAACGCCATGAGAGGGCGGAACGCGCCCTTGCTCCACAAATCGCGCTGGCCGCTCTTGATCGAGCTCAGGCCCACGAACTGGCCGTCGAGCTCGCCGCTCTGCATCGCCAGGAACAGGCTGGCGGCGCCCGTATAGCCGCGGATCACGTTGACGTTGAGGCCGAGGATCTCCTTGGCGATGACCGCGAAGATCATGTTGCTGGAGGCCGAATTGTCGGAGCCGAGATTGATCGGTGTACCCGGGCCCTTGAGCTGGTCGACGCTCTTCACCCGGTTGCTGGCATTGACCAGCAGGAAATAGGCATCGTTGGTGTAGGACGACAAGCTGCCGAGCCAAACGAACTTGGTGGAGTCGAACTGCGCGTTGGGATCGCCCTGGATCTGCAGCTGCGGCACGGCGCGCTCGAACTTGGCGAGCACCGAGCCGTCCTTCTCGGCATTGGTGTAGAGCTTGTTGGCGGTGATGAGCCCGCCGGCACCGGGATTGTTCTGCACCACGATGGCCGGGCTGCCGGGAATGAAGCGGCCGAGATGCTTCGCCACCAGGCGGGCCGAGATGTCGTTGATGCCGCC
>DASZKX010000047.1:0-2176 GCA_035552735.1 Xanthobacteraceae bacterium
ATCACCTTCTCGAAATCGGGCGAGGGGTTGAGCTGGGTGATGGGCATCACGTTGGCCTTGGCGGCCGCGCCCTCCGGGAAGACGTCGAGGGTGGCTTGGCGCACCGCGCCCCACATGTGGTTGTTGGCCACGATGGTCAGCGTGGGCAGGTTTTCGGCGCGGCCCACGTAGTGATAGGGGATCGGGTTGCCGAACATGTAGGAGCCGTCCCCGACCGTGACGATCACCTCGCGCTGCGGCGCCGCCAGCTTGGCGCCGAGCGCCGCCCCCATGCCGAAGCCGAGCCCGCCGGAGAGCAAGCTGCCCATGAAGGAGCGCGGCTTGGTGAGGTCGAGCTGGGCGATCGGCACCCCGAGCTCGCTCACCACGATGGCGTCCTGCGATTTCACCTGATTGAGGCAATGGGCGAGCCAGGCCGGATGCACCGGGGTCTGGTCCTTGACGGTCTCGATCAGCTTCTTGCGGCGGGCCGCGATCTCCTCACGCGCGGTCGCGACCGCCTTGCGGCGGCCGTCCGCGGAGCCGTTCTTTGCCGCCTTGACGGCCGCGCCCAGGCATTCGCGCAACATGGCGAGCGCGGCGCGCGGGTCGCCGGCCACCAGCAGATCAGCCTCGATCTCGCGGAACGGAAACCGGCTCGCCAGCGGATCGCCCGCGATGTGGATGATCTTGGCGTCGCGTCGCGGCCCATGGGCGCGCGGGATCCAGGGCACCGCGCTCTCGAGCACGATCACCACGTCCGCCTTGGCCAGGAACGGCGCCGGCTCGAAGCCCACATGCATGGAATGGGTGCCGGGCAGGTTGAAGTCGCGCGCCTCGCTCTGCACCACCGGCAGCGCGAATTCCTCCGCCAGCGCGGCGAGCGCGTCGATGGCGGCCGGATCGCGCCCGATGCTCGACGTGACGATCAACGGAAACTCGGCCTTGGCGATCAGGCTCGCGGCCTCCTCGACGGCGGCCCAGGCCGGCTCGGGGGCGAGCGAGCCCAGCGGGCGCACCGTGTCGCGCCGCGGCGCCACTGCCCGGTCGGTCAGCACCTCGCGCGGCAGCGTGAGATAGACCGGCCCGCGCGGTTCCGTCATGGCGATGTCGAGCGCGCGGTCCACGACCGCATCGACCGGCTGGCCGCCGCGCAGCTCGTAGTCCCACTTCACGTATTCGCGCAGCATGCCGCCCTGGTCGAAGGATTCCTGGCCCCAATGGATCGAGCGGTTGCGCGAGCTGATATGCCCGGTCTCGGTCAGGGGCGTGCGGCCGGCGGCCAGCAGCAGCGGTATGTTGTCGCGCGCCGCATTGATGAGGCCGTTCATGGCGTTCGCGGTGCCGACCGTCACGTGCACCATGACGGCGGCCGGCTTGCCGCAGGTGCGGTAGTAGCCGTGCGCCATCGCCATGGCGACGTTCTCGTGCGGCACCGTGATGAAGCGCGGATACGTGCGGCCGCCCGAGGGCCGGGCCAGGGCCTCGACGATGGGGGCGAAATCGGTGCCCGCATTGGCGAACACATATTCGACGCCGCGCTCGCCGAGCCGGCTCAAATAAGCCTCCGCCGACATTTCGGAGGAAGCGTCCTTGGTTGTATCGTTCACGTTTGTCCATCCCGTTGCTGCAGCGGCGTGACCCTACCGTTCATCGCCGGCCTGTCAATGAACTCGGGAAGCCTAAAGCGGGCCGGGCTGGGCAATCGGGTTGTGCCAATTCAAGCCGGGGAATCGCGCAAAGTCCCCGTCGGCCGAGCAAAGCGTCAAACCATGCTCGATTGCCAACGCCGCCAGATGCGCGTCCGGGACGAGGTTGCCATGCACACCGGGGAGCGCCAGCAGTTGGCCTACGACTTCCTCATGGTGCTCCGTCGGTTGCGGAATCCATACGGGATCGCAGGCGAGCCAGCCACGCACTTGGCGCCATGCATCGGCGATTGGTACGGCCCGCCGGACAACGCGTGGATTGGTCACCAGCCGCAGGAAAGCAAGCACGCTCGGCCACGGCAGGCCGACGTTGGTGGCTCCATTGAGCTGCCCATCGAGCCAGTCCCGCGCAGCGTTATGCTGACTGAAGGTGCTCACATGTGCGTAAATCAAGATGTTGGCGTCGACCAGGATCACTTGAACGACTCGCCCTCTGCGATCGCCAACGCTTCGCTGATATTGTCCAGCGGGATGAGCACCTCGCCGAC
>DASZKX010000048.1:0-9227 GCA_035552735.1 Xanthobacteraceae bacterium
GCTCGACGCCGCATCTTTCCAGCGCACCGATCAGCTTGGTGAGCGAATCGACATTGCCGCGAATGACGTCCTCGCTCGCCTCCATGCGCTGGATGGTGGGCACCGAGAGGCCCGATAGATCGGCCAGCTGCCGCTGGTCGATCCCGAGCAGCGCACGAGCGGCGCGAACCTGTGCGGCGCTGATCATGGCCGGCCTCTCCGACGAATCGAAAACGTAAGTTACGGGGCTTTTTGCCCGAAGAATAGGGGCTGAAAACTCAGAACAGATACGTAGCACCTCACTTACCCGGTTGGCCACGAGGCTTGGCGACGTCGTTTCCCGGCCCTTTGTGCCGGGTGCTTGTGCCGGGCGCGGAACAAATATAGAACAATCCGGACCGGATGGACCCGCACATGCCCAATCTCGTGGCGGCGCAGAAGGCGCTTCGCTCGACCTTCGGGTTCGAGGACTTCCGTCCCGGCCAGGGCGCCATCATCGAGACGGTCTTGGCCGGGGCCGACGTGCTGGCCATCATGCCGACCGGCAGCGGCAAGTCGCTCTGCTATCAGCTGCCGGCGCTGTTGCGCGACAGCGTGACCGTGGTGGTGTCGCCCCTGATCGCGCTCATGCGCAACCAGGTGGCCCAGCTCAAGAGCTACGGGATCGCGGCCGCCAGCCTCAACTCGGCCAACGATCTCACACAGAACCGGCTGATCAACGAGCAGCTCGGCCGCGGCGAGCTGCGCCTCGTCTATGTCTCGCCCGAGCGCCTCGCCAAGCCCGATACGCTCAATCTGCTCAAGCGCGCCAAGGTGGGGCTGCTCGCGGTCGACGAGGCCCATTGTATCTCGCAATGGGGCCACGACTTCCGGCCCGAATACCTGGCGCTCGGCGCCGCCCAGGCCGCGCTCGGCGGTGTCCAGACCGTCGCCTTCACCGCGACCGCCGATACGGCGACGCGCGCCGACATCCTGGGCAAGCTGTTCCGCCGCGATCCGACCGTCTTCGTGCATGGCTTCGACCGCCCGAACCTGCGCCTGCGCATGCGGGCGAAGACCTCCGGCCGCGGCCAGGTCCTGGACTTCGTGCGCGCGCATTTCGGCCAGAGCGGCATCATCTATTGCGGGTCGCGCCGCAAGACCGAGAAGATCGCGGATTTCCTGCGCGACAATGCCGTCAATGCGCTGCCCTACCATGCCGGGCTCGAGCAGTCGGTGCGCTCGCGCCACCATGACACGTTCCTGCAGGAGGACGGCGTCGTGATGGTGGCGACCGTCGCGTTCGGCATGGGCATCGACAAGCCCGATGTGCGCTTCGTGCTGCACGCCGATCTGCCCTCCAATATCGAGAGCTATTACCAGGAGATCGGCCGCGCCGGCCGCGACGGGCTGCCGGCCGACACCTTGACGCTCTACGGCATGGGCGACATCCGGCTGCGCCGCATGCAGATCGATGAGCGCGAAGCCTCCGACGAGCAGAAGAGCGTCGAGCGCAAGCGGCTCAATGCGCTGGTGGCGTTGTGCGAATCCGCGCGCTGCCGACGGCAGAACCTGCTCGCCTATTTCGGCGAGACGGCGCAGCCCTGCGGCAATTGCGACATCTGCCTCGAGGGCGGCGAGGTGGTGGACGGCACCATCGCGGCCCAAAAAGCGCTCTCCGCCATGGTGCGGACCGGAGAGCGCTTCGGCACCGAGCATCTGGCCAATTTGCTCTGCGGCGAGAGCACCGAGGCGATGCTGCGTTTCGGCCACGAGAAGCTGCCCACCTTCGGGGTCGGCAAGGAGCACGGCAAGCCCGAATGGCGCTCGATCTTCCGCCAGCTCCATGGCGCGGGCCTGATCGCGCTCGACCTCACCGGCTACGGGGCCTGGACCATGACCCCGGAGGGCCGCGCGGTGCTGCGCGGCGCCGCCACCTTCGCGCTGCGTAAGGAAACACTCAAACCCCTGCGCCGGGCCGGCCGCGACGCCACCAGCGCCGCCATGGCGGAGGCCGCGGAGGCGGATCCCGCCCTGTTCGAGGCCCTCAAGCGCCGCCGCCTGGAGCTCGCCAAGGAACGGGGCGTCCCGGCCTATCTGGTGTTCGCGGACAAGAGCCTGATCGACATGGCGCGGCGCAAGCCCCGAACCCCAGCCGAGATGGCCCAAGTCCACGGCATGGGCGAGGTGAAGCTCGCCCAGTACGGCCATGTCTTTCTCGATGCGATCCGCCAGCATCTCGGCGAGTGAGCATTTTCAGGAAAAGCGAATGCGGTTTTCCGTCCGAAAATGCGACAACGTCTAGCCCCGCCCGGATGGACGTGCACGCGCCGAACCTCATGGCGGCCCGCGAGGCGCTCCGCTCGACCTTCGGGTTCGCGGACTTCCGTCCCGGCCAGAGCGCCATCATCGAGACGGTGCTGGGGGGCGCCGATGTGCTCGCCATCATGCCGACCGGCAGCGGCAAGTCGCTCTGCTATCAGCTGCCGGCGCTGTTGCGCGACGACCTGACCGTGGTGGTGTCGCCCCTGATCGCGCTCATGCGCAATCAGGTGGCGCAGCTCGAAAGTTACGGGATCGCGGCCGCGAGCCTCAACTCGGCCAACGATTTCGTCGAGAACCGGCGGATCGTCGATCGGCTCACCGGCGGCCGGCTTCGTCTGGTCTATGTCTCGCCCGAGCGGCTCGCCCAGCCCGACACGCTCGCACTTCTCAAGCGAGCCCGGGTCGGGCTGCTGGCGGTCGACGAGGCCCATTGCATCTCGCAATGGGGGCACGCCTTCCGGCCGGATTATCTGGGGCTCGGCGGCGCGCTCGCGGCGCTCGGCGGCGTGCAGACCGTCGCCTTCACGGCGACCGCCGATGCCGCCACGCGCGCCGACATCCTGAGCAAGCTGTTCTGCCGCGCTCCGAGCGTTTTCGTGCACGGCTTCGATCGGCCGAACCTGCGCCTGCGCATGCGGGCCAAAATACCCGGCCGCGACCAGATCATGGGTTTCGTGCGCGCGCACGCGGGCCAAAGCGGGATCGTGTATTGCGGGTCGCGCCGCAAGACCGAGGAGATCGCGGATGCCCTGCGCGACGACGGCATCAATGCGCGCCCCTACCATGCGGGCCTCGATCACACGCGGCGCTCGCGCCATCAGGACATGTTCCTGCACCAGGACGGCGTCGTCATCGTGGCCACCATCGCGTTCGGGCTGGGCATCGACAAGCCCGATGTGCGCTTTGTCCTGCACGCCGACCTGCCCGCCAACATCGAGAGCTACTACCACGAGATCGGCCGTGCCGGCCGCGATGGGCTGCCGGCCGACACTTTGACGCTCTATGGCAAGGACGACATTCGGCTGCGCCGCCTGCAGATCGCCGACAGCGGGGCGTCCGACACGCAAAAAGACATCGATCGTAGAAGGCTCGATGCGCTGGTGGCCCTGTGCAAATCCAGGCGCTGCCGCCGGCAGAACCTGCTCGCCTATTTCGGCGAGGCCGCACCGCCTTGCGACAATTGCGACATTTGCCTCGGCCCGCGATGGTGGTGGCGGGCTTTGTGGCGTCTCCATCGGCCCGCCCCACCATAGGCCGCTATCCGGGGACTGGGGGCTGTGACCCGAGGCCTTCTGATTTCGCAGGGGGTGATTTTCGCAGGGGGTGATTGTTGCACTGCAGTTGGGGGTGTGTTAGCAACCGCCCGGTTTTCGTGGGGTTTGGGGCGCTCCGCGGTGCTCTCCTCGAAAATCAAAGTCTCATATGCATTTCAAGGGCTTGGGCTCTCGATCGCGACGAGTCGAGCCGGCGAAATTGCCCCAACCGAAAGCGGGCGGCGTGAAGGGCGAAGGCACCATCGTTACCGGCATGGCGGGTCGCTACGCGACCGCGCTGTTCGAGCTTGCGCGCGATGAGCGCGCCATCGACGCCGTCAAGGCCGACCTCGACCGGTTCGAGGGGCTGCTCGCCGAAAGCCCCGATCTGATGCGGCTGGTCCGCAGCCCGGTGTTCTCCGCCGAGCACCAGGCCAAGGCACTGACCGCGGTACTGGAGCGGGCGGGGATCGGCGGCTTGGCGGCCAAATTCCTGCAGGTCGTGGCCGCGAACCGCCGCTTATTCGCGGTGCGCCCCATCGCTAAGGATTTTCGCGCGCTGGTCGCGCGCCACAAAGGCGAGGTGACGGCCGATGTGACGCTCGCCGAGACGCCGGACGAACGGCAGCTCGCCGCCATCAAGGATGCGCTGCGGGCGGTCACCGGCAAGGACGTGCAGGTCGACGTGAAGGTCGACCCCTCGATCATCGGCGGCCTGATCGTCAAGCTCGGCAGCCGCATGGTCGACAGCTCGCTGCGCACCAAGCTCAAGTCAATCAAGCATGTGATGAAAGAGGTTTCTTGATGGATATCCGGGCCGCTGAAATCTCCGCCATCCTCAAGGATCAGATCAAGAATTTCGGTCAGGAGGCCGAGGTCTCCGAGGTCGGCCAGGTGCTGTCGGTCGGTGACGGCATCGCCCGCGTCTTCGGCCTCGACAATGTGCAGGCCGGCGAGATGGTCGAGTTCGAGAACGGCACGCGCGGCATGGCGCTCAATCTCGAGACCGACAATGTGGGCATCGTGATCTTCGGCAACGACCGCGAGATCAAGGAAGGCCAGACCGTCAAGCGCACCGGCTCGATCGTGGACGTGCCGGTCGGCAAGGGATTGCTCGGCCGCGTGGTCGACGCGCTCGGCAATCCGATCGATGGCAAGGGCCCGATCGCCTCCCGGGAGCGCCGCCGCGTCGACGTCAAGGCGCCCGGCATCATCCCGCGCAAGTCCGTGCACGAGCCCATGGCCACCGGCCTCAAGGCGATCGATGCGCTCATTCCCATCGGCCGCGGCCAGCGCGAGCTGATCATCGGCGACCGCCAGACCGGCAAGACCGCGATCGCGCTCGATACCATCCTCAACCAGAAGCCGCTCAACGCCTCCAACGACGAGAAGGTCAAGCTCTATTGCGTCTATGTGGCGATCGGCCAGAAGCGCTCCACGGTGGCGCAGTTCGTGAGGGTGCTGGAGGAGCAGGGCGCGCTCGATTATTCCATCATCGTGGCCGCCACCGCGTCCGATCCGGCGCCGATGCAGTTCCTGGCGCCGTTCGCCGGCTGCACCATGGGCGAGTATTTCCGCGACAACGGCATGCACGCCGTGATCATGTATGACGATCTCTCCAAGCAGGCGGTCGCCTACCGCCAGATGTCGCTCTTGCTGCGCCGTCCGCCCGGCCGCGAGGCCTACCCGGGCGACGTGTTCTATCTGCATTCGCGCCTGCTTGAGCGTGCCGCCAAGATGAACGACGACCACAAGGCCGGCTCGCTGACGGCGCTGCCGGTGATCGAGACCCAGGCCAACGACGTGTCGGCCTATATCCCGACCAACGTCATCTCCATCACCGATGGGCAGATCTTCCTGGAGACCGACCTGTTCTATCAGGGCATCCGCCCGGCTGTGAACGTCGGTCTCTCGGTGTCGCGCGTGGGCTCGGCGGCGCAGACCAAGGCCATGAAGAAGGTGGCGGGCCGCATCAAGGGCGAGCTCGCGCAGTACCGCGAGATGGCGGCCTTCGCCCAGTTCGGCTCCGACCTCGACGCCACCACCCAGCGCCTGCTCAATCGTGGCGCGCGGCTGACCGAGCTCTTGAAGCAGCCGCAATTCTCACCGCTCAAGATGGAGGAGCAGGCCTGCGTCATCTATGCGGGCGTCAACGGCTATCTGGACCCGATCCCGGTCAATCGGGTGCGGGCGTTCGAGCAGGGCCTGTTGGCGCTGCTGCGCAACCAGAAGCCGGAGATTCTGGATGAAATCCGCAAGAGCGGCGACCTGGCCGATGCCACTGCGGCCAAGCTCAAGAGCGCGGTCGAAGGCTATGCCAAGACGTTTGCGTGACCACGTCTCGATCGTGGACACGCAGTAGGACGCAGGTGCCCGGCACAAGGCCGGGCATGACGGAGCAAGACCAAAGCCCATGCCGAGCCTGAAGGACCTGCGCAATCGCATCGCCTCCACCAAGGCGACGCAGAAGATCACCAAGGCCATGCAGATGGTGGCGGCCTCGAAGCTGCGCCGCGCGCAGGTCGCAGCCGAAGCGGCGCGGCCCTATGCGGAACGCATGGACAAGGTGCTCGGCCATATCGCCGCCACCATGGCGGGCGTCGAATCGGTGCCGCCGCTGTTGCGCGGCACCGGCAGCGACAATGTCCATCTGCTGCTGGTGTGCACCGCCGAGCGCGGCCTGTGCGGGCCGTTCAACTCGGCGATCGTGCGGCTGGCGCGCGAGCGCGCCAATTCGCTCATCGCGCAGGGCAAGCAGGTCAAGTTCTTCTGCGTGGGACGCAAGGGCTACGAGCAGCTCAAGCGCCAGTACGAACGGCTCATCATCGAGCACATCGAGCTGCGAGCGGTGCGCACGCTTGCATTCTCGAATGCCGAGGAGATCGCCGAGCGGATCCTGCGGCTCTATGCCGAGGGTGCGTTCGACGTCTGCACGCTGATCTTCGCCCGCTTCAAGTCGGTGATCGCCCAGGTGCAAACCGCCCAGCAGATCATTCCGCCGGTGTTCGAAGGCTCCCCGCACCCTAATCCTCCCCCGGGGGAGGGAATGGGAGGGGGCACGGGCGCGGTCTACGAATACGAGCCCGACGAAGAGGAGATTCTCACCCAGATCCTGCCGCGTAATATCGCGGTGCAGATTTTCCGGGCGCTGCTCGAGAACAATGCCTCGTTCTACGGCGCTCAGATGAGCGCGATGGACAATGCCACCCGCAATGCCGGGGAGATGATCCGCAAGCAGACGCTCAAATACAACCGCACCCGCCAGGCCATGATCACCAAGGAGCTGATCGAGATCATCTCCGGGGCCGAGGCGCTTTAGGAGGCGAGCATGGCTTACATCACCACTGCAACCACCCAGGGCGGCCGCAATGGCCGTGCCGTTCTGGCGAACGGCGGCCTGGCGCTCGCCATGGCGCTGCCCAAGGAGATGGGCGGCTCCGGGGAAGGGCACAATCCCGAGCAACTGTTCGCGCTCGGCTATTCGTCGTGCTTCGGCCAGGCGATCCTGGCGCTTGCCAAGAAGCACGAGCTCGACGGCGGCGCCGCCAAGGTGACCTGCGCGGTCACCATCGACAAGGACGAGGTGAGCTTCGGCCTCAAGGTCGAGCTTTCGGTGTCGATTCCCGGGGCCGACAAGCAGAAGGTCCGGGCCCTGGTCGAGGACGCCCACAAGATCTGTCCGTATTCCCGGGCGACCCGCGGCAATGTGCCGGTCACGTTGACGGTCGTCTAAAGTTCATTCGAGGAGATTTGCATGGCTTCCAATCAAACCGGCCGCATCACCCAGGTCATCGGCGCCGTCGTCGACGTGCAGTTCGAGGGCGAGCTGCCGGCGATCCTCAATGCGCTGGAGACCAGCAACCAGGGCAACCGCCTGGTCCTCGAGGTCGCCCAGCATCTCGGCGAATCGACGGTGCGCACCATCGCGATGGATGTGAGCGAAGGCCTGGTGCGCGGCCAGGAGGTCACCGATACCGGCGAGCCGATCTCGGTGCCGGTCGGCCTGGGCACGCTCGGGCGCATCATCAACGTCATCGGCGAGCCGGTCGACGACGCCGGCCCGGTGCCGCACACCGAGCGGCGCGCCATTCATCAGCCGACGCCCTCCTATACCGAGCAGTCGACCGAGGCGGAAATCCTGGTCACCGGCATCAAGGTGGTGGACCTGCTGGCGCCCTATGCCAAGGGCGGAAAGATCGGTCTGTTCGGCGGCGCCGGCGTCGGCAAGACGGTGCTGATCCAGGAGCTCATCAACAACGTCGCCAAGGCGCATGGCGGCTATTCGGTATTTGCCGGCGTCGGCGAGCGCACCCGCGAGGGCAACGATCTCTACCACGAGATGATCGAATCGAAGGTCAACAAGGATCCCAGGGAGAACAACGGCTCGACCGAAGGCTCCAAATGCGCGCTGGTGTACGGGCAGATGAACGAGCCGCCCGGCGCGCGCGCGCGCGTCGGCCTCTCCGGCCTCACGGTGGCGGAATATTTCCGCGATCAGGGCCAGGACGTGCTGTTCTTCGTCGACAACATCTTCCGCTTCACGCAGGCCGGCTCGGAAGTCTCCGCGCTGCTCGGACGCATTCCCTCGGCAGTGGGTTATCAGCCGACGCTGGCGACCGACATGGGGGCGCTGCAGGAGCGCATCACCACTACCACCAAGGGCTCGGTCACCTCGGTGCAAGCGATCTACGTGCCGGCCGACGATCTCACCGACCCGGCGCCCGCCACCTCGTTCGCGCATCTCGACGCCACCACGGTGCTGTCGCGCTCGATCGCCGAGAAGGGCATCTACCCGGCCGTCGATCCGCTCGATTCCACCTCGCGCATGCTCTCGCCGCTCGTGGTCGGCGAGGACCATTACAACACCGCCCGCCAGGTCCAGCAGATCCTGCAGCGCTACAAGGCCCTGCAGGACATCATCGCCATCCTGGGCATGGATGAGCTGTCGGAAGAGGACAAGATCTCGGTTTCGCGCGCCCGCAAGATCGAGCGCTTCCTGTCACAGCCCTTCCACGTCGCCGAGGTGTTTACAGGCTCGCCCGGCGTGTTCGTCGACCTCGCCGACACGCTGCGTGGCTTCCAGGGCCTGTGCGAAGGCAAATACGATCACCTGCCGGAGAACGCCTTCTACATGGTGGGCACCATCGAGCAGGCGGTCGAGAAGGGCAAGCGCCTGGCCGCGGAAGCGGCGTGAGCGAGAGATGGCGAATGGCGAGTGGTGAATAGCAGGTTGGGAGCGGATACCTTCACGAACCACTCACTGCTCACCACTCACGGACTCACTGCTCACCGGAACCACACATGGCCACCTTCCATTTCGATCTCGTGTCGCCCGAGAAGCTCTTGTTCGCCGGCGACGTCAACCAGGTCGATCTGCCCGGCTCGGAGGGCGATATGGGCGTGCTTGCCGGGCACGCCCCATTGGTGACGGCGCTGCGGCCGGGAATCATCGTGGTCTTTCGCGACGGCGGCGATCTGCGCGTGGTCGTCAACGGCGGCTTCGCCGAGGTCGGTCCGTCGGGATTGACCGTGCTGGCCGACATGGCGGTGCCGGTCGACGAATTCGATCACGCGGTGCTGGCCGGCGAGATCAAGGACACCGAGGAGGACGTGGCCGACGCCGCCGAGGGCTGGCAGCGCGACAAGCTCGCCAACCGGCTTGATCAATTAAAGGCCCTGCAGGCCGCCCTG
>DASZKX010000049.1:0-7670 GCA_035552735.1 Xanthobacteraceae bacterium
GGCGTCTGGGCGGCGGCCGCCGACGATGAAGCGGCGTTCGGGGCCCGGCTGGGGCAGGGGCTCACCCTCATCGCCACGCTCGGCGGCTCGCCGGTCGGCTTCGTGTCGCTCAAGGGCACCGAGGAGCTCGATCTCCTCTACGTGCATCCGGCCGTGGCCGGGCAGGGGATCGGCGCCATGCTGAGCGATGCGATCGAGCGGCTGGCCGCCTCGCGCGGCACGGCGCGGCTTCTCGTGGATGCGAGCGACAGCGCGCGCGGTTTCTTCGAGCATCGCGGTTTCGTGGTACAGCGCCGCAACACAGTGCTCCGCGGTGATGAATGGCTCGCCACCACCACCATGGAAAAGAAGCTGGCGCCGAAGGCGACCGCCCCAAAAGGAAGCGCATCATGACCAAGCCCGACACGCCGTTTCCGCGCCACTGGCTCTACTACATCGCGCTCAAATACGCGGTGATCGCGGCGGCGGTGCTGCTGGCGCTCTACGTCGCCTACCAGATATCGTGAGCATGCATGCAATGACCCGCGAACGCCTTCATCTGTACGACACCACGCTGCGCGACGGCGCGCAGACCAACGGCGTCGATTTCACGCTGCAGGACAAGGTCGCCATCGCCTGCATGCTCGACGAGCTCGGTATCGATTATGTGGAGGGCGGCTATCCGGGCGCCAATCCGATCGACACCGAGCTGTTCGCGCAGGATCGCAAGCTCAAGACCGCGTTCACGGCCTTCGGCATGACACGCCGGCCCGGCCGCTCGGCCTCCAACGATCCGGGCCTCAAGGGGCTCCTCGACGCCAAGGCCGACGCCATCTGCTTCGTGGCGAAATCCTGGGATTATCATGTGCGGGTCGCGCTCGAATGCACCCTGGAGGAAAACCTCGCCTCCATCCGCGACAGCATCGCGGCCGCCAAGGCGGCCGGCCGCGAGGTGCTGCTCGACTGCGAGCATTTCTTCGACGGCTACAAGGCCAATCCGCAATACGCGCTCGCCTGCGCGCAGACCGCTTATGAGGAGGGCGCGCGCTGGGTGGTGCTGTGCGACACCAATGGCGGAACGCTGCCGCACGAGGTCGAGCGGATCGTGGCCGAGGTGGTCAAGCGCGTGCCCGGCGACCATGTCGGCATCCACGCCCACAATGACACGGAGCAGGCGGTCGCCAATTCGCTTGCCGCCGTGCTGGCCGGCGCGCGCCAGATTCAAGGCACCCTCAACGGGCTCGGGGAGCGCTGCGGCAACGCCAACCTGGTCTCCATCATTCCGAGCCTCAAGCTCAAGCCCGAATTCGCCGCGCGCTTCGAGATCGGGGTCTCCGACGAGAAGCTCGCGACCCTCACCCACGTGTCGCGCGCGCTCGACGAGATGCTCAATCGCGCGCCCGACCGCCACGCCCCCTATGTGGGGGCGAGCGCGTTCTCCACCAAAGCCGGCATTCATGCCTCCGCCATCCTCAAGGAGCCGGCCACCTACGAGCACGTCGCCCCCGATGCGGTCGGCAACCGGCGCCATCTCCTGGTCTCCGACCAGGCCGGCAAGTCCAACGTGCTGTTCGAGCTCGAGCGCATCGGCATCAAGGTCGACCGCAACGACGCTCGCATCGCGGCGCTGCTCGAGGAGCTCAAGCAGCGCGAGGCGGTCGGCTATGCGTACGAGGCGGCGGATGCCTCCTTCGAGCTGCTGGCGCGCCGGATGCTCGGCAAGGTGCCGAGCTATTTCGACGTCACCCAGTTCGACGTGAATGTGGAGCAGCGCATCAACGCCAAGGGCGAGCGCGTCACCGTCAGCATGGCGGTGGTCAAGGTGCGGGTCGACGGCAAGGACCTGATCTCCGCCGGCGAGGGCAACGGCCCGATCAATGCCTTGGACGTCGCGCTGCGCAAGGACATCGGCAAGTATCAAAGCTATATCGAGGGGCTCGAGCTCACCGACTACCGGGTTCGCATTCTCAACGGCGGCACCGAGGCGGTGACGCGCGTGCTGATCGAAAGCCAGGACGAGAGCGGCGAGCGCTGGACCACGGTCGGGGTCTCGCCCAATATCATCGACGCCTCGTTCCAGGCGCTGATGGATTCGATCATCTACAAGCTGGTCAAATCCGGCGCGACGGCGTGAGCTCCAAGGTGTTCGTCGTGTAGCGGGAGCGGCACGATCCGGAACGCTGTGCGCCTGCCCAAAGCAGCAGATGATCGGGGCCGCCAGCGCCGGCCGGATCTCTCACATCTGCTCGACGGCGGCCGCCTGCATGTCAGCGTCCGGTTCCGCGACCTCGCGCACGGCCGCCTGCAGCTTGGGCAGGACGTCCTCGATGCGGTCGGCGACCAGCAAATTGACGGCGAGACCGGCCCGGATGAATTGCAGCTTTTCCATGTGGGTGAGCAGCGCACAGAGCGGATCCCAGAAATGATCGATGTCGGCGACCAGGATCGGCTTGCGGTGGCGGCCGAGCTGCGCCCAGGTGAGCTGCTCGACCAGCTCCTCCAGGGTGCCGACGCCGCCCGGCAACGCCACGAACGCATCGGCGCGCTCGAACATCAGCTGTTTGCGCTCATGCAGGTCGCGCGTGATGATCCGTTCCTGCGCGCGCATCAGCATGTGCTCGCGATCGGTCAGGAATTCGGGGATGATGCCGGTCACGAACCCGCCATGATCGAGGACCGCCTCCGCGCAGGCTCCCATCAAGCCGCCCGAGCCGCCGCCGTAGACGAGCCGGATGCCGTTTTCGGCCAGGATCCGGCCGAACCGCCGCGCCGCCTCCATGAAAGCCGGGTTGGTGCCCGGGCCGGACCCGCAATAGACGCAAACCGATTTTATTCTGCTCATGTTGATTCCGATCTTGATCTTGCATGTGGCGCCGGGGGGCGGGACCGTCAAGTCGCCTGGCTTGTTTGCACTGCAACAGGCCGGAGGCCGCGCATTGGCGGCTGGCTGGCGGCGGAAAATGCTCTATATGAGTCCCACGTGATGGCCCCCTCCGCGCGGGCCGTCTTTAGGCCGGGCCCCTTGACGATCGAATGACCGATTTCTCCCCCCGTTCCACCCGTGCTCTGAAGCGGGAGATTTCCGCCGACGGCGGCGCTAGCCTGCTGCGCACCGTGGTGATGCTGTGGCCCTATATCTGGCCCTCCGATCGCCGCGATCTCAAGCTGCGGGTCTGGGTGACGATGGCACTCCTGCTGGTGGCCAAGATCGCCACCATGGCGGTGCCGTTCACGTTCAAATGGGCGACCGATGCGCTCACCGGCAAGCCCAGCGCCCCGGTCGGGGGCTCCTCGTGGTTCGCTTGGGCGATCGCGGCCCCGGTCCTGATGACCGTGGCCTACGGGTTGATGCGTATCCTGATGGCGGTCCTGACGCAGGCACGTGACGGCCTGTTCGCCAAGGTCGCCATGAATGCGGTGCGGCGGCTGGCCTTCATGGTCTTCGAGCACATGCACCGGCTCTCGCTGCGCTTCCATCTCGAGCGCAAGACCGGCGGTCTCACCCGCGTCCTGGAGCGCGGACGCAACGCCATCGAGACCATCGTGCGCATGGTGATCATGCAGCTCGTGCCGACCGTGATCGAGCTCTCCTTCATCATCATGGTGCTGCTCTATCAGTTCGACTGGCGCTACGTGGCGCTGATCGTCGCGACCGTCGCCTGCTACATGCTCTACACCTATTACGCCACCGAGTGGCGCATCGGCATCCGCCGCCGCATGAACGACAGCGACAGCGACGCCAACGTCAAGGCGATCGATTCGCTGCTCAACTACGAGACCGTCAAATATTTCGTGGCCGAGGAGCGCGAGGCCAGGCGTTACGACCGCTCGATGGCGCGTTACGAGGAGGCGAGCGTCAAGTCCTACGTGTCGCTCGCCGTGCTCAATGCCGGGCAGGCCACGATCTTCACCATCGGGCTCGCCGGCGCCATGGTGATGTGCGCCTACGGTATCGAGCAAGGCACCCATACGGTCGGCGATTTCATCATGATCAACGCCATGATGATCCAGCTCTACCAGCCGCTCAATTTCATGGGCATGGTCTATCGTGAGATCAAGCAGGCGGTGATCGACATCGAGCACCTGTTCGCCATCCTGGGCCGCGAGCCCGAGATCGAGGACCGGCCGGGCGCGCGACCGCTCGAGGTGCGCCGCGGCGCCATCCGGTTCGACAATGTTTCGTTCTCCTACGATCCGGAGCGCGCCATCCTCAAGGGTCTGAGCTTCGAGGTCCCGGCCGGCAAGACCATCGCGGTGGTCGGGCCCTCGGGCGCCGGCAAGTCGACCATCTCGCGGCTGCTCTACCGCTTCTACGACGTGACCGGCGGCCGCATCGAGATCGACGGCCAGGACATCCGCGACGTCACCCAGGTGTCGCTGCGCTCGGCCATCGGCATGGTGCCGCAGGATACCGTCCTGTTCAACGACACCATCCGCTACAACATCCGCTACGGCCGCTGGGAAGCGACCGATGCCGAGGTCGAGGAGGCGGCGCGCAACGCGCAGATCGACCATTTCATCCGCATCGCCCCCAAGGGCTACGAGACCGAGGTCGGGGAGCGCGGTCTCAAGCTCTCCGGCGGCGAGAAGCAGCGCGTCGCCATCGCCCGCACGATCCTCAAGGCCCCGCCGATCTTGCTGCTCGACGAGGCCACCTCGGCGCTCGACAGCCATACCGAGCGGGACATCCAGGACGCGCTCGACCGGGTCTCGAAGAACCGCACCACGCTGGTGATCGCGCACCGGCTCTCCACCATCGTGGCGGCCGACGAGATCCTGGTGCTCGACCATGGCGTGATCGTCGAGCGCGGCACCCACCCGCAGCTGCTGGCGAAAGGCGGCCTCTATGCCAGCATGTGGAACCGGCAGCGCGAAGCCGAGGCGGCGCGCGAGAAGCTCGCCCTCATCGAGGAGGAGGCCGCCGCCCCCAACCGCAACCCGCCGACCGCCGCCGAGGTCTCATCCGCGGAGGACGACCCTGCGGCCGCGCAACCCGCAATCGTGCCCGCCGACGCAGCCGAATGATGATCCGTATCGGTTTGTGGCACCCCTGTAGCCCGCACGGAACGCAAGCGTAATGCGGGACCGCCGTTCCCGGATTACGCTTACGCTCCATCCAGGCTACAAGATTCCCCTCGAACGCAGTGGCGTAAGAATCATGTCCATCGTCAACTCGATCCGCTCGCAGCTGGTGCCGATCCATCGCGAGGGCTATCCGTTCGTCGGCACCTTCGCGCTCGGCAGCCTGATCCTGTTCCTGGTCTGGGCACCGCTCGGCTGGATCGGCACCGTGCTGACGATCTGGTGCGCGCTGTTCTTCCGCGACCCGGTGCGGGTGACCCCGGTGCGCGAAGGCATCGTGGTGGCGCCGGCGGACGGGCGCATCTCCACGGTCGCCAATGCGGCGCCCCCCCGGGAGCTCGGTCTCGGCGATCGGCCTTTGCCGCGGGTATCGATCTTCATGAGCGTGTTCAACTGCCATGTGAACCGCAGCCCGGTGAGCGGCCGCATTGACGAGATCGTCTACCATGCCGGCTCCTTCATCAGCGCCGACCTCGACAAGGCGAGTGAGGAGAACGAGCGGAACTCCTTCGTGATAACGACCGGGGGCGCGCGCATCGGCGTCGTGCAGATCGCCGGCCTGGTGGCGCGACGGATCGTCTGCTTCGTGCGCAAGGGCGCGAGCGTGGGGGCCGGCGAGCGCATCGGCATGATCCGCTTCGGCTCGCGCGTCGACGTCTATCTGCCGGAAGGCGCGCGGGCGCTGGTGGCCGAGGGCCAAACCGCGATCGCGGGCGAGACCGTCATCGCCGACCTGCGCACCGGCGAACGCGACCGCACCTTCCGGGTGGGCTGAGGCGCCGGCCCGGTCTTGGCAGGACCTCGATCCTGAATCTTCGGGCCGGATTTGATCCAGATCATGGCCGTCATTTGCCCCTGATCTATCAATGAGACATGTCTGCAAACTTGGCGAGCGAGTTCGACGATCTGGTGAAAGCATGCCTGGAGCGGGCGCAGCAGACGAGCAATGCGGATGAGGAGGCGCATTGGATTGCCATGGCGCTTGAATTGTCGAGATTGGCGGCCGCCGCCCGGAACTCCCCACAACAAGAGTCCGACCAACGCTCGTTTGGTTGTTAACCTTTTCTTCATCCGGCGCGGCTGCGCTGCCGTCCGGCCCGATCACGCGCCGGATGCCGCAGGCGTCGCGGTAGCGGCGGCCGCCATAAAGGACTATATTCTTTCCATGATTTATCGGCCCTTCGACCCCGATCGCAGGCGCTTGCTGCGCCGCCCGCGCTTCCGCGCCATTCCGGTGCGCACGCTGGTGCCCAACGTCATCACCTTGCTGGCCCTGTGCGCCGGCCTCACCTCCATTCGGCTGGCCGTGGAGGACAGGCTCGAATGGGCGCTGGCGGCAGTCGTGTTCGCCGCCATGCTGGATGGGATCGACGGGCGGGTCGCCCGCATGCTCAAGGGCACGTCGCGTTTCGGCGCCGAGCTCGACAGCCTGGCGGACTTCGTCAATTTCGGCGTAGCGCCGGCGTTGATCCTCTATTTCTGGGGCTTGCACGAGCTCAAATCGGCCGGCTGGATCGCAGCCCTCACGTTCGCGATCTGCGCCGCGCTGCGGCTCGCCCGCTTCAATGTCATGATCGAGGACCCGGACCGGCCGGCCTGGGCTGGAAACTACTTCGTGGGCGTGCCGGCGCCGGCCGGCGCCATCACGGTGCTGCTGCCGATCTATGTGCAGTTTCTCGGGCTCCCACATTCCGAATTCGTGGTGCCGCTGACCTTCCTCTACACGCTGGGCATCGCCTTTCTGATGGTGTCGCGGCTGCCGGTCTTTTCCGGCAAGCGGGTCGGCAAGCGGGTGGCGCCCGAGATGGTGCTGCCGGTGTTCGTGTTGATCGTGCTGTTCTTCGCGCTGCTGATCTCCTACCCCTGGGAGGTGCTCACCATCGGCACGGTCGCCTATCTCATGAGCCTGCCGCTCGGCTGGGCGTCCTACCGCAACGCGCTGCGCAGGACGGCCACCGCCGGCGTTGCCGGTGATGGCCCCAATGCCACGCCCGGGCCGGCCGCGGTTGCGCCTGTGGCAGGCGAGGGGACCGTGCCGCAGCCATCGCCCCCGGCCGAGCAACCGCCTCCAAACGAGCGTCCGATCCGGCTCAATTAAGTCGCTACCGCTGCAGCGGATGGCCCGGCATCAGGTCGTAGGGATGCTTCCAGCCCGGCAGCGCCTTGATGCGCTCGAGCCAGGCCGCGATGTTCTTGTGCTGGGCGGCGATGTCGAAGCCGAACTCCTCGGCCGGATAATACATGTAAGCGACCAGCGACAGGTCCGCGATGGTCGGCCGCGACCCGAGCACGAAGTCGCGGGTGGCGAGCCGCTGGTCGACGATCGCCAGATTGCCGTCGATCCGGCCCTTGAAGAAGGCGATCACGGCCGGGTCGCCGGGCGGCCTGACCAGAAAGCGCAGGAACCGGTACGGTCCGAGATAGCCGTTGACCTTCTGATTGTCGAAAATGATCCAGCGCAGCGCCTCGAGCCGCTCGTCCTCGCCGTGCGGCGCAAATTTACCCGAGCGCTCCGCCAGATAGGTCAGGATGACGCCCGATTGGCTGAGCTTGCGGGCGCCATGCACCAGCACCGGCGCCTCGCCCATCTCGTTGACTTGCGTCCGATA
>DASZKX010000050.1:0-22785 GCA_035552735.1 Xanthobacteraceae bacterium
CCCGCGGCACCTGGAACAGCGCGCCGTCCGGCGAGATGTCGGGATCAAGTCCGCTGGCGGAGGTGGTGACGAGGTCCATCGGCACAGAAGCTGAGGGGTTCTCGGCCTTCAACTTGTCGACGTCTTCCTTGACCCGGTCGTTAAGCGCCTTGCTGGTCGGACCGAGGTTGGAGCCGCCCGAATTGGCCGCGTTATAGGGCGCGGACACCGTCTTGGTGGAGTCAGCCGGATCCGGAGCCGTGGTTGCCGAGGGCCGGCCATGGAAATATTTGTCGTCCTTGAACTCCTGGCCGATCAGCGCGGAGCCGACCACTTTGCCGTCCTTCTCGATCAGGCTGCCTTCCGCCTGCTTCGGAAAGATCACGCCGGCGATCGCGGTCATGGCCAGCGGATAGCCGAGGCCAGTGATCAGGGTCAGAATGACAAGAACGATGATGGCGGGGCGAATTTCTTTCAACATGATGTGTCTCCAGTTTTTTCGTCATTGCGAGCGAAGCGAAGCAATCCATTTTTTCTTTCGTCATTCCGGGCACCGCGACAGCGGTGAACCCGGAATCTCGAGATTCCGGGTTCGACGCTTCGCATCGCCCCGGAATGACAGTCTGTGGATCGCTTTACTCCTCGCAATGACGGTTTGGTTTCAGGCCAGATGCAAGGCGGTGACGACGAGGTCGATGGCCTTGATGCCGATGAACGGAATGATGATGCCGCCGACGCCGTAAATCATCAGGTTGCGCTGTAGCAACGCGCCGGCTCCGATGGCGCGATAGGCCACGCCTTTCAAGGCCAGCGGAATGAGCCCGATAATGATCAACGCATTGAAGATGATCGCCGACAGAATCGCGCTCTGCGGGCTCGCCAGATGCATGATATTGAGCGCCTGAAGCTGCGGGTAGAAGGTCAGAAAGATCGCCGGGATGATGGCGAAATATTTCGCGACGTCGTTGGCGATCGAGAACGTGGTCAGTGCGCCGCGGGTCATCAAGAGTTGCTTGCCGATCTCGACCACCTCGATCAGCTTGGTCGGGTTGGAGTCGAGATCGACCATGTTGCCGGCCTCGCGCGCCGCCTGGGTACCGGTGTTCATGGCGACACCGACATCGGCCTGCGCCAGCGCCGGCGCGTCGTTGGTACCGTCGCCGCACATCGCCACCAGCTTGCCCTTGGCCTGCTCGTCGCGAATGAGCTTCAGCTTGTCTTCCGGTGTCGCCTGCGCCAGGAAATCATCGACGCCGGCCTCGGCCGCAATCGCCGCGGCGGTCATCGGATTGTCGCCGGTGATCATCACGGTGCGGATACCCATGCGGCGCAACTCGGCGAAGCGCTCGCGAATCCCGCCCTTGACGATATCCTTGAGATGGATGACGCCGAGCAGCCGGCCATCTTTCGCGACCGCCAGCGGCGTGCCACCGGCTTTGGCGATTTCATCCGAAATCGCCTGGATCTCCCGGGCGATATCGGAATTGACCGTTGCCTGGATCGCTCTGACGGTGTTTCCGGAAGCCATGGTTTGCGCGGTGCCGCCGCCGACATAGTTGAGGATGGCATCGACAGCGCCTTTGCGGACCGACGATGCGCCGGCATCGACGCCACTCATCCGGGTTTGCGCCGTAAACGGAATAAAGGTCGCATTGAGTTCCGCCATGTCGCGGCCGCGAATGCCATATTTTTCCTTGGCGAGCACGACGATCGAGCGGCCCTCGGGAGTCTCATCGGCCAGCGATGCGAGCTGCGCCGCATCCGCCAGTTCCTGCTCGGTGACGCCGCGGACGGGGCGGAACGCCGTCGCCTGACGGTTACCGAGCGTGATGGTGCCGGTCTTGTCGAGCAGCAAGGTATCGACGTCACCCGCGGCCTCGACCGCGCGGCCCGACATCGCCAGCACGTTGAAGCGCACCAGCCGATCCATGCCGGCAATGCCGATGGCCGATAGGAGGGCCCCGATGGTGGTCGGAATGAGGGTCACGAACAGAGCCACCAAGATCACCACCGACACGGCGCCGCCCGCATAGGTCGCGTAGCTCGGAATGGTCGCGGTGGCGAACACGAAGATGATGGTGAGGCCGATGAGCAGGATATTGAGCGCGATCTCGTTCGGGGTCTTCTGCCGCTCGGCGCCCTCGACCAGCTTGATCATGCGATCGATGAAGGTCGCGCCCTGGGCGGCCGTGATCCGCACCCGCACCCAGTCGGAGATGACCTGGGTGCCGCCGGTGACGGCCGAGCGGTCGCCGCCGGATTCGCGGATGACCGGCGCTGATTCGCCGGTGATCGCGGCCTCGTTGACCGAGGCGATGCCTTCGATGACCTCGCCGTCGGAGGGGATCATGTCGCCGGCCTCGACCAGCACGACATCGCCGATCTCGAGGTCGATGCCGGGCACCAGGCGCATGCTGTTGCGGTCGGAGCCGGTCAGGAGCTTGGCCTGGGTCTCCGTGCGCGTGCGCCGCAACGTCTCCGCCTGCGCCTTGCCGCGCCCTTCGGCGACGGCTTCGGCGAAATTGGCGAACAGCACCGTGAACCACAGCCAGACGATGATCTGGACCTCGAACAGGAGATGCGTGCCTCCGGTCACCAGGTCGCGGATCAGGATGACGGTCACGAGCGCGCTGACGACCTCGAGCACGAACATGACCGGGCTCTTGATCAGGGTGCGCGGATCGAGCTTCACGAAGGACGCGCCGATCGCCGGCCAGACGATCTTGGGATCGAGCAGGGCGGAGGCGGCCGAGCGCTTGCGGGTGGACGAGGATTCCATGGCTTCAGCTCCGAAGAGGTCCGGTCAGAACAAGGTGCTCGCGCGCATCGCCAATTGCTCGACGATGGGTCCGAGCGCGAGCGCCGGGAAGAAGGTGAGGCCGCCGACGATCAGGACCACGCCGGTGACCAGGCCGATGAACAGGCCGCCGGTGGTCGGGAAGGTGCCGGCCGAGGCCGGGACGGTCTTCTTGGCGGCGAGTGCGCCGGCGATCGCCATGGCCGGAATGATCATCCAGAAGCGGCCGACGAACATCGCCACCGCGCCGGTGAGATTGTAGAAGGGCATGTTGGCGGAGATGCCGGCGAACGCCGATCCGTTGTTGCCGGTGCTGGAGACGTAGAGATAGAGGATCTCGGTGAAGCCGTGCGGCCCGGCATTGTTGGTGGCGGCGACCGCCGAGGGAATGACGGTGGCGACGGCCGTCCAGCCCAGACACATCAGCGGCAGGACCAGGATGGCGAGCATGGCCATCTTGACCTCCTTGGCCTCGATCTTCTTGCCGACATATTCGGGCGTGCGTCCGACCATCAGGCCGGCGACGAAGATCGCGATGATCACGTAGAGCAGCATGCCGTAGAGGCCGGCGCCTACGCCGCCGATGATGATTTCGCCGAGCTGGATATTGATCAGCGGGATCATGCCGCCGATGGCGGTGAACGAGTCGTGCATGGCGTTGACGGCGCCGCAGGAGGCCGCCGTGGTGATGACGGCGAACAAGGCGGAGGCGACGATGCCGAAGCGGACCTCCTTGCCCTCCATGTTGCCTCCGGTGAGGCCGAGCATGTCGAGCATGGTGGTGCCCTTCGCCTCGGCCGCGTAGCACACGATGACGCCGGCGAGGAACAGGATGCCCATCACGGCGAAGATCGCCCAGCCCTGGCGCTGGTTGCCGACCATGCGGCCGAACACGTTGGTCAAGGCCGCCCCGATCGCGAAGATCGAGATCATCTGCACGTAATTCGACAGCGCGGTCGGGTTCTCGAACGGATGCGATGCATTGGCGTTGAAGAAGCCGCCGCCGTTGGTGCCCAGCATCTTGATGGCGATTTGCGACGCGACCGGGCCGACCGCGATGGTCTGCTTCGCGCCTTCGAGCGTCATGGCGTCCACATAGGGGCCGAGCGTCTGCGGAATTCCGGTCCAGACCAGGAACAGCGCATAGGGCACGCAGATCGGGATCAGGATGTAGAACGTGCAGCGGGTGATATCGACCCAGAAATTGCCGACCGTCCTGGCCGAGGCGCGCGCGAAGCCGCGGATCAGAACCACCGCCAGCACGATGCCGGTCGCCGCCGAGAGGAAGTTCTGGTGCGTGAGGCCGAGCATCTGCACCAGGTAGGTCAGCGTGCTTTCGCCGCCGTAATTCTGCCAGTTGGTGTTGGTGATGAAGCTGACCGCCGTGTTGAAGGACAGATCCTCCGCGACGGCGGACCGCCCGGCGGGATTGAACAGGTCTTGGAACGGCAGCAGCGCCTGTGCGCGCATCAGGGCATAGAGGATGAGGAACCCGCCGGCATGGAAGATCAGCATGCCGACGACGTACATCACCCAGGTCTGCTCGCGGCGCTCGTCGACGCCGGCGATACGGTAGAGCAGCGTCTCGACCGGACGGAAGACCGGCGACAGGAAGGTGCGCTCGCCGTTGAAGACCCGCGTCATATAGGCGCCGAGCAGCGGAATGATCGCCACGATGATCGCGCAATAGAGCAGAATTTGTATCCAGCCGATGACGGTCATGGTCGTTCCAGCCTTATGTTGGAAAAGCTCAGGCGGTCAGAACAGTTTAGGCTGTTAGAACAGCTCCGGCCGAAGCAGGGCATAGACGAGGTAGAGCATCAGCCCCGCGGTCACGAGGCCGGCGAGCGAATAATCGAAGAGCATGACGCGGGATCCTTACAGTCGGTCGCAGGCGATGGTGTAGCCCACCGACAGCGCGAAAAAGGCGAGCCCGAGGGCCAGCATGATGATGTCCAACATTTTGCACGCTCCTGGCGGTGAACGGATTGGGGATTCGTCATCTTCACGCGCGCGCGACGCTGCAGTCTAGATTTGCATCAAAGGGCGCGACGACTCTTTCACCCTGCTCGATCGGATGTCAGTTGCCACCTGGCGGATATTTTTTCGAGATGGAAGCGAGCGCGCCTTTATAGGAATCTCATATAGGTGGAATGAGGGAAGAAGCACCGCGGCCGGCGCAAATGGTTGAAAGCGGCAAATGGTTGAGATATGATACCGTGCAGATCGGTTTTGGTGCCCTGGTGCTGGTCGGCCGTTGGCTCACTTTCGTCGGTTGGATCGCCAAGCCACCTGCCGCTTCCTGAGAGAAGCCGTAATACCCTTGTCATATTTTTGATTGCCACATGCGCGAATTCCGGCTCGCGCCC
The DNA here is from genome assembly GCA_035552735.1 of Xanthobacteraceae bacterium. Lineage (GTDB taxonomy): Bacteria > Pseudomonadota > Alphaproteobacteria > Rhizobiales > Xanthobacteraceae > VAZQ01. The sequence continues at coordinate 5,146 of DASZKX010000050.1, forward strand.
CACGCCCGTCAATTTCACCCCTCGCAAGCTTACTCTTCTATTGACGAAGCGCTTTGGCTGAGTCATCGGGTTGGCCTCACTGCGGCCCGACTTGTTGGCTTGCTCCAACGCCGATAAGGACCGCTCCGACCATGAGCAGCGACAGTAGCCGTCAAATGAATAGGCCGTTGCCGGTGATGACGGGCGCCTGATCGGCGCCCTGTGATCGTCGCGCCGGCGATCATCAGGTGAGTCGAGAGGGTGGCCTATGAGTGCTCCGGTCCAGAAAGTCGAGCGCTGGTCGCCCCTGGGCCTGGGTCCGCGCGGCCTGATCCCGAACCTCTACGACGGCATCGTCTTCGTCCTGGTGTTCGGGCTCATCATCGCGGTGGCGCACGGCGCCCACGAGATGAAGGCGCCGTTGTCGACCCTCGACATTGCGCCGGTGACGCTCGACCCGCGCAACCTGCCCGAATACGCGCTGCGCACCACGATGCGGATGTTCGCGGCGATATTCGCCTCATTGCTGTTCACCTTCATGGTCGCCACCCTGGCGGCCAAGAGCCGCAAGGCCGAACTCGTCATCATTCCGGCGCTCGACATCCTGCAATCGGTGCCGGTGCTGGGCTTTCTCACCTTCACGGTGGTCTTCTTCATGGGGCTGTTTCCGGGCAGCCAGCTGGGCGCCGAATGTGCCGCCATCTTCGCGGTCTTTACTGCCCAAGCCTGGAACATGACTTTCAGCTTCTATCAGTCGCTGCGCACCATTCCCTCCGACCTCGACGAGGTGTGCCGGCATTTCCAGCTCTCGCCCTGGCTGCGCTTCGTGCGCCTCGAAGTGCCGTTCGCGGCGCCCGGGCTCATCTGGAACACCATGATGTCGATGTCGGGCGCCTGGTTCTTCGTGGTCGCTTCCGAGGCCATCATGGTGGGCGACACGACCGTAAGGCTGCCCGGCATCGGCTCCTGGATCGCGATCGCGATCGAGCAGCAGAACATCGCGGCCGTGGTGCTGGCGGTCCTCACCATGGCGATCGTGATCCTGGCGTATGATCAATTCGTGTTCCGGCCGATCGTGGCCTGGGCCGACAAGTTCCGGTTCGAGCAGACGGCGGCGCAGCAGCGCCCGCAGTCCTGGCTCTACGACCTGATCCGCCGCGCTCGCCTGCTCAATCGCATCTCCGCCTCGCTCACCCTTGCGACCGGGCATCTGACGCACCTGCCTGCGATCAGGATTCCGGATTCGCTCACCCGCAGCCTGGCGAAACGTCCCCGGCTCGGCCGGACGGGCGACACGCTTTGGCTCGCCGCGGTGCTGGCCGTGACCGGCTACGCGCTCTGGTCGATGGTGGACTATGTTCGTGCCACGATCGGCCCCGCCGATGTCCTCCAGGCGCTGGGCTATGGGTTCCTCACCCTGCTGCGGGTGGTGATCCTCATCGCCATCGCGAGCGTGATCTGGGTGCCGATCGGCGTGTGGATCGGGCTGCGCCCCTGGGCGGCCGAACGGGCGCAGCCGATTGCGCAATTCCTGGCCGCGTTTCCGGCCAATGTCCTGTTTCCCATTGCGGTCGTCGGCATCGTGTCGCTGCGGCTCGACCCCAACATCTGGCTGAGCCCGCTGATGGTGCTGGGCACGCAATGGTATATCCTGTTCAACGTGGTGGCCGGAGCGAGCGCGTTTCCGACCGATTTGCGCGAAGCCTCGACCATCTATCGCCTGCGCTCCTGGCAATGGTGGCGCGACGTGATGCTGCCGGGAATATTTCCCTATTACGTGACCGGCGCGCTGACGGCCTCCGGCGGGTCCTGGAACGCCAGCATCGTGGCCGAGGTCGCGACCTGGGGCGATATCAAGCTGAAGGCCGCGGGCCTGGGTGCCTATATCGCGGACGCGACCGAGGCCGGCGATTTTCCCCGGGTCGTGCTCGGCATCGCGGTCATGTCGATCTTCGTGGTCACGTTCAACCGGCTGCTCTGGCGACCCCTGTTCGGATTGGCGGAGCGGCGCTTTCGTCTGAATTGACCAAGCATTGGATTGGAAGGACTCGAGCCATGGATACAGCCGTTTCGGCGCACGCACCCGTTTCCCCGTCCGGCGCCCTGGTTGAGATCAGCGGCGTCCGTCACCTCTATGGCGAGGGCGGCGCAAAGGACCACGTCGTGCTCGAGGACGTCAACCTGGACTTGCGCAGCAACGAGATCGTCGCCTTGCTCGGCCGCTCGGGCTGCGGCAAGTCCACGCTGCTGCGCATCATTGCCGGGCTGATGCCGCCGACCTCCGGGACAGTCAAGATCGGCGGCGTCGCGGTCGAGGGGCCGGCCAGCCAGGTCGCCATGGTGTTCCAGAGCTTTGCGCTGTTCCCCTGGCTGACCGTCATGGAGAACGTCGAGGTCGGGCTCGAAGCTCAGCGCGTGGATCCGGCGGCCCGCAAGAAGCGCGCGCTCGCCGCGATCGATCTCATCGGCCTCGACGGTTACGAGATCGCCTATCCGAAGGAGCTTTCCGGCGGCATGCGGCAACGCGTCGGCCTCGCCCGCGCCCTGGTGGTGCATCCGCAGGTCCTGCTGATGGACGAGCCGTTCTCGGCGCTCGACGTACTGACCGCCGAGACGCTACGCACCGATCTGCTCGACCTCTGGTGCGAAGGACGCATGCCGATCTCCTCCATCCTCATGGTCACGCACAACATCGAGGAAGCGGTCCTGATGTGCGACCGCATCCTGATCTTTTCTTCCAATCCCGGACGCATCCTCGGCGAGATCAAGGTCGACCTGCCGCAGCCGCGCAGCCGGCTCGATCCTCGATTCCGCCAGCTGGTGGACGACATCTATGCCCGCATGACCTCGGAGCCGGCCAGCAAGGCGGCGCGCGAAGGTTTTCCCGGGACCGGCATCTCCCTGGTCCTGCCGCGGGTATCGTCCAACGTGCTGGCGGGCCTGATGGAGGCGGTCGCGGCCGAGCCCTATAACGGGCGCGCCGATTTGCCGCCGCTCGCCGCCAGCCTGCAGATGGAGATCGACGATCTCTTTCCGGTCGCCGAAACCCTCCAGCTGCTTCGATTTGCCGAGCTGGCGGAGGGCGATCTGCGCTTGACCGAGGCCGGCAGGAACTTCGTGCGGCTGGATCTCGATGACCGCAAGCGGCTCTTCAAGCAGCACCTTCTGACCTACGTGCCGCTGGCGGGCCACATCAAGCATGTGCTCGACGAGCGCGCCACCCATCACGCGCCGGCCAGCCGCTTCCGTGACGAATTGGAGGATCACATGGCGGACGAGGCGGCCGAGGAAACGCTGCGCGCCGTCATCTCCTGGGCCCGCTACGCCGAGGCTTTCGCGTATGACGAGGACAGCGGCGTGTTCAGTCTCGACAACCCGAGCTGAGCGGGCCGGCGCTTCGAGCATTTTGCGGATAATGCCCGCCCCCGCGGAGGCGGAGGCGAAATCCGGTTTTCCGTCCGAAAATGCGACAATGCAAAAAAGTCAGAGGACGTCGGCGAGCTTGCTGCCGGCGCTGAGGAATCTCTGCGGGTCCACCGCCTCGCCGTCGATCCGGGTCTCGTAGTGCAGGTGCGGGCCGGTCGAGCGGCCGGTAGTGCCGACCTTGCCGAGGCTCTGGCCGAGCTTGACCTGTTGCCCGACCTTCACGTCGATCTCGGACATATGGCCGTAGCGGGTCGCCAGTCCGTTGCCGTGATCGACCTCGACCATCTTGCCGTAGCCGCCGCTCCAGCCCGCCGACGTCACCGTGCCGTTGGCGGTGACCAGGACCGGGTCGCCGACCTCGGCCCGGAAGTCGAGGCCGGTATGCATGGCAGGCCGGCTGAGAAAGGGATCGATGCGCACCCCGAAGCCCGACACGATCTCGCCTTCGCCGGCGATCGGCCGGCGCACCGGAATGCTGACCAGCGAGCGGGTCAATTGGTCGATCTCCACGCGCGCGACCTTGACCGAGTAGAGCTGCCGATCGAATGCGCTGGCATTGAACGGCGGCAGCGCCGGCACGTACGGGCCGCCGGTGCCGCCCACAACGCCGTTCCTGGGCGCCGGTGCGATCTTCTTGGTGTCGACGCCGAGATCGGCCAGCACCCCGCGCATGCGTTGCGCCTTGGAATGATAGGTCTCCTCGAGCGCGCTCAGCACAGCCCGGTGGCGGGCATCGATCCGATCGAGCGAAGCCTGCATGCCCGCCAGCGCCCCATCGATGTCGTCGCTTCCAACCACGGCGGAGCGCCCGGTCGCCGGATTGACGATGCCGAGCCTGGCGTCGCGTGTCGCCGCCGGTGCCCCGGCGTCGGTCAGCGGCGAAGGTTTGAGCGGCGCGTTGCGTGGCGGCGCGCCCGCGCCGTTACGGGCGGCCGGCGGCTTGATGGAGCTGGTGATGGCCGGGTCGGTCAGGGCGCCGAGCGCGGCGGCGCGCGATTCCAGTGTGGCCTGGCGGCGCGAAACCTGATCGAGCTTCGTCTCGTATTGCTCTTGGTCGAGCAGCTGCCGGCTGGACAGGCGATCGATCTGGGCGCGCAGCTCGGCGATGCGATCCTCATAGCCGAATTGCATCTCGGCCTCGCGGCTGACCAGGCGCGTCAGCACATCGTCGCGGAACGCAAAATAGGTCGCCGTGGTGATGCTCCACGCCGCCATGATGACCAGCGTGCCGACCACGATCCAAAAGGCGATCGGTCCGATTCGCAGCTGGCGTCCGGCATGGACAAGGGTGTAGTCCGCGCCTTCAGCCAACGTCGCCACCGTGATGGGTGGGCTGCGGACGTTGGCGTAATGCACAGGGTGATGGCTCGAGTGCTGGTAGAATTCCGACCGGTGAGGCATTGACGCATCCTCGCCGGGTTGGATCCCGCTGTACCGGCGCTACTGAGCGCCATTTCCACCTCATCATGGTTAATTTTCCCCGAATCCGCTGCGAAGAAACGCATAGCGGATCCGGGAACATCTGAATTTGGGGTTCAGAGGCGCCGGCCTGCACTTTACGCTGGAGTCTGGGGTGGTCCCGGGTCACGCTCGGGACGAGGTTCTCAAGCGGGCTCAGACCGCCTTGGCGGCCTTCAGCACCTCGGCGGCATGGCCCTCGACCTTCACCTTGGGCCAGATCTGGGCGATGCGGCCGTCCGGACCGATCAGAACGGTGGAGCGAAGAACCCCCGTGAAACTCTTGCCGTACATCGATTTTTTTCCCCACGCCCCATAGGCCTCGAGCATCGCGTGGGTCTCGTCGGACAGGAGCCCCACCGTCAGGTCATGCTTCTTCTTGAACGCGTTCTGCGCCGTCACGGGATCGGCCGAGACCCCCAGAATATCGGTGCCGGCTTGGTCGAACGCGGCGCGCAGCTGCGAAAAATCGATGGACTCACGTGTGCAGCCCGGGGTGTCGGCCCGGGGATAGAAATAGATGACGAGCTTGCGACCCTTGAATTGCGCCAGCGAAACAGTGCCGCCGCCGTCGCGCGGCAGCGAGAATGCCGGGGCTTTCTGGCCGACCTTGAGCTCATTCCCCATTGCGCGCCTTCCTTTCGTCCCTTTTTCGGGGTCAATATGGTGCCGAAGCATACGCGTGAGGGTGCTGGCAGGTCGACCGGATTCATGCGAATCTTCGACCATGGCACTACCACCGGGCCGAAAGGCGACGGGATTCGGCGGTCGAGGGGGCGCCCGGTCGGGGGATGGCGGATCAACACACGAATCCGAGCGTGAGCGCGCTTCGGAGGCTCGAGGCCAGCCTCCAATCGCACTTTTGCGAGCAGTTGGCCGGCGAGCTGGCCGGCGATCGCGACGTGCAGGAGTGCCTGGCGCCGTTTCGGCTGGCGCCGCTGCCGCGCTGGCGGCAGTTGCTCGATCTGCCCGGTCGCTTGTTCCATGGCCGGCCGAAGCTGCGCAAGTGCAGCTTCGCGGCGACCGCCCTGGTCGCCCTCCTCGGAACCGGAATGCTCGGTCTGTGGTGGCGCCTGTCGAGCGGGCCGATTGATCTCGATCTGGCTTCGCCCTGGCTCGTCGCCGCCATGGAAGAGAATTTCGGCGGCTATCATCAGGTCAAGGTCGGGGGCACCCAGCTCGAACGCGACGCCAACGGACGCACTGCGCTTCGCATGCGCGACATCGTGGTGCGCGACCCCGACGGCACCATCGTGGCCACCGCACCCAAGGCCGAGGTCGGCCTCTCCAGCGCCGGACTCTTCTCCGGACATATGCGTGCCGAGCGGCTGAGCCTGGTCGGCGCCGAGATGGCGGTTCGCATCGAGCCCGACAGCAAGGTCACGGTCTTTGCCGGCGCCAACAAGCGCCCATTCGTGACCGCTTCGGCGGCGGAAATTCCGGTCCGGTTGGACGGCACGCCGCTGCCCACAACCGTCGACCCGGTTACCACGGCCACGACCCCAAGCACTCCGGCCGGCAAGCCGGCGCCCGGGACCGGCCCGGTGATCCCGGACTTCGCCTCGCTCCTGGCCTGGCTCGACGGGATCGGCGCCACGGGTCTCGACGGTCATGAGTTGAGCGAGCTCGGTCTCAAGAGCGGAAACCTGACCGTCGACGACCAGCGCAACGGCAAGCAGTGGTCGTTCCGCGACATCAATCTCAGCCTCACGCGGCCGAAGACCGGCGGCATCGCCTTGACGCTGAGCTCCGACAGCGCCGAGCAGCCGTGGTTGCTGCGGGCCGCCATGACGCCCGGTCTTTATGGCCACCGCGTCGTCGACATCGAGACCGAAAAGTTGCCCGCCAAGGACATGATGCTGGCGATGCGGCTGGTGGGGGAATACGAGCTCGACGTTCCTCTGTCGGGACATATCCACGCCGATATCGGGCCCGACGGCATCCCGCAATCGGTCGAAGGCCGGATCGTGGCCGAAAAAGGCTTCCTCATCGATCTCGACGAGCCGGAGATCAAGATCCCGGTCGACCGGGCCGAGTTCAATCTTGATTGGGATGCCCAGCGCCAGTCGCTGGCGATGCCGTTCCAGATCGTATCGGGCGGCAACCGCGTCACGCTGCTCGCCAAGATCGACGCGCCGCGCGAGCGCAGCGGTGATTGGGGGGTGGAGGTGACGGGCGGGACCGTGGTGCTGGCTTCGGCCGCCGTCGCCGATGCCGATCCGCTCATCCTCAACCGTTTCCTGTTGCGCCTGCGGGTCGACACCGAGAAGCAGCGGATCGACGTGTTGCAAGGCGACATCGGCAACATGGAGGTCGGTCTCGCCATCTCCGGCAACCTCGACTATTCGACATCCGATCCGCGTTTGACCTTCGGGGTGGCGGCCAATCGCATGTCGGTGGCGGCCATGAAGAAGCTCTGGCTGTTCTGCATCACCCCGAAGGTCCGCAGCTGGGTCGATGACCATGTGGCGGGCGGAACCGTCGAGCGGCTTGCGATCGCCACCAATGCGCCGCTGTCGACGTTGCGCACCAGCGGCCCGCCGATTCCCGACGATGGGCTGTCGATCGAGATCGTGGGCAGCGGCGTCGAGGTTCGGCCGGTCGACGGATTGCCGCCGATCCGCGACGCCGACATGACGCTGCGGGTCACCGGGCGAAAAGCCGTCGTCACTCTCGGCCACGGCGGCGTGGAGCTGTCGCCCGGCCACAAATTTGCGATCAGCGGCGGCACGTTCGAGGTGCCCGACACGTTCCCCAAGGCGCCGCCCGCCAAGGCGCGCTTCCGTCTCGATGGACCCGTCCAGGCCGCCGCCGAGCTCCTGGCCCTGGAACGGCTGCGGGATTTTTCCGGCTCGCCGCTCGATCCGGCGACCAGCCGCGGAACCGTGTCGGCCCAGGTCTCGCTCAATCTGCCGCTCAAGGACGATCTGCCGCCCGGCTCGTCGATCTACGCGATCAACATGGACGTCGCGAATTTTTCCGCCGATCACATGGTCATGGGCCAGAAGGTGGAAGGCAACAACCTCCACGTGGTCGCCAACAATCAGGGTTATTGGATCAAGGGCGACGTCAAGCTCAACGGCATCCCGGCGGCGCTCGACTACCGCAAGCCGCGCGGCGACGGCGACGCCGAGGTTCGCATCCAAAGCACGCTTGATGAAGCGGCGCGCGCCAAGCTCGGCTTCGATCTCGCCGGCTATGTGATCGGGCCGGTGCCGGTCAAGGTCAACGGCCACATCAGCGCGTTCGAAGGCGGCGAAAGCCGGCTTTCGGTCGACGCGGATCTGACCCCCGCGCGGATCGAGAATTTGCTGCCGGGGTGGACCAAGCCGTCCGGAAAACCGACCCATGCCACCTTCACGGTCGTCAGCCGGTCGCCCTCGACCCGCTTCGACGACATCGTGATCGATGGGCCGGGCACGTCCGTCAAAGGTTCGGTTGAGATGGACGACAACGGCCAGGTTCAATCCGCGAGCTTTCCGACCTTCAACCTTTCGGACGGCGACAAGACCATGCTCAAGGCCGAGCGTGGTCCCGACGGCGCATTGCGGGTGATGATGCGCGGCGACGTCTATGACGGCCGGAATTTCGTCAAGTCGGCGATGGGCGGCCCGGTCTCCGGCCAGGGCAAGCAGGAATCGAAGGACGTCGATCTCGACATCAAGGTCGGTACCGTGGCGGGCTTCCACGGCGAGACCTTGCGCGGTCTCGATCTCACCATGTCGCGGCGCGGCGGCGCCATCAAGAGCCTGGCGGCCAGCGCCAAGCTCGGGCGCGATGCGGCGTTCAGCGCCGATCTGCGCGGCCGCAACGGCGGGCGGCAGATCATCTATATCAACGCCAAGGATGCGGGCGCCTTCTTCCGCTTCACCGACATGTACGGCAAGATTTTCGGCGGCGAGATGTGGGTGGCCATGGACCCGACCACCGCCGACATTTCATCGCAAGACGGCCTTCTCAACATTCAGGATTTCTCGGTCCGCGGCGAGGCGTCGCTCGATCGGGTGGTCGCGGGCGCCCCCGGCGGCCAGCGCTCCGGCGTCGATTTCTCGCGCATGCGGGTCGAGTTCACCCGCACGCTCGGCCGCTTCTCGATCCGCGAGGCGATCGTGAGCGGACCCATGATCGGCGCCACCGTCGACGGTTACGTCGATTACCTGAAGGACGACGTGCGGATGCGCGGGACCTTCATCCCGCTCTACGGCCTCAACAACATGTTCGGCCAGATTCCGCTGTTCGGTATCTTCCTCGGCGGCGGCAGCAAGGAAGGCCTGGTCGGCGTCACCTTCGAGGTGGTCGGGCCGACCAGCGGGCCGGTGCTGCACGTCAATCCGATTTCAGCCGTCGCGCCCGGCCTGCTGCGCAAGTTCTTCGATTTTCCCACCGGCGGGATTGCGACCAGCGGCACCAGCCAATTTCCCAACACCGACAACCAATCCACCGTCGGCAACGTCCCGCAGATCTACGGCGATCCGGTTCGCTAGAGCGGTTCACACTACCGGAGACAGAAACCGCTCTAGCATTTTTGCATGGTCGCATTTTCGGACGGAAAACCGGATTCCACCCCCGCCTCCGCAGGGGCGGGCATTTTCCTGAAAATGCTCTATCGGCGGCGGAGGATGAAGGTAGGCCGCAGCGGCGAGCGCCCGCGGTTTTTTGTGCCCGTTGCGCTACACCGGCCGCAGCAGCACATGCCGCTTGCGGCCGAGCGAGAGCTTGATGACGCCTTCCGGCGTCGGATCGCGCCCCGTGAGCATCATCTTCTCGTCGGTGACTGGCGCATCGTTGACCTTGAGGCCGCCACCCTTGATCTGGCGCCGCGCCTCGCCGTTCGATGCGACCAGGCCGGCCTTGACGAAGGCCACCAGCACGCCGAGCCCGCGGTCGAGCTCGGCCCGCGCGATCTCGATGGTCGGCAGCGATTCCGACAGCCCGCCGTCCTCGAACGTGCGTCGCGCGGTCTCGGCCGCCTCGGCGGCGGCGGCGCGGCCGTGCAGGAGCGCGGTCGCCTCGGTCGCCAACACCTTCTTGGCCTCGTTGAGCTCGTGGCCCTTCAGCGCGGCCAGGCGGCCGATCTCCTCGAGCGGCAGCTCGGTGAACAGCTTCAGCAGGCGCACGACATCGCCGTCCTCGCTGTTGCGCCAGAATTGCCAGTAGTCGTAAGGCCGCATCATATCGGCATTGAGCCAGACCGCGCCGCTTTCGGTCTTGCCCATCTTCACCCCGGACGATGTGGTCAGGAGCGGCGTGGTCAGCGCGAACAGCTCGGCTTCGAGCAGGCGGCGTCCGAGCTCGATGCCGTTGACGATATTGCCCCACTGGTCCGACCCGCCCATCTGCAGGATGCAGCCGTGACGCTTGTACAGCTCCACGAAATCGTAGGCCTGCAGGATCATGTAGTTGAATTCGAGAAACGTCAGCGGCTGCTCGCGATCCAGCCGCAGCTTGACCGAATCGAAGGTCAGCATCCGGTTGACCGTGAAATGACGCCCGACCTCGCGCAAGAGCGGAATGTAGCGAAGCTGGTCCAGCCAATCCGCGTTGTTGGCCGTGATGGTGCCGGCGTCAAAATCGAGAAAGCGCGCGAATACGGTGCGGATCTTGGCGATGTTGGCGTCGATCTGCTCGTCCGTGAGCAGCGTGCGGGTGGTGTCCTTGCCGGAGGGATCGCCGATCTTGCTGGTGCCGCCGCCCATCAGCACGATCGGGCGGTGGCCGGTCTTCTGCAGCCAGCGCAGCATCATGATCGACAACAGATTGCCGATATGCAGGCTCGGCGCCGTGGCGTCGAAGCCCACATAGGCGGTGATCGCGCCTTGCGCGGCGCGCGCATCGAGCCCGGCCGCGTCCGAGAGCTGATGAATGAAGCCCCGGCTCGCCAGCACGTCGAGAAAATCGGATTTGTAGGCGCTCATGGTCTGTCGTCTTGGCTTATCGCCTCTGTCGGGCCGGTGGTGTATCAGGTTGGGGCGGGGATTCAAAGGATGGCCCTATGCCGTGGCTTGCTTCCATCGGTCTCATGAGCGGCACGTCATATGATGGCGTCGATGTGGCGCTCATCGACACCAATGGCGAGGAGGTCGGCCGCATCGGCCCGACCCTCTACCGGCCCTACAGCGACGAGGAGCGCCTGCTCTTGCGCCACGCGATGGCTTCGGCCGCCAACCTGGCGGATCGCGCCGAGCGGCCCGGCCAGCTGGTCGACGCCGAGGTTCTGGTGACGCGATCCCATGCCGAGGCGGTCGAGGCATTCCTGGCCGTCAACGGAATGGTGGCGAGCGATATCGCGGTGGTCGGCTTCCATGGCCAGACCGTCCTGCACGATCCCGCCCGGCATCTGACCGTTCAGCTCGGTCAGGGCGAGGCGCTCGCCGGCCGGCTCGGCATTCCGGTCGTGTACGACTTTCGCGCCGCCGATGTGGCAGCCGGCGGGCAGGGCGCCCCGTTCGTGCCGGTGTTTCACCGCGCCATGGTGCGGTTGCTCGGCCAGCCGGGTCCGATCGCGGTGCTCAATATCGGGGGCGTCGCCAACCTGACCTATATCGACGGCGATGCCGAGCTCATCGCTTGCGACATCGGCCCGGGCAACGCCCTGATCGATGATTTCGTGCGCCTGCGCACCGGCCATCCCCACGATAGCGAGGGCCGTGCCGCCGCGGCCGGGCAGGTGGACGAGGCCGCGGTCGAGCGCATCCTGGCCCATCCGTTCTTCGCCAAGCCGCCGCCGAAATCGCTCGACCGCAACGCCTTCCACCACTGGATCGCCGCCGACGCGAAGCTGGCCGGCAAGAGCCTGGAGGACGGCGCCGCCACCCTCACGGCCCTGACCGCCGCCGCCATCGCCCGCTCCATCGAGCTGCTGCCGCGCGCGCCCGCGAGCTTCATCGTGGCGGGCGGCGGCATTCGCAACCCGGTCTTGATGCGGATGCTGGCGGAGCGAGTGGCGCCGGCGAGCGTCAAGACCGCCGATACCGTGGGTTGGTCGGCCGATTCGCTCGAGGCGCAGGGCTTCGCCTATCTGGCGGTGCGCAGCCTCAACGGTTTGCCGCTTTCGTTTCCGACCACGACCGGGGTGCCGCACCCGATGCCGGGCGGCGTGGTGGCGCGCCCTTGAGCAGAGCCGCGGTTTAACAGTACCTCTGCACTGAGGGTTTGACCGGTTGCCTGAGCGTTTATCCAGGCTCCTCATTCCACAATCGCCGGGTCCGGATGCCATCGGACCGACCGCTTGGGGTGGACTTGCGATGCTCCGCTCTGCGACGGCGAGACCCAAATCCGGACGTTCGTCTTGTGGCTCGATCTGGCCGCAAGCGAAAGGGCCGCTTTGGAGCGATAAAGCAGGGAAATGGACATTCTGACGTGCATCAAACGGACCCCGGTTGCGCGGCTGAAGCCGCTCGCCGCACCTTCCATCGGTGCGCACGCTTGGGGCCCCGAGTCAGTCGCTCCCTCGGCTGAGCCGAGAAAAGCGACGGCGGTAGTCGGAGGGCGTTAGTCCCACGATTTTGCGGAAAACGCGGCGAAATCCTCCGGCGTCATCATAACCAACGCTCGACGCGATCTCATCGACGCTCGTTCGCGAGAACTCCAGCATTTCCCGTGCTCGTGTCATCCGAAGTCGCTGTTGATATTCGCTCGGCTTCATGCCTGTCGCTTGAATGAAGCGCCGCAGGAATGTCCTCGGCTCGAGGCCGGCGTGCCGAGCGATGTCAGCGACGGTCACCGGGCGCTCGCGCCGAGCTGAAAGCCAATGTTGAGCCTTCAATATTGCGCCATCACCATGTTTCGTCCTCGGCTCGAACCCGCTGTAGAAGCGTTGTTCCCGTCCCGGCGGATCGACATTCATATAACGTGCGGTGTCCAGCATAACGGTCGGGCCCAGGAACCTTTCGGTGAGCCTCAAGCCCAAATCCGCCCAGGCGAGCACGCCCCCACCGGTGACGACGTCTCCGTAGTCAATTACCATGTGGTCTGTTTCGGTGAGGACGTCTGGGAATTGCGCGGCGAATTGATCGCTGAACGCCCAGTGCGTAGTGGCTTGCCGGCCGGCCAATAGGCCGGTCCTGGCTAGGATGAAAACGCCGCCGCACACGGCTGCTAAGACCACGCCCTGACCATGCTTCTGGCGCAACCAAGGGATCAACGGGCTCTCACCGGCGACTTCGAGCGGGGCCTGCGCGTTGCCCGGAATGAGCAGCACCGTCGGCGCATTAGGCGGGCCGGGCGAGCTGTCGTAGGTGCAGCGGACGTCGGGACCGTCATCTGTCGCTTGCCAGTGGCAGATCCGCAAAGGCCGCGCCGCACCCTCACCTAGCCGCGTCGCGGCGATATCTCCGGCATACTGAAACAGATCGGTAAGGCCGTAGATCCCCGCCCGCGAGGTCCCCCCGTCGCACACCAGGCCGACCTCGATCTGTGAAGAGGGGATTGGCGCCGATTTAGCCCTACCTTTTGTCATATCCGTCCATAGTGGTGTAGCCTCTCCGCTACTAGGCTGCCCCGTCAGATCGATCGGGGAACACTATGAGCCAAACGATCAATATACAGACCGAGGGCGGCGAATTCTCCGCCTATCTCGCGCGGCCGACCAACGCCTCTGCACCGGTTGTCGTCGTCCTTCATGAGGTCTTTGGCGTCAACGAGGACATGCGCCAGACCTGCCTTGAACTCGCCGACAAAGGTTTCCTTGCGATTGCCCCGGAATTGTTCTGGCGACAGGAACGCGGGGTCGATCTCAACACCTGGTCAGACGAAGAGTGGAAAAAGGGCCTGGCCCTTTACACCGCCTATGACCGCGACACCGGCGTGCGTGATGTCGTAGCGACGGTACGCGCCGCCGAACAGTTGGAAGGCGCGTCCGGCAAGGTGGGGGTCATGGGCTTTTGTCTCGGCGGCCTGATGACCTATTTGACCGCCGCTCGTCACGACCTTGACGCCGCCGTTGCCTATCATGGCGGCGACACCGAGAGTTACCTTGACGAGGCCGAAGCCATTACCGCGCCGCTGCTGATGCATCTGGCCGAAGAGGATGAATACATCAGCAGGGACGCCCAGGCCCGGATTAAGGCGGCGCTCGCGAGCGTGCCCAGCGCCACAATCTACAGCTATCCAGGCTGCAACCACGCCTTCGCGCGCCACACCGGCGTCCACTACGACGCAAAGGCGGCGGCCTTGGCGAACGGGCGAACCTGGGCCTTCCTTGCCGAGCATCTCGGCTTGAGCGGAGTGTCATGACGACCCCGCCGACAGCCGCGCTCGCGTCTCGGCGTCATGTCTGGCGGCCGCCGCGGCAGGAACAGACTCAATCGCGGCTCCGGAGGCCGTGTCCGAGCGTCGCCGTCCCCACCCTCACACGAACAAAGGAACCTAGACCATGGCCAGCAGCACCTTCACCACCAAGGACGGCACGGAAATCTTCTACAAGGATTGGGGTAAGGGTCAGCCGATCGTGTTCCACCACGGTTGGCCGCTAAGCAGCGACGACTGGGACAGCCAGTTGTTGTTCTTCCTCGCGCAGGGCTATCGGGTCATCGCGCATGATCGTCGGGGCCATGGCCGGTCCACCCAGACCGACCTTGGCAACGACATGGATACCTACGCCGCTGACAGCGCCGCTCTGGTCGCGCACCTCGACCTGAAGAACGCCGTTCACGTCGGCCATTCGACCGGCGGCGGCGAAGTGGTTCGCTATGTCGCCCAGTACGGCGGCGACGGCCGCGTCGCCAAGGCCGCCATCATCAGCGCTATCCCACCGGTCATGGTGAAGTCCGCCACGAACCCAGGCGGCACTCCGATGGAGGTGTTCGACAGCTTCCGCGCTGGCATGGCGAACCGCGCCCAGTTCTATCGCGATATCCCTGAGGGCCCGTTCTACGGCTTCAACCGCCCCGGCGCGAAAGTCTCGCAGGGCGTCATCGACAACTGGTGGCGTCAGGGGATGATGGGCGGCACCAAAGCCCATTACGACTGCATCAAGGTTTTCTCGGAAACCGACCACACCGAGGATCTCAAGAAGATCACCGTGCCGGTGCTGGTGATGCACAGCGAGGACGATCAGATCGTCCCGTTCGCTGACTCAGGGCCACTGGCGGCTAAGCTCCTCAAGAACGGCACGCTGAAGGTCTACAAGGATCTGCCGCACGGCATGCCCACGACCCATGCGGAGATCATCAACGCGGACCTGCTAGCCTTCTTCAAGGCCTGACAACGCAGTTTCCACTCTCTTGCGGTCAACTGAAGGGAATTTCGGCCACATGCTTAGGAGCCGCTATCGGCTTCTGGGCTCCGGCCGCTATCGCGAAGGTCACGTCATGATCGAGCATGACGCCGTCGGCGTCGGGCAAGATGCCGTGGGTCGTGGATCGGAACCAGCCCCGGCGGAAAGCAGGTAGGAGGCAAGCCTGCCCACCATACCAAGCGGTCAAATCTCTGTGCAGAGGTACTACGCCGCCGGCTTGCGCTCGGTCTTCAGGCGCTTGTCCAGGTAGGCGCCGACCGCCGACATCAGCGGCTCGATCTTGCCGTCGAAGAAATGGTTGGCGCCCGGGACCACCTTCTGGTCGATGACGATCCCCTTCTGGGTCTTGAGCTTGTCCACCAGCCCGGTGACGTCCTTGTGCGGCACGACCGCATCCTTGTCGCCATGGATGATGAGACCGGAGGACGGGCAGGGGGCCAGGAACGAGAAGTCATAGAGATTGGCCGGCGGCGCGATGGAGATGAATCCCTCGATCTCGGGCCGCCGCATCAAGAGCTGCATGCCGATCCAGGCGCCGAACGAGAAGCCGGCGATCCAGCAGCTCCTGGCTTCCGGATTGATCGATTGCGCCCAGTCGAGCGAGGCTGCCGCATCCGACAATTCGCCCTGCCCATGGTCGAACGCGCCCTGGCTGCGTCCCACCCCGCGAAAGTTGAAGCGCAACACGGAGAAGTTCCGGTGCACGAAGGCGTAGTAGAGCTGATAGATGATCTGATGGTTCATCGTGCCGCCGAACTGCGGGTGTGGGTGCAACACGATGCCGATGGGCGCGTTTTTCTGCCGTGCCGGATGATACCGGCCCTCGATCCGCCCGGCCGGGCCGGTAAAGATGATCTCGGGCATTTGCGAACCTCGATGAATAGGTCGATTGGCGGTTCGGTGCTGCGGGACGTTGCCGCTCACCATCTAAAGCGTGTGTTTAGCGAAAACCGGCGGTGGTGCCTAACTATTTGGAAATGTTCCAGTTTTGCACCGACGCGGCTTGCGCTGACGCGGTTTCGACGCGGCAATGAGCATTGCCACTGGGGCCACTGGGCGATGCCCAGCCGTCGCGGTAGGCGGTTTCTAGCACGACACCGGGGCCGAGAAGCAAGCATTTTCAAAGGGTGGTGGGCGCGCGGATGGTTTCGGAGTACAAGTCGCGCGAACGTGGTCGGAGCCCATGGCTGAACGGATTTATCTCGATTGGAATGCGACCGCGCCCCTGCGCCCGCAGGCGCGCGCGGCCGCCGCCGCGGCGCTCGGGGTCTGCGGCAATCCGTCCTCGGTCCATGCCGAGGGCCGGGCGGTGCGCCGCCGGATCGAGGAAGCGCGCGCAAGCGTGGCCGCCCTGGTGGGTGCCGAGCCCCGCAATGTCGTGTTCACCTCGGGCGGCACTGAAGCCAATATGATGGCCCTTTCCCCCTTTGTGGGAACCGGGTCGGGTCTGGAGCCGCGCGATTGCCTGCTGATCTCCGCCATTGAGCATCCCTCCGTGCTGGCGGGGGGCCGGTTCCCTCACGACGCCGTCGAGATGGTGCCGGTAACGGCCGACGGCAGGCTCGATCTCGCGGCGCTCGAGCGACAGCTCGTGGCGCTGGCCCGCAACGGCCGGCAGCGGCCGCTGGTCTCCATCATGCTGGCCAACAACGAGACCGGGGTGGTTCAGCCGGTGGCGCAGGCGGCCGCACTGGCGCAGGCGGCGGGTGCCCTCCTGCATGTCGACGCGGTCCAAGGCGCCGGTCGTATTCCCTGCAATATCAATGAGCTTGGAGCTGATCTTCTGACCCTGTCGGGGCACAAGATCGGCGGCCCCAAGGGGGCCGGGGCCCTGGTCAAGCGCCAGCAGGCGCTGCATTTCAGCGACCCTCTCATCAAAGGCGGTGGCCAGGAGCGTGGTGCCCGTGCCGGCACCGAGAATGTGGCCTGCATCGTCGGCTTCGGGGCGGCCGCTGCCGAAGTCCGGCTGGTGTTCGCCACGGAGAGCGTCCGCATGGCCGTGCTTCGCGACCGGCTGGAGATGGGCCTCAAGGCACGCATGCCGGCCGCCATCGTGTTCGGGGCGCAAGCGCATCGGCTTCCCAATACGACCCTGTTCGCGGTCCCTGGCATCAAGGCCGAGACCGCCGTGATCGCGCTTGATCTCGACGGGATCGCGGTGTCCTCGGGGGCGGCTTGCTCGTCCGGCAAGGTCCAGCCCTCCCATGTCCTGGCCGCGATGGGGGTGGCGCCGCCGCTCGCCCAAGGCGCCATTCGGGTCAGCCTCGGGCCGACCACGACGGAATCTGAGATTGATCGCTTCCTGGATGCTTGGATAAGGCTGTCCAAAGCATTACTTAAAGGCACAGAGGGTATCGCCGCATAGGGTCATGACGCGGTCGTTCGTCCCTTGATGAACGAAACCGCTTGAACGAACGAAACCGCTTGATGAACGAAACAAGAGGACGAGGCGAACCAGAGACCCAAGTCCGACCATAACCCCGACCAATCCAACCCGCGGTCCTTGAAACCGCAGCGGAGGGAAGAATGCCGGCAGTACA
>DASZKX010000051.1:0-3656 GCA_035552735.1 Xanthobacteraceae bacterium
GCGGGACCCGGGAGGAACTGGCATAACGCGACAAGATCGACATAGGCCTGCTCGTCAAGCCAGCGGCGACGCACCACGAATTCTTCCCGGAAATAGCCGATGTGAGCAATAGGTCCACCGAAGCAGGTGAACCCAAGTTTGTAAGCGAAGCTTCGCGCCCACCTTCCGTGCGAGGGCTTTTCCGTTCAGGCTGATGATCTGTAATGTGAGATCGGCTTGTGCGTAGACTTGAACGTACGCTTGAGCCGCCGCGCGAAGTGCGGCGGATTGAAGTGATCACTGGCGAGATCGGTCGGCGAACGTGGTCGGCCGACGACAAGGCCCGGATTCTGGAGGAGACACTGGTGCCTGGCGCCGTGGTGTCCGAGATTGCCCGACGGCATGGACTGACGCCTCAGCAGGTTTTCGATTGGCGCCGGCGGGCTCGCGTCGGAGTGGCACAGCCATTGTCGTTCGTGCCGGTGACGGTCGAGGCGCCGGAGGCGCCGCCCAAGCCCGGCAAGCCGCCGCGGCGGCGGAGTGCGAAGTCTGATCTCGCTATCGAGTTGGACATCGCCGGCGTCACAGTGCGGATCGGCGGCGGTGCCCGCTCGGCGATGATCAAGGCAGTGATCGCCGCGCTGAGGGCCGAGACATGATCGGTCCCGCCGGCGCAGTGCGCGTCATGCTGGCCACCCGCCCCGTTGATTTCCGCAAAGGCATGGATGGCCTTGCCCTGCTGGTACGCGAGAGCATGGGCGCCGACCCGTTCTCAGGCACCGTCTACGCCTTCCGCTCGAAACGGGCCGACAGGCTGAAGCTGCTGTTCTTCGACGGCACCGGTGTGGTGCTTGTGGCCAAGCGGCTGGAGGTGGGGGCCTTCCGCTGGCCGAAACCGGGCGACGCCGTGGTTCGGTTGAGCGCCGTGGAACTCGCTGCCCTCGTCGAGGGCCTGGACTGGCGGCGTGTGCATGAACCGCGAGAGGTCGTGGTGCCGATGGTGGCAGGCTGAACGAAAAAAGGTTGGGGTCGACCCTGCGCAGGGGTCGCCCGGGGAGCACAGATGTGATCTGATTCGTCGCGTGAGTTCGAACGAGCCCGCCCCCTCCGATGACCCGGTCGCCCTTCAGGCTATGCTCTTGGCCGAGCGGGCCGAGAACGAGCGGCTGCGCAAAATCATCCGCGAACTGCAACGCCACCGTTTCGGGCGCCGGGCTGAAAGCCTGCCGCTCGATCAACTGCTGCTCGGGCTTGAGGAGGCCGAACAAACCGAGGCCGCCGACCACGCGGTTGCCGAGGAGAAGGCACAGGCGGCGCGCGCGACACGTGCCGCCAGGCGGCGGGCGAACCGGGGTGCCTTGCCGGCTCACCTGCCGCGGATCGAGACCGTGGTGGACGTCGAGGACCGGAACTGCCCTTGCTGCTCGGGCCCGCTGCACCGCATCGGCGAGGATGTGTCCGAGCGCCTCGACGTTGTGCCGGCCCAGTTCCGAGTGCTGGTGGTTCGCCGGCCGAAGTACGCGTGCCGGACCTGCACCGACGGTGTGGTGCAGTCTCCCGCGCCGCCGCGGCTGATCGAAGGCGGTCTGCCGACCGACGCCACCGTGGCGCAGGTGATTGTATCGAAATACGCCGACCATTTGCCGCTGTACCGACAGGCGCAGATCTTCGCACGGCAGGGTGTGATGCTCGACCGTTCGACCCTGGCCGACTGGGTGGGCCGTGCCGCGCATCTGTTGCGCCCTGTTCACGAGCGGCTGCTCGCCAAGCTGCGGGCCTCGCCGAAACTCTTCGCCGACGAGACCACGGCGCCGGTGCTCGACCCCGGTCGGGGCCGGACCAAGACGGGGCAGCTCTGGGCCTACGCACGCGACGACCGACCCTGGGGCGGCCCCTCACCTCCGGCGGTGGCCTATGTCTATGCGGCCGACCGCAAGTCCGAGCGACCGATCACGCATCTCGCCGGCTTCGAGGGCGTGCTGCAGGTCGACGGCTATGCGGGCTATCGCGCGCTCGCCGATCGTGGCGGCGTCAAGCTCGCTTTCTGTTGGGCTCACGTCCGCAGAGCATTCTACGACCTCGCCGACAAAGGCTCGGCGCCGATCGCGACGGAGACGCTCAACCGCATCGCGGCGCTGTACCGGATCGAGAGCGAGATCGGCGGCCAATCGGCCGAGGCACGGTGCATGGCCCGCGAGGCCCGGAGCCGGCCACTCCTGAACTCGCTCGAGCGCTTCTTGCGCGACAAGCTCGCGCTCGTCAGCCAGAAGAGCACCTTGGCCGAGGCGATCCGCTACGCGCTGTCGCGATGGGCGGGATTGACACTCTACGTCGAAGACGGCCGGGTGGAGATCGATTCCAATACAGTGGAGCGGTCCATCAGGCCCCTCGCGCTGACAAGAAAGAATGCGCTTTTCGCCGGCTCGGACCGCGGCGGCGAGCATTGGGCCGTGATCGCCTCGCTGGTGGAAACCTGCAAGCTGAACGGCGTCGACCCGCAGGGCTACTTCGCCGACGTGATCGCCCGCATCGTCGACGGCCATCCCCAGAGCCGCATTGACGACCTCCTGCCATGGACCTACCCGACCATACCAGGCCTCAAGGCTGCGGCCTGAGAACATCGCTTACGTTCGAGCCGGATGCCGCGCATCTGTTCTTCCAGCTCGTCAGCCGCCGCTACGAGCGCGGCGCCATGCTGGTGACCTCGAACCGTGCCGTCGGCGAGTGGGGCATGGTGTTCGGCGATGCCGTGGTCGCGACCGCCATCCTCGACCGACTCCTCCACCACTCTCACGTGATCACCATCCGGGGCGACAGCGACCGGCTTCGCGAAAAGCGTCGCAGCGGCCGTTTGCAAAAGGCCGCTGCGACGCTTCAACCCACAACCGCCTGAACCGGCGGTCGGCATGGGGGTCAGTTCCTCATGACGCCAAGGGATCAGTTCCGGATGTCGCTGGACAGCGACCACCGCCGGCATCAGCGGCGAGATGATCCGCGATATGATGATCGAATGCGTCGAACGCCGTTTCGGGGCCGCGCAGACACCGCACCGCATCGAATGGCTGACCGACAACGGCTCCGTCTATGCCGCAGCCAAGACCGTAGAGATCGCCCTGGCCCTCGGCCTCGCGCCCTGCTTCACACCGGTCGAAAGCCCGGAAAGCAACGGCATGGCCGAAGCCTTCGTCAAATCCCTCAAACGCGACTATGTTCGCGTGAACTCCGTTCCAGACGCCGCCGCTGCGCTCCAGGCTCTTCCTGGATGGATCGACGACTACAACGACATCCGACCCCACAGCCAACTCGGATACCTCTCACCCCGAGAGTACATCAAAGCCAATCGTCAACCCGCCCCGTGTCCGGTTTAACGGGGAGCACTCCAAAGAGCGAGCGGCCGATCACGCATCTCGCTGGCTTCTCTGGTGTGCTGCAGGTGGACGGCTATGCGGGCTATCGCGCGCTCGCCGACCGTGGCGGCGTCAAGCTTGCTTTCTGTTGGGCTCACGTCCGCAGAGCATTCTACGACCTCGCCGACAAAGGTTCGGCGCCGATCGCGACGGAGACGCTCAACCGCATCGCGGCGCTGTACCGGATCGAGAGCGAGATCAACGGGCTGGCGGCCGAGCTACGGCACATGGTCCGCGAGGCCCGGAGCCGGCCGCTTCTGAACTTGCTCA
>DASZKX010000052.1:0-2681 GCA_035552735.1 Xanthobacteraceae bacterium
ATCGATTGATCCGCAATTGGACCATCGCGATTGCGATCATCTATCCGTTGCTGATGCTCGTTTTCTTCGCGTCGGTCACATTGAAGATCAGCGCCGTCCCCGTAGGCGCGAGCACGGCCGCGAACGGACCGCAAACCATGCGATCATCTTCCCGGCAGGAGCAGCCGCCGACAGAAGCGGTCACGCCGCAGTAGGGCCACCGATCAGGTCCACTTTGATCCTGCAATGACACGCAGAAGGCCGGCTCGGCGCCGGAGCCAAGCCTGCGTCGGAGCGCCGTGGCCCGGCCGCGACTTGTTTCCTTCCTGCCCTGCCGGCGGACCGACGCGCCAGCATCGCGGCAGCGGCAGCCGCGCATTGACGCTGCCGGAATTCATGCTCAAGCGGTGTCGATCGGTCGACCTCGCCATCGGGCGGACGGGGCCGGGCCATGAAATGATGGTCTTTAGCCTCGGGCGGCTGCCTTCCGCGCGCCTGCGGCTGGTGACATAATCCCCGCGTCGGCCGCCGCCGACCCGGATACGCACGGGATCCTGGCTCGAAATCATAACCAAGGGAGGATACATCAATGTCGTTTCGTTTGGCCGCCGCCGCAGTCGCTGCCATCATCGTTGTTCCGGGCTCGGCCGGCGCGCAAGTGCTGACCGAGAAGAACGTTTCGGTCCGCATGGCCTTGAAGATCGCCGAAACGGCGCTGACCGAATGCGGAGATCATGTGTCGGTCGCGGTCGTGGATCGCACCGGCCGGCTGCGTGTCTTCCTGCAGGGCGATGGAGCCGCCCCGCACAACATCGAGCTGGCCCGCCGCAAGGCCTATACGGCGGAGACGTTCGGGCGGCCCTCGGCCGAATGGGCGCAACGCACCGATGCCGGCGCCGCCGCCTCCGCCGCCGCCAGCGGTAATGGCCAGAACATCTCGGGCCAGCGCGCGCTGACGGACGTCATTCCGCTGCAGGGCGGCGTTCCGATCAAGGTCGGCAACGAGACCATCGGCGGCGTCGGCCTGAGCGGAGCCCCCAAGGGCGGGCCGCAGGAAGAGGCCTGCGGCAAGGCCGGCGTCGACAAGGTGGCAGACGAGTTGAAGTAGGTCGCAAGACCCCCCGAGCGGACGTCATCGAAACCGGCCCCGCCGCTCTCGTGTCGAGGCGGCAATGCCGGAACCGGATTGCTCATGCGGCTGCCGTCCACCCGGGCGGCAGCCGAACCATGTAATCGAGCACCGCCTTGCCATTTGCGTACCGCATGGGATGTGGCAAGACGGTGAGGCAGGGCTGGAGAGAGCAGCAAGACTGAATAGAGACGGCACAAGAGCACAAGAGATGGGGAGAGGTTCAATGAAGTTTCTTTCTGGGAGTCTTTTCAGCTGTATTCCCGGGGCGCTTGTCACCGCCGTCCTGGCGGGCGTGGCGGCTCCGGGAGCACTGGCGCAAGCTCCCGACAATCAACCCGCCTACGGGGTCACCTATATCGAGGTCACGCCGTCCGCCGAGGCGACGGCGGCCGGTCTGCTGCGCCAAGTCGCGGCCGCGAGCCGCAAGGAAGCCGGCAATCTGCGCTATGACATCCTCCAGGATATCGAACGGCGCAACCAGTTCGCCATCCTGGAAACCTGGAGCGACATGAAAGCGATCGAGGCCCATGCCGCAGGGGCCGGCATGAAGCAGCTCCGCGAGAAGCTCGAGCCGCTGCGCACGGGCTTTCTTGACGAGCGGCTCGACACCGGCATCGACGTCGGCCCGGTTCCGCCGTCCGTCGGCAAGGGCGCGATCTACGTGGTCACCCATGTCGACGTGACGGGTCCGTTCAAGGACGATGCCATCGTCATGATGAAGAAGCTCGCAGCCGAGAGCCGCCGGGAAGCGGGCGCCGCGCGTTTCGACGTGTGGCAGCAGGCCAACCGGCTCAATCACTTCACCGTCACCGAGCTATGGAAGGATCAGGCTGCCCTCGATGCCCATGGCACGGCGGCCGCGCCGCGGGCGTTCCGCGAGCAGATCGGTCACATGCTGGGCGCTCTCTATGACGACCGTCGCTACAGCAATCTCGAGTGATTGCGACGAGAATCGCCCCCGGGCGACGCGGATGCAAGGCCCGGCGGAGAATCCTGTGGGTCACCTCGGCTTGAAGAAGGTCAGATCAGGCGGCGCCTGGTCCTTCTTGGTCGGCATCAGGCGGCCGTCAGCGCTCTTGTAGTAATATTCGTTGCCGATGGCGATCAGCGCAGTGTCCTCGGTGATGCAATAAGCCTCCGTCCACTCGAGCCGCGGACTCGGATTGCGGACATAGTTCTTGACCACGCTCCACGGCCGCGTCAGGGCATGGTCGATCACGGTGATCTCGTCGTGCAGGATGTTCGGATCCGCCTTGTCGCGGTGGATCCGCTCCAGGAAGATGGATTGGTTGTCGTAGTGCAGGGGCAGACCAGTGGCGTCATAGGAGCGCGGACCCTTGAAGCCGCGCGTCTCGACCTCGAGCGTACCGAAGCGCCCCTCGCCGTCCTGGTCGATCCATCGGCCGATCGAGTAACCCGAATAGGCCGGCGCGATGTCTTTGGGCCAGTCGCGGCCGTCGGTGTAGATCCGGCGATAGTGGTCGGAGCCGCCCACCAGGACGTAGGTGGTCTCCGGGGTGACGATGAACTCCAGCGGCCGGGTCGCGACCATCATGAACGGCATGCCGGC
>DASZKX010000053.1:0-6149 GCA_035552735.1 Xanthobacteraceae bacterium
GAGGCTGACCGGCGTCGCCGGATGCTCCTGATCGACCGAAGCGATCCGGGCGGCTTTCGGCAGCCCGATCTCGCCCCCGTCCGGCACCAGCTCGCCTAGGATCAGCTTGAACAACGTGGTCTTGCCGATGCCGTTGCGCCCAACCAGGCCGACCTTGGCCCCGACCGGCAGCGTCACGCTGGCGGAATCAAAAAAGCGCCGATTCCAGGCGTTGAATACCAGACTATCGATTTGGAGCATGGGAAGGGGGCGCCAACGGAAGAGGAAACGGCTTGGGGGCGAAGGGCCGTTCCATACCGCGGGGGACCGTCGATAGCGAGAGAAGATGTCGATATTGCAGCATTCATCTTTAACGCCGCGGCCGGGAGGCGTTCAGAGGTGGCACTGGGGCGTGTCTTCAAAGCCCTCTGGCGATGCGCAGGCCGTCGGTCGACGACAGCTCATCCTTGAAGCCGCCCGAGCGGGCGGAGGAGCGAAGCTCGCTTTGGGAGTCTTCCCACGATCCGCCGCGCCCGACATGCCCGCGGCAACCGTCCTCGACCCAGGCCGAGCCATCGGTCGGCGCCTTCGCGGTGTAGTCGTCGTGCCAGCAATCCTCCACCCATTCCCAAGCATTGCCGTGCATGTCGTGCAGCCCGAACGCGTTGGCCGGGAAGCTGCCGACCGGCATGGTCTTTTGCCGGTTCAGCTCCGAAGGTCCTGAGCCGTCGGTGCTGCCATCGAAGTTCGCCTGGCTCGGCACGATCGTGGCGCCGAACCAGAACGGCGTCGTGGTGCCGGCGCGCGCAGCGTATTCCCACTCGGCTTCCGACAGCAGCCGGTAGGGCTTGCCGGTCTTAACGCTGAGCCAGCTCACGTAATCCCTGGCATTTTCCCACGACAGATTGACGACCGGCCGCTTTCCGCGTCCCCAGCCCTCGTCCTCGGGTCGGTAGCCGCCGCAGCCGCGATTTTTCACGCAGTCGTCCCATTGGTCGAAGGTGATCTCGAATTTGCTGACCGCGAACGGTGCCGCGATGGTGACGCGGTGCTGGGTCTCCGCCTGCTTGTCGGAGGGCGGCGACCCCATGGTGAATTCGCCCGCCGGTATCACCACCATCTGTGGACAGCGGGAGCAGTCCTTGAAGTCGGTGAGCCCGCCTGGCACCCGCCAGATGGCGGGGGGCGCGGCCAGCCGTTGCGGCGGCGACAGGGCATCGAGATGCGGCCGCTGCGCGGCGACAAGTGCCGCCGTCTTGGCTTTGAGCTCCCCGATGCGGGCTTCCAGCTTGGGTTTGGCCGCACCGGCCTCGGCCGCGGCCGGCGCGAGAAAAGTCACCGCGAGGAGCGCAAGGGTTCGGCGCGTGATCATGGTCGATGTTCCCGACACGGTGGGTTATCAATCAATAAAAGGGGTCGTCGGAGGCTGCCGATCAATTGTTTTCCGAGTAGACGGCGTGGCAGCTGTCGCAGATGATCCGCAGCTCGCGGGCGTGGGTCTTGAAGTCGTCGATCTTGTCAGCGCGGCTCATGGCGTGGGCGCTCTGGGCGGCGGCGGCGGCCAGCCGATAGAAATCCGCGAACCGGGTCCACACGTCGGGGGACGCATAGGTGTCGGTCTCCGGATCCGGAACGGCGGCGGGATTCCACTGGTTCGAGCCCGGCGGGAAGAGATGCGGGAACGCCATGAACATCACCGAGATGGCGTCCGCTTTGCCGCGCGCCCTATCGAGATCGATGTGTCCCATGGCGATCATCCGCTCGATGTCGGCCATCTTGTCGCACATGAAGTTCATCAGGGTCTTGCGGGCGAAGATCACGTCTTTTGTGGTGGCGGCGGGCTGGTCTTGCGCGATCGCCACAGAGGCCGTCGCCAGCAAAGCCGCAGCGAGCCCGGCGCAGACGATCGCGGCCGCCAGGCGACCTCGTAAATGAGGTATGCGTCGAAGGGCAGCTCGTGCCGGCATCGCCGGCGAAGCGCGGGCCGTGATTGGGAGGAGGCACGGCGCTTCACTCCCTCGCCCCGAAGGGGAGAGGGTGGGGTGAGGGGGTAACGATGATTCAGTATCGCACGGCCATCCCACCTTCTCCCGCGCGAAGTCGGATATTTCCGACTTCGCCATCAATCGTGTCCGAGGTCGGATATATCCGACCTCGGTGGGAGAAGGAGTGAGAATCCCTGCGTCCCTGAAAGAAACCACGCGACCGACTCCTGAAGATGTGTGCATCCCGTAGCGCTCTCGAAGTGACGACCTCGTGACTGGCGCTTGAAGGCCGGCGCTTGTCAACATGTGCGGGCTGCTGGCCGGCAGGGTAGTTTCGGTGCCAGATCGGATCCCCATCATACTAAACTGACAGTTGCAGCGTCAGCCTGCGGCCGCGGATTCACCCCACCGTCCGCGGCCGACGCGACGGCCGCTACCTCGTCTTGCTGCCTGGGCCGGCGCGTGCTCCAATGCCGTCAACGCTGCGCCCTGCGCGCGCCTTGAAAAAGAACGCCGAACGGCCCCAGGAAACCAAACCAAAGAAACCAAACCAAATTCGAAATCAAACCTGACAGCAAAACGGAGCCATCCATGTCGAGGACGAGGAGCGATTCCAAGCTCAGCCGGCGCGGCTTGCTAAAAGGCGCGAGCCTCGCCGGGGCCGCGGCGGTCGGCGCGCCGCTCGCCGCCAAGGCGCAGACCGCCGGCCAGCCGGACGGGCCGCCGCGCCCGGTCGGCCCGGTGCCGGGACCCAATCCGCGCATGGAGCAGGGCATTCCGGCGGAGATGCCGATCCTGCAGGGCTCCGCCAGCTCGGACTTCATGGTCGACGTGATCCAGAGCCTGGGCATCACCCAGATCGCCGCCAATCCGGGCACCAGCTTCCGCGGCCTGCATGAATCGCTGATCAACTACTCGAACCTCGAATGGCACACCTGCACCCATGAGGAAGCCTCGGTCGCGATGGCGCACGGCTATGCCAAGATCGAAGGCAAGCCGATGCTGGTGCTGGCGCACGGCACCGTCGGGCTGCAGCACGCCTCGATGGCCATCTACAACGCCTGGTGCGACCGGGTGCCGGTCTACATCATGGCCGGCAACACGCTGGACGCGCCCAAGCGCGGCGGCGCGGCGGTCTGGGCCCATTCGGTGCAGGACGCCGCCGCGATGGTGCGCGATTTCGTCAAGTGGGACGACACACCGGTCTCGCTCGAGCATTTCGCGGATTCCGCGGTGCGCGCCTACAAGATCGGCATGACGCCCCCGATGGCGCCGACGCTCTTGATCCTCGACAGCGAGCTGCAGGACCAGCCGCTGCCCGAGCACCAGAAGAAGCCGGCCATCCCCAAGCTATCGCGCATGGCGCCGGTCGCCGGCGACCAGAACGCGCTGGCGGAATGCGCCCAGATGCTGGTCAACGCGGAAAATCCGGTGATCCTGGCCGACCGCAACACGCGCACCCAGGCCGGCATCGACCGGCTGGTGGAGCTTGCCGAGACCCTGCACGTGCCGATCTGCGACACGGGCGGCCGCATGAACTTTCCGACCGGGCATAAATATAATCTGAGCGAGCGCTCGCGCGCCCTGGTGGCCCAGGCCGACCTGATTCTCGGCCTCGAGATGATCGACTTCTACAATGCGACCCATGCGTTCCATGACAATATCGAGAGCTACTCGAACGCCAGGATCAAGGACAACGCCAAGCTCATCAGCATCAGTGCGGCGGATCTGTTCAGCCATTCGAACTACCAGGATTTCATGCGCTATCAGCCGGTGGACCTGTCGATCCCGGCGGATTCGGAAGCTTCGCTGCCCTATCTGACGGAGGCGGTACGCAAATGCATGAGCTCCGACCAGAAGGCGAAGCTCGAGGCGCGCGGCGAGAAGCTCGCGGCGGCGCACAAGCAGGCCGCGCTGGCGGCCCGCAAGGAGGTGCTGTTCGCCTGGGACGCGAGCCCGATCTCGACCGGCCGGCTCTGTGCCGAGGTCTTCGAGGCCATCCGCAACGAGGACTGGTCGCTGGCTTCGACCACGGGCAATTTCGTGAGCGGCTGGCCGCAGCGCCTTTGGGACATGAGCAAGCATTATCACAACACGGGTGTCGCCGGCGGCTCCGGCATCGGCTATTGCGCACCGGCCTCCGCCGGCGCCGCGGTCGCCAACAAGAAGCACGGCCGCATCACCGTCTCCATCAACCCGGACGGCGATCTCATGTATTCGCCGGGGATACTGTGGACGGCTGCCAGCAGCCGGCTGCCGATCCTCTACGTGATGCACAACAACCGTGCCTATCATCAGGAAATCATGGGCATTCAGCGCATGGCCAACCGACGCCAGCGCGGCATCGACCGCACCCATATCGGGGTCGCGTTGCGGGATCCGTTCATCGATTACGCCACCATGGCCAAGGGCCTCGGCATCGCCGCGTTCGGGCCCATTACCGATCCCAAGGAGCTCGGGCCGGTGCTCAAGAAGGCGGTGGAGATCGTCAAGGCCGGCGAGCCGGTGCTGGTCGACGCCGTCACCCAGGGACGTTGAGGCAACAACCATGCAAAAGATGATTCTCTCCCTCGCGGTGCTGATCGGCTCCTGCGGTCTGGCGGCGGCGCAATCGCCGGCGCCCTCCGGCGATGCCGCCAACGGCTACAAGCTGTTCATGGCCGACGGCTGCTACCAGTGTCATGGCACGGTCGGCCAGGGCTCGCGCGGCACCGGACCCAGGCTCGCGCCAGATCCGCTGCCCTATGAGAACTTCGCGTCCCAGCTGCGCAAGCCGGCCAACGTCATGCCGCCCTATACGGCGCTGGTGGTGAGCGAGGCGCAGCTCGCCGACATCTACGCCTATGTGAGCAGCCTGCCCGGCCCGGCGAAACCCGAGGACGTCAAGATCCTGCATTAGCCGGGGCGTGATCGGCTGAAGTTGCTGGTAGCAAGGTCGCGTGACCGCCCGGGCGGCTGGTGTCGGGGAATAATGCTCGCACGGAATCGCCGCAGTGATTTCTGCTTGAGCTCGGAAACGCAAGTGAGGGGCGCGGCCCGCCTGAACCATTAGGGTCCTCGGAAGTTGTCGTCGCGCAGAACAACCGAAAAGGGTGCGCCATGCGGGCAGCGCTTTTTGTCATGTCTCTAGCCGGCGCGGCGGTGTTTGCCGCTGTGCAGTCTGTCGCGCAGGCGCCTGCGCCGGCAGCGCCTGCGACGCAGGCTGGCGCCGGGCTGCGCGATCCGTCGAGCTTCGCCTCCATCGGCGATGAGGCCGCGCGATCCCGCGCGCTGTTCGCCGAGGCGGCCAAAGTGATCATGAGCCCGCGCTGCATGAACTGCCATCCGGCCGGCGACCGGCCGACGCAGGGCAATGACATGCATGCCCATATGCCGCCGGTCACCCGCGGCGACAGCGGCGACGGCGTGCCCGGCAATACCTGCGGGGCCTGCCACACGAGCCGCAACTTCACCCTCGCGGAGCGTAGCTCCTACCGGAGCATTCCGGGACATCCGCGCTGGGGCGTGGCCCCGATAGAGATGGCATGGCAAGGAAAGTCGGTCGGCGACATTTGCCGCCAGCTGAAAGACCCCAATCGGAATGGCGGTCGCGACCTCGCGGCGCTGCACGAGCATGCGGCCGGGGATGATCTCATCGCCTGGGGATGGCAGCCGGGCGCCGGGCGCGAGCCGGCTCCGGGCTCGCAACAACAGTTCGGGGCATTGGTCCAGGCCTGGATCGATACGGGAGCACAGTGCCCTTGAGGGTCTTCTGTCTCCCGTTAGCGTGAAACCGCTCTGGACTAGACGAGGTCCTCGTCCGGCTCGTCATCAAGGGGTGGCATGCTGCGGAGCATTCCGCTTGCGAGCGTGATCTTTCGCCGGTTGGCGTGCGGGGAGGCCAGCTGCTGGGGGTGCGGAGCCTCTCGCGACCGGGCGAACAGCGTCGAGCCCACCCGTCCTCCCAGCCGCACGAGGTCGTCCTCGTCGCAACTGGCCGCGATGGACAGGCCCAGCGAATGCAGGTGGCTGCGATGATAGCAGAACAGGGCGAGCATCGCTCGGACGGTCGGCGGCACGGTCGCGACAAGCTCGGTCAGGCCGAGCGTGCCGGCGCTGTAGAGTTGACCCAACAATTCATCGTGCACGGGACAAACGTCGTCGTCGGGCATGTATTGACCGGCCAACATTGCAACCTCCGAATCA